>JANMAA010000212.1:0-12003 GCA_031359215.1 Acidobacteriota bacterium | reverse complement strand
CATCCTTGAAGATTAGCTGGAAATCGGACTTTCAGTCCACAGACAACCTCTGCACTTCCAGTGCAGAGTGGTTTAGTTTGTTCTTCATAATTCATCATATAGTTGAAATGATGAATATGATCCACACAACAAAGCCTTTGCTCCGTATTAAAATATTAATAATTTCCTGCAATTATATTTGATTTGATACCGCTTGCTTCTTGAGCGATCTTTACGCCGACGCTGGCACCGATTCTTGTTGCGCCGGCTTCGATCATTGCTTTTGCATCTTCAATTCCTTTTACACCGCCCGATGCTTTGACACCCAAATCGCTTCCGACGACGCGCCGCATCAACGTGACATCGGCGACGGTTGCACCGCCTTTGGCAAATCCGGTCGAAGTTTTGACGAAATCCGCTCCCGCATTTTTTGACGCGACGCAAGCGCGGACTTTTTCTTCGTCGGTCAAAAGCGCGGTTTCGATTATGACTTTGCACAATACGCCGTTTTCGTGCGCGGCTTCGGCGACGGCGCGAATGTCGTCTTCAACCGTGCAGTCGTCGCCGGATTTCAACGCACCTATATTGATAACCATATCAACCTCTTTTGCACCGTTAAAAATCGCGCGGCGCACTTCGTAAGCCTTAACATCCGAAAGCGTCGCACCCAATGGAAAACCAATGACCGTGCAAACGGGAACATTCGTTCCGCGCAAAAATTCGCTCGCCTTTTTTACCCACGAAGGATTGACACATACTGAAGCAAAACCATATTGCGCGGCTTCTTCGCAGAGTTTTTTGATGTCGCTTTCCGACGCTTCGGGTTTCAAAAGCGTGTGGTCAACCAAACTCGCCCAATCGTGCGCGGTTGCCGAATCTCCCAACACAACACCGATGCGCGCCGCGCCCGCGTCAACTATCCTTTCAACATCAGCGCGGCAAAACGTCGGACAATAATTATCGCCATCGAGTTTCGATAAAACTAAGTCGGTAATTTGTTCAACGAGTTTTTCGTAGTTTCCGTTAATCATAAGTTCAAAGTTCAAAGTCCAAAGTCCAAAGTCTAAATGAGTATTTCACTTTGAACTTTGAACTAAATCAGTTTCCATTCCCGCAAAATATCCATCAAATTCGGCAATTCATCTTGCCACAGCCATTCGGTTTGTATCCAAAGTCCTTCGATTACGCGACTTTCAAATTTATCTTCGGGTGATGGATAGCGAAGTTTATACTTGCTGTTTTCATCCAAATTATAAAAATTCGCCGTTCGCCGATTCGGATCAATTATCCAATATTCTTCAACACCTGCCGCTTCGTATTCTTCAAACTTATCTTGCGTATCGCGCATAACCGATTCCGGTGAAATGACTTCAATTACCAAATCAGCCGCGCCGTCAAAGAATTGTTCGCCGATGCGGTCGAGATTTTCCGTCTTGACAAAGAAAATGTCGGGTTCGCGCCCTTTCGTTTTATCGCCGAAAACCATTTTCATTTGATAAGGTTCACCGTGTATTTTGCCTAACTTGTTTGCTTCTACAAATAATCTCAAAAGAGCTTGTAAAAAAAGCGTTAAATCATCGTGTCTTTGTGTTACCGACATTGGTTTTATTATTTCGCCTTCAACATATTCTGCATATTGCCCGTCGTATTCGCGCAAAAATTCTTCGTAAGTCATCTTTGAAGAAGAAATAATCGGCGGAATAGTTTGAGTCGAACTTTCAGCATTCACATTTTCCATAACTTTCACCTCGTGCGTGTCCGATATTTTATCATTTTTTGTATTGCTTTTCGATATTATCAATTTTCGCAACACGCTTTTTGTGGCGGTCTTCGGTCAAATCGGTTGACAGCCACGCTTCGACGATCTCTTTGATTTCGTTGAAATTATTTTGTCCGCTTCCGAGTGTTAAAACATTTGCGCCGTTGTGTTCGCGGGAATTTTTCGCTAAGGTCGCCGAATAACAAGCGGCAGCACGAACATTGGGAACTTTGTTGGCAGTCATTGCGCTTCCGATTCCTGCGCCGTCAATGATGATTCCGACATCAACTTGTTTTTCGCTGACGGCTTTGGCGACGGCGTGAGCAAAGTCGGGATAATCAACTGCGTCCGTAGAATTCGTGCCGAAATCGCGCACTTGCAATCCCGATTCGATAAGAAAATCTTTAAGCTGTTCTTTAAACTGAAAACCGCCGTGATCTGCGCCGACAGCCACAGTTTTTACTTTGACGGAAGAACGGCGCGAAGATTTTTTGATTAAACTAATGTTTTTTTCTTTGATTATATCATTCGCAAGCGGTGTAAATTTAGCGTTTTCGGCAATTCTTAGCTTTTCGCCGAAATCTAAACCTCGTAGATCATCTTCGGTTATCAAACTTTTTGCCGATTCGTCACGGTCAAATTCTTTATTGATTTTATCTTGCAAAGAATTAACGACGACGCGCTTTGGAAAATTTTCAGGCGGTTTTTCTTCTTCAAGCGGGACGGTTTCTAAAATCTGTTTGACTAGTTCGCGGATGCGATTGCGGGTTTCTTTCTGTTCGGACATAAAATTTTTGATTTGAATAATTGACCTTTTTCTATAACTCACATAGTATTTTCAAAAACCATTTCAATCAAATCTTGGAGACAATAAATGGAAACACAGGCAGCGAAAAAAAATAGCGAATTTATCAACTCGAATCTTGAAACAATGTATTCCGCCGATGAAATAAAAGCACGGGTTGCTGAAATCGGAGCACAAATCACGGCTGATTATGCTGATAAAGACTTGGTTTTAGTCGGCGTTTTGAAGGGTTCGTGTGTTTTTATGGCAGACCTGATGCGCGAGATAGACTTGAAACTTTCGATAGATTTTATGGCGGTTTCGAGTTATAAAGATGCGACGGTCAGCACGGGCGATGTCGAAATTTTAAAGGATTTGACCAACCCGATTCGCGGCAAAGACGTGATTGTTTGCGAAGATATTGTTGACACGGGTTTGACGCTTTTTCGGCTGACGGAAATTCTGGGTTCACGCGGCGCAAATTCAATAAAAATCGCCACACTACTCGATAAACCCGAACCACGCATCAAAAAAGAATTGAAAATTGATTATTGCGGTTTTCAGATTCCGAATAAATTCGTCGTTGGTTACGGCTTAGATGTAGCGGGACGTTACCGCAATCTACCGTTTATCGGCGTTGTCAAAAATCCCGATATGATCTAAATTTACCGGCAAAAAATTTGTCGCTTAAATGCAAAAACTCCTTTTAATTGATAAAATTTAATTGAAAGGAGTTTTATTTATGAGCGATGAAAAAGATTTGCGGTTTGCGGGAACGGTTGACCATTTAGCGATCAAAACGGACGATTTGGAAAAAGATGTTGAAGAATACAAGCGATTAGGTTTTAGTGTCGAAACGGTTTATGAAGATTGGGCGATGATGCGCGATGCGCGTGGTTTTGGAATCGCCCTTTTGCCGCCGAATTCAAAACATCCGACGCATATCGGTTTGAAGGTCGAAACTCTTGAAGAATTGCAAAAAGCTGCCGAAAAAGAAAATCGCCCGATCAAACCGCACCGTGACGGAACTTCTTCTTTTTACACGAAGGGCGTTGGCGGACAAATTGTCGAATTGATCTATTATCCTGAAAATTTCGGGAAAGAAAATTAATAAATTGACTAAAAAAATTCAACGCGAATTTTATCTGCGCGATGACACTTTGCAAATCGCACAGGATTTACTCGGCAAAAATTTAGTTGTTCCGACTACCGACGGCACGAGGGTTTCGGGAATGATAGTCGAAACCGAAGCATATCTCGGCGCGATTGATAAAGCCGCACATTCTTACCAAAACCGCCGCACAAAACGCACTGAAACGATGTTTGCCGAAGGCGGACACGCATATATATTTTTTATTTATGGAATGTATTTTCAGTTTAATGTTGTCGCCGGCAAAGTTGATGTGCCGCACGCGATTTTGATTCGCGCCGTCGAACCGGTCGAAAACATCGAAATTATGCGTGAAAGGCGTGGAAAAATGCCCGACAAAAATCTGACTTCCGGTCCCGGAAAACTCTGCATTGCGCTTGCCATTGATAAAACTTTTAACGGCGCGGATTTGCTAAACGATAAAGTTTGGTTGGAAGATTTCAAGACAATTTCTGAAGAACATATTGCTGTAGGAAAACGTATCGGAATTGATTACGCCGAAGAATTTGCCGAAAAGCCTTGGCGGTTTTGGGTTAAAGATAATTTATTTGTTAGTTTAAGACAGAAATAAAAAGCCGTATGAAAATCAAACGGCTTTTCTCTAAATTATTTGTCAACGAATAATCAAACTTTATTGGAACAATTCGCGCAAGGCGCGAGATATTGATGGAGAATTGGCTCAAGCACATCGAAATCAACAGGTTTATCAATCAAATCGTTGCAACCGGCTTCGATGGCTTGTTTGTGATATGATTTGCCAAAAGCAGTTACGGCAATGATTGGTATGTGCGCTGCAAAATGAAGTTCTCTGATGGTTCGCGTTGCGGTGAGTCCGTCAACAACCGGCAGGGAAATGTCCATTAGAATCAGATCAGGATGTTGTTGTCTTACCCGATCGATCGCCTCTATCCCGTCAGCCGCTTCGACTACCTGATAGCCGTAGCTCTCGATGAGAAGTTTCATAAAACCACGCGCCTCTTCGTAATCTTCAACAATGAGAACTTTCTTTTTCATAACAACTTCACCGTATAAATTGAACTATCGTGAATCAAATCAATACATAGCACAGCTTCACTTTTAATTAATGCAAGCACAATACCAAACAATAGACTATGGATAAAACATTTTTTTGCCGATAAACCGAATTTAGTTTGAATATAAAAGAAAATATTTAGTATGATGCCAACTATGAAAACACTTTACCCTGAAATTAAACCATTCGATGAGGGATTTCTGGAAGTTTCCGCGATTCACAGCATTTATTACGAGCGATGCGGAAATGCGGATGGAATTCCCGTTGTTTTTCTGCACGGCGGACCCGGCGGCGGACTGACTCCGATGTATCGCCAATTTTTTGACCCGGCAGCCTACCATATAATTTTGTTTGACCAACGCGGTTCGGGGAAATCAACGCCGCACGCCGAACTGCGCGAAAACACAACTTGGGATTTAATCAATGACATTGAAACCTTGCGCGAAAAATTCGGTATCGAAAAATGGTATGTCTTCGGCGGTTCGTGGGGAAGCACCTTGAGTTTAGCTTACGGCGAAACTCATCCCGAAAGGTGCTTAGGTTTGATTTTGCGCGGTATTTTTCTGACTCGCCGGAAGGAATTGGAGTGGTTTTATCAATCGGGTGCGTCGGAAATTTTTCCCGATTTTTGGGAACGCTACCGCGATGCGATTCCCGAAGACGAACGCGGCGATTTTATGACGGCTTACTATAAACGCCTGACAAGTGATGATGAAAAAACACGGGTTGAAGCGGCGCGGGCGTGGAGCGTTTGGGAAGGCTCGACCTCGAAACTTTTTCCCGACAAAGATTTGATGGAACATTGGGAAGGCGAAGAAGAAGCGTTGGCATTGGCGCGTATCGAGTGCCATTATTTTATGAACAATTCGTTTTTCCCGACCGAAAATTATCTTATCGAAAATATTGATAAAATAAGACATATTCCAACCGTTATCGTCCAAGGTCGCTACGATGTCGTCTGTCCGGCGACGAGTGCGTGGGAATTGCATAAAGCATTTCCCGAAGCCGATTTGCAAATTATCCCGGATGCCGGACATTCGATTTCTGAGAAGGGAATTACTTCAGCCTTAGTTGATGCGATGGACAAGTTTAGAGATAAACATAAAACTGCAACTTAAATTATCGAAAAACGTGCAAAGTTAATGGAGTTACAGAATTACATATCAAGAGAGGGAGATTGATTTATATGTCTAAAAAAATCATTTTGTGCGTTTTGTTTTTGTTGTTCGGTGCATTCAGTTTAGTTGCTCAAACCGAAGAGAAACAATGGGAATATTTAGTAATTTTTGATGATGGAACTAATGATATTAACGATTTGGGTAGAAAAAATTGGGAGTTGATCGGAATTGCTCCTTCTGGTATTAATGACGGTTATACTACTGGTCCAGCAAGATTTATCTTCAAAAGACAGTATAATTTTGAACGTAACAAGTATGAAACGGAACTAAAAAAGAAGAATGAAGGACAATCAAATCAACCGCAAGTAGAATTCGTAAATCTCGATGTAGTAGAAAAGCAATCTGCTCAAAAAGTAAACGAAGAAAAAGTTAAAGCCAAACTTGCACAGGCAATTAAACAGGTAAAGGGTTTTTCGATTTTAAGTTTCAAGCCTTACGCTTGGTTTCCTAATGCCAACGACAAGCGCGCGGGCGGAGAAATTGTTATTGACGGAAGCAAAGAACTTTTGAAAGACGGCAACAAATATCGTTCATCAGAAGTAGATGAATTTATTCGGAGAACTGCGAATGAGATATATGAAGCGTTTGGATTAAAGCCTAAATATGCAAATCAACCTCCATTCACGCCATATTTTCAAGTAAATGCTCCGGGTGTTAATATAAGATTATCTGTCGTGGTTATTTACAACGGAGTAACCAAAACTCTAGCGGAAGGTGCGGTTCAAGGAGATTGGGAAGATACGCAAACTCCTATTGCAGCAGCCGGTGTTGAAAAATAATTTAGCTTCAATTGCTTCATATTTTGTCGAATGGATGAAATTTGCCGCGAATAGCTGTATTATAAAATTTATTGACGTAGAAACTTTTTGAATCGAAGATGCGTCAAAAAAGATGTAAGTGAGAAATTTATATGAATCTTGGATCAACAGAAATTATTTTAATCGTCGCCGTCCTGTTTTTACTTTTCGGCGCCAGCCGTTTGCCGCAATTGGCAAAATCTTTCGGACAAACCCGCAAAGCATTTAAAGAGGGAATGCGCGAAGCCGAAGAAGAAGAAAAGATTGAGCAAGAACAAAAGAAACTTGCTTCATCGCCGGTTGCACCGCAGATCAATAGTATGAGCGATGAAGATTTGATGGCGGAAATGCGTCGTCGAACGGAAGTTAAACAATCATAAAGTTTATAATTGTTCCGGTTTGTATTTGCCGCAAAAAGCACAAAATCTGCAAAAATAATTTTATTTTTGTGATTATTGTGCGTTTTTGCGATTATTTTCTAAATGGAACTTTTATTAATTCCTGCTTTTTCGAGCGCGTCCGCGCCAAATAAAATAAACCGGAATGCCGGTAAAAGCCAAAAGATAACCGATGCCTGAGGTTGTCGGTGCAAGATAAAGAAGTGTCAATATGACAAATATCGAAAGCAACAGGAAGATAATCGGCACAAACGGATAACCCCAAGTGCGATAAGGTCTTTCCATCTGCGGCGCACGATAGCGCAAAACGATCACAGCCAAAACCGACAGCGCGGACGTAACAAGATGAACCGAAACGGTATATTCTAAAAGTTGTGTGTAAATATTGCCAAAAATAGGTGCCGAATTTCCTTCGTTATAAGTTACGGTTCGCGGCAAAATTAAGAGGCAAGTCCAAACGCATTGGGCAAGAAGTGCAAAAGCGGGAACGTGCTTATTATTGGTTTTTGCCAACGGCGCAAAAAGATAACCGTCTTTCGCCATCGCATAAGACACACGCGCACCTGACAGAATCAAACCATTATTACATCCAAAAGTCGAAATCATCAGCGCAACCGTCATAATTAGTAAACCCGGCGCACCGATAATTTGCTCCATTACAGTAACGGCAACTCGACCATTCGGCGCATTTTGCAAATTCGGCAATGACAAAGTTACGGTATAGGCGACGTTTGCCAAAATATACAAACTGACCACGATCAGACAGCCGATCAAAAGCGCACGCGGGAGATTTTTACCCGGATTTTCAATTTCGCCGCCCGTAAAAGTAACATTGTCCCAAGCCGATTGCGAAAAAAGCGGTCCGGTCATCGCTTTGCCCAAAACTACTGCAAAAGCCAAACTGCCAAGCGCGGCGGCGGCAGGTTGCGCCGTTTCCAAATTCCAGCCATTTGCCGCCGGATTCCACCAATCAGCCGTAAAAAGTGCGCCGCCGGAATTCCAGCCGAACAATAAACCAATAATAACCAAGCCTAATAAAGCGAGTGTTTTTGTGATAGTAAATGTATTTTGAATCCATTTTCCAACCTTCAAACCGCGTGTGTTGATAAGTGTCAAAAGCACGACGCTGACGATAGCAAGAAATTGTTGCGTAGAAAGACTGATCGCGTAAGAACCGAAAACTATTGGATTAAACAGATACTTAGTGCCGGAAATGCTTGGTAATAAAATGCCTGTGAAATTGGCAAAAGCAACCGCGACTGCCGCAATCGTGCCGCTTTGAACAATTAGAAATTGCGACCAACCGTAAAGAAATCCGACTGGTTTGCCGTAGGCTTCGCTCATAAAAACGTAAGGTCCGCCCGCTTTCGGCATTGCGGCGGCGAGTTCGGCAAAACTAAGTGCGCCTGTTACAGTCATCACGCCCGCCAAAATCCACGCAATCAGAAGCCAACCCGGTGCGCCGACCAATCGCGCCGATTCTGCCGATACAATAAAAATACCGCTGCCGATCATCGAGCCGACAACAATCATCGTCGCGTCGAATAATGAAAGTCCGCGCACAAGTTTTTTACTGTTTTCAACCGCTGCATCGTTCATAATCTCGAAGGAATATCTTTAGTTATTTCCAGCCGGAAAATATTTTACGCATTATAACTGAATTTAATAGAAAATTAATTATAAAATTATCAAAACTTTGTATCCGGTATTTGAAAATGATTTTGAAGTTTAATCTTTTTGCGTGAATTGTTATAAAATCTTTGATTCGAGTTTAAAGAAATATGTTAGACGAAATGAATTTACCATCAACTAATCAACAGAATTTGGAAATTTCTTCGACATCGCGCGAAGAGATGCAACTTTATCCGCTTGACACTTTTAGTTATGAATTTGTCGGTCGTGAAATTTGGATAGATTTCGAGATTCCCGAATTTACGGCAATTTGCCCGTTTTCGGATTTCCCTGATTTTGCCATTATCCGGCTCAAATATGTGCCGAACGAACGCTGCATCGAGCTGAAAAGTTTGAAAATGTATATTAATTCGTTTCGTGAGATAAAGGTTTTTCACGAACACGTTATCAATATAATTTTGGAAGACTTTGTTAATGCTTGTGATCCGTTGCGCGTCGAGATCGAAGGTGATTTTCACGTTCGCGGAAACATCAAAACAGTTGTGCGGGCAAGCTATAAAAAGTAATAAAGCGGGAAAAAGAAAAAATTTCCACTTCCCGCGTTATTGTTTTTACTTGAACCTTATTACTTTAATGACCTTTTGTTTCCATCACACTCGGTTGCGTAACGTGATGTTTGATACAGGCATTTTCGATAAGTTCGTTTATCTTGTTTTCAAGTTTGCTTTCATCCGCTAATCCGGCATTGGTAACTTCGGAAACAATTAAATACATAGCCTTTTCCAATAAACTCTGTTCACGAAAAGAAAGTTTTTTCTCCTGGCTTAAATATGTGAGTTTTTTCAGAACATCGGCTGCCTGAAGCATATCGCCGGATTGTAGTTTTTCGTTATATTCGCGGGAACGAACCTTCCAATCACTTGAAACCTCATCAAAGTCTTTGGCTAAATCAACTACTAACATTTTGTATTGTTTAGAAGTAATAATCGGTCTGATTCCGATGTTTTCCGCATTATTGACAGGAACAAAAATAGTCGAATTGTCGTTCAAAACGCGAAGTGCGTAAAAACTCATTGAGTTACCACCGATTTTTTTCTTTTCAATATCCTCAACCATACACACGCCTTGATTTGGATAGGAAACTTTCTGCCCGATGTTTAAATCCATAATTTTCTCCTTATATTCTAAATGTTTTGATAAACGAATATGCAAAAACCTATTCGCCTTCCAAACCGAATTTCTGAGGTATTTCTATTATAACACAAAACACGACAGGTTAAAAACAAGCGATTATTCAGGTTTTTTAGGTAGTTCGATGGAGAAAACAGTGCCTTTGGTCAGAGTCGAAACAACGGAAACTTCACCGCCATGAAGCCTTGAAAGATGTTTGACGATAGCCAACCCTAACCCCGTGCCGCCTATTTCGCGTGAACGGGCGCGGTCAGTCCGGTAGAAGCGTTCAAAGATGCGTTGTAGATGTTCATTGGAAATTCCCTCGCCCGTGTCAGCGACGGAAATTATGTCTTTAGTGCCGTTTTCGGCGTATCCGACGGTTACAATTCCTTTGGCACGATTAAATTTTATAGCATTGTCAATCAAGTTGGTGAGCATCTGTTCAAACCTGATGACATCCGCGAAAATTCTTACATCTTCGGGAACTGCATTTATCAATTCTATACGCCGGTCTTTGGCTTTGGTTGAAAGATTTATAAAAACCTCTTCGACCTGCGCGGCTAAATTTACTTGTTTTAATTCCAGATGGATTTTGCCCGTTTCGATAGTTGAAAGCTCTAAAATATCATCGATCAAATGGTGCATTCGTTGAGCATTTTTACGAATTACGCTTAGAAATCGCTGATTATTTTCCTTATCTTCGATTGCGCCGTCTTCGAGAGTTTCAACAAAAGCCATTATCGAAGTCAATGGCGTGCGAAGTTCGTGCGAGATATTTGAGAGAAACTCCTGACGAACTTTTTCGAGATGATTCATCTGCGTGATGTCGTGAAAAAAACCGATTGCGCCGTTTATATTTTCAAGTTGAATCGGTGAAATATGCACATCATAGATATGTTTTTCAATGCCCGGAATCTCGAATGTAATGTCGGAAGCCTCGCTATTTTGCAATGCTTGACGAAAGGCTTCGTGAAGCGACACATCGCGGATAACTTCGCTCAGACGTTTTTCTTCCAATGCGCCGTTTCGACGGGCAAAAGCATTATACGCCGACACATTTGAAGCCACGATGCGCGTATCTTGTCCGACGACAATCACACCTTCGCGCAGGGTTTCGAGAATTTTGCTCAAAATCGGGCGTGAAGGTTTTTCTTCTATTTCTTTACTTGCAAACCAAGTGTTTAAAAAACTCATTCTTCTAAAGTCCAACGCCCGCAATCGTGAATCTGAAAATCGCAGCGACTTTGAACTTATTTTGATTCGATAAACCGGTAACCGACTCCAACAACGGTTTCAATGCAGCTACCACAATCGCCCAACTTTTGCCGCAGACGGCGAATGTGAACGTCCAACGTGCGCGTATCGCCGAAATAGCTATAACCCCAAACATTATCAAGCAGATTTTGGCGCGTGGCGACTCGTCCGGCATTTCTGATCAGATGCGTCAACAGCGCGAATTCCTTGCGCGTTAGTTTGACGTTTTCATCGATACAGGTAACGCGCATATCGGCAAAATCTATCGCCATCTTATCATCTTTATAATTTTCGAGAATCTCTTTTTCAACCCGCCGCAGAACAGCGCGGACACGAGCTACAACTTCTTTGACCGAAAAAGGTTTGACGATATAATCATCCGCGCCGATGTCGAGTCCGGCGATTTTATCGGTTTCGGCGGCTTTTGCCGTGAGCATTATGATCGGCGTTTTTTCCGTCAAAGATTCGCGGCGCAGTCTGCGGCAAAGCTCCATTCCACTCATTCCCGGTAACATCAGATCAAGAATAATTAATGCCGGCGGATGTTTTTCGTCGAGTGCCAGACGCAATCCTTTTTCGCCCGATTCGGCAATCACGGGACGAAAACCTTCACGCTTAAAATTATATTGCAGACTTTCGGCAATATCCGCGTCATCTTCGATGATTAAAATTTCGTGCATCATAATTTAGATTGCAATTTTCGAACAATTTAAGATTCTGCCTTATTAAATATGGTTCTACTGGGAATTTAGTGGAAACAAGCTAAGTTTGCCGTAGAAAAAGAGTATTGCACTGCGGAAGTTTTCAAACTTCCGATAGCCTCTGCCGATTGATTTGAGCAGTTGGATTTTACCGTTCAATCTTTC
>JANMAA010000146.1:0-12866 GCA_031359215.1 Acidobacteriota bacterium | reverse complement strand
TAAAAACCATACACTAATCTCAAATTTGCTCTAGGTTTCATAACAAGTCGCGTATTTAAAAAGTTTGTATTAAACTGCGGTATTTGCTAGGATATTGTTCTGGGCAAGTTTTTGTCTTGCCGTTTTTTCTCCATTTCCAAGATTTTCTTTCAATCCAATTCTTTAAATTCGCTATGAGTTTTAACGAAAATGCTCTGACTTCCGTTAATTCTGTTTTGTTGAGTAACGAAACAGAGGTTGAAGCCGTTAAATTTAAACATATTCCGGCACTTGACGGGATTCGCGGAATAGCGATTTTGATGGTTATGATTTATCATCTGATCGCTCTTGTTCCTGAACTTAATTCGATTGCTAAAGGCGGATTTCTCGGCGTTGATGTTTTCTTTGTTTTGAGCGGTTTTCTGATCACCTCCATTTTGATAAGGGAATATGAAGAACACGGACAGATCAACCTCAAAAAGTTTTATCTGCGGCGTTTTTTACGATTGATTCCGGCGTTTTGGATTTTTTTGATTTGTATTTATTTTTTTGGAAATTATCTTCTGCCGCCCGATAGAGCCAAAACAATTTACACTTATAACAATCTTTTTTATGCTTTTTCTTATCTGATGAATTGGCATGGTGCGTTTGACGGATTAACGGGAATTCTTACACACACCTGGTCTTTAGCTGTCGAAGAGCAATTTTATATTATTTGGTCACTCATCTTGTTCACGGTCTTTGCCGAAAAAACTAAACGCAACCAGATATTTATATTGACGAGTATTTTGATTTTAGGTCTTATTCTTTGGCGATTGTTTCGTTTATATATCTCTACATCAACGCTGACTCTTTATTATTCAACCGATACGCGCATCGATTCGCTTTTAATCGGCTGTGCCGCAGCTATGATCTATAGTTGGCGTTTATTACCCGAAAAATTTTATGTAAGCCGGCAATTTAATTTTCTCGCTTTAGCTTCGCTGGTAACGATATTCATAATGCTGCAAGGCTTTGATAAATTCGATCCGCTTCTCTACTGCGGACCTATTTCTATTTTTGCGATGGCTGTGGCGATAATGATTTTATGGATTCTCAATCGGCAAAGATCATTACCAAAAACAATTCTCGAAATAAAACCTTTACGCTGGCTTGGACAAATTTCTTACGGGCTTTACCTTTGGCACGGTCCATTTTATGAATTCGGGAAGAAAATGTTTGAATCTGTTCCCGTTCAGATCATTGTCGGTGTAGGATTGGCGTTGATCGTTTCGACTATTTCCTTTTATTTTATTGAAAAACCTTTTCTCAATCTCAAAAGTAAATTCAGCGTTTAATTAGTTTTTCTTGAGTTTCCGTGATTTTTTAAGAATAGTTTTAGGTTTTGAAGATATATTATCAGCGGCGTTTTTCGATGACGGTTTCTGGATTTCAAAATCCCGACTTTTAGCAAGTTTACCGTCCAGCAAAACGTCCGCACGATATTTTCCAACCGTCCAAACATCGCCGGGTGAAGCGTTAAAGTTCACGACATTTTGCTTGCCATTTGTTTTGTAGCTAATCGTAACGACGGTTTTTTCACGTTTTAACCCGCCGGCTTCGACGATGACAAAATTCATTTTGACGGCAACGGATTTTGTCGAATTTAACTCGACGGAACAATGAATAGGAATATCAGTCGCAGAAAAAGTTGTCGTTTCTTCGCCGATTTCACCGCTTCCGTCATCGCGCGCCAGCAGGATTTGTTCAACCGCGACTTCGGAATTATCCGATTCCGTTTGTCCGAAAATGTTAAAACCGCAAAAAAAGGACAGTGATAAAAGAAGAATTAGTTTCAAAATGAGCCTCCCTAAATTATGTCTCAGATGGTTACTGCTTTGAGTAGCGAACTTTCGATTATGTTGCTTGAGGCACAAAAATTTAGTCAAATGTCATAAACCCGTTTGCAACCCATAGGTAAACCGTGCATTATAGGAATGTTAATCCTTCTCTCGCATCAACGGTGATGCGTCCGTCAAAAAACGGCGTTTTGGATAGTTCGGGAGCAGGCTTGTTTTTAGTTACAGAAGTAGCTCTAATTTGAGCATCCGAACCCGACACTTCGTAGTCAGACCGTTTCTCCGAAGAAAAAGAGCGATTCGACACTTCTTTTAATGTCCTCTTAATTGGACAAGGTTTATATTTTTATGTCAACAAAACTTTATGTAGGAAATCTTTCCTTTGATACTTCAGGCGCGGATTTAGAAGAATTATTCGGCGAAGTCGGAACAGTAGAATCAGCAACGGTAATTGAAGACCGCGACACCGGACGCTCACGCGGATTCGGTTTTATCGAAATGTCTTCCAAAGAAGAAGCCAGTCAAGCAATCGAGCAATTTAACGGCAGAGAAATTGACGGTCGTGAATTAAAAGTCAATGAAGCCAAACCACGCGAAAATCGTGGCGGCGGCGGCGGCGGCGGCGGACGCGGAGGCTATGGCGGTGGTGGTGGCGGCGGACGCGGAGGCTACGGCGGCGGCGGTGGTGGAAATCGCGGCGGCGGCGGCGGCGGCGGCGGAAGCCGTTGGTAAATTTCTACGGATAATTTCCGTTATATAAAAAGTGCCTTTGGTGAATTGCCGAAGGCACTTTTTTTTGATAAACAGTAAAAAGTTGAAATTTAAGAATACCCATTGCAAAGAGTCAAAATGACCGGGATTTATTCAAATAATTTAACGATTCGCTATGCAGCGATCGAAGATGCTGAAATGCTGACCGAATTATCGTGGACAACATTTTGGGACGCATTTCAGGATAATACGAAAAACGCGCCGGACGATCTAGCCGATTATATGAATTCGGCTTTTAACATCAGGCAAATCGAAATTGAGCTTGGCGACGAAAATGCGATTTTTCTGATTGCCGAGATCGCAAATGAACACGCCGGTTATGCGAAACTTCTGCTCGACAGCATCGAACCCGAAATCGTTGCCGAAAAGCCGATGGAGCTAAATCGTCTTTATTCAAAGCAAGAGTTTTTGGGTAAAGGCGTTGGGAAAAGTTTGATGGAGAGATGTCTTGCCGAAGCGAAAAAGCATTTGTGCGATACTATGTGGCTTGGTGTGTGGGAATTTAATCCGCGGGCGCAGGCATTTTATCGCAAATACGGATTTTACGAAGTCGGTAAACATATTTTTCAACTCGGCTCTGACGCACAAACCGATATTTTAATGCAGAAAGATTTAAAGAAATAAAATGTATGACAAATCGAATGGAAGTTTTCAAACAAATGCTCGAATCAGACCCGACCAATGCGACGGTCTTGTTCGGTTTGGCGAATGAATATTTAAAGGCAAAAAACTATACGGAAGCACTTCCTGTTTTAGAAAGCTATTTGCAAAACGCCGACGACGAAGGCGCAGCATATGGAATGCTAGCGAAAACTTATGAAAAACTAGGGTTGCACGAAAAAGCAAAAGCGGCTTACGAAAAAGGCATCGAAGTCTCAAATGCTCACGGGCATCCTTCGATGGCGCAGGATTATCAGATAACGCTCGATTTGGATTATGCCGATTGAAATAATCCTTTAATTGGTCGGAGAATTTCTTCCTGTTCGAGTTATAGCAGTTCTGTTTTCTTTGTTTTCACCTTCGGAAATGATTACCTTTATTGACCGGAAAGAGCCGTCGCGTTTCGTATTTGTCGGATTATATGAGATTAAATATTGAGTGCGAAGTTCGCCGGAAATATCAGGGGCGATTTTTGAAAGTTCGTCTATCGAATCCGGGAAATAAGCCTTTCCACCCGTTTCTTCCACCAATCGATTCAGAAAAATTCTCGCTTTATCCTGACGACTCATCACGCCTGACTCGGCTTCTTTACTCAGATCACTAACAAAACCGATGGCATAAATTTGAATATGCAGTTCGCGCAATAATTCAAAAAGTTCTTGTTCGGTGTGTGAACTGCCACGATCATCGCCGTCCGAAACCAAAATTAGCGAGCGTAATTTTACATCCTCTTTTTTCGCAGAACTTTGATATTTCTCGATCTTTTTAGCAGTTTCATAAACCGTATCAGTAATTGCCGTCTGTCCGCCCTCGATAAATAAATTATCAAGAGCATTGTTTAGCAACGGTTTATTCGATGTAAAATCCTGCACGACTTCGATCTTGTCTTTGCCGACAAAACGAATTATGGTTGATTCATCTTTCGGGCGATTGGCACTTACAATAATTTTCCCCGCCACGATAACCTCTGCGAGTTGCGAGCGAAGGGAGCGTGAATTATCAATCACAAGAGCATTAATTATCGGAATTTCAGCAGTCGTAAAAAAAGTAATAGGTTGTAAAACATTATCTTCATAGACTTTAAAATCAGCCTCTTTCAAATTATTAACCGAACGGTTATTGGCATTGACAACCCGCACATTTAAACTGATTTCCTCAGTTTCTACGCGAAGAATTTCTTCATCTACAATCGGAGTTTCTGATGGAGCAGATGGTTTGGCTGGAGTTCCAGATGCAGATGCAGTTGTATTTCCGATTGCAGTTGCAGTTGCAGTCGGGGTTGTGGTTGGTTTTGAACTCGGAGTCGGAGTTTTTTTCACAATCGGCGGCACAGTTATAATTATCGGCGGAAAATCTGTAACAACCCGTGGTCTTTGATCAAATGCCGCTTGCTTTGTCATTGAACGAACGGTGTCTTTGCGAATCCAACCTTTGATCTTTCCATCAGAGATCGAGACATAAGACCAACCGTTTCTGATTGGAGATTTTTCAAAGGTAACTTGTTCGCCTTTTTGAATCGTTTGAATTTTCTCGCCACTGTAATCGGGAGATTTTCGTAGATAGGTCGAGGTAACAATAACTTCCGCTTGACTTTGGGCAAACGCAGAAAAAGAAAATAAAAAAGTTATAATTATGCCGAAAAAAATCTTCATATTTTTCCTTGAAAAGTCGTTTAAAATCTCGTCTGATGCGATTAACTGTATCTAACCCTTTAGACACCGAAGAAAATTTATTTGCCGGCAAAAGAGTTAAAATACTTATCAATTAAAGGAGTATCTATTTCAGTTTCGGGCAGGACCGCAAATATCATATAAAATCGTCTGTCAATAAAAAACATCCGTATCCGATGCACCCGATATTTTGTTTTTACCTGACTTTCACTCCCGATAAAGTTGCCTTCCGCGATTTTAACATGAATTTCACGACCTTCTGTTTTTCCATTTGAAAATGTTTCATCCTTGAGCAATTGACCGTTATTTTCTTTCACGAAATTGTCACGGACTTTGTTGAAATGCGACTTTTTCATCGGTTTCCATAAGAGCCGTCCTTTAGGAGTATCTCTGTAGATGACCGCAAAATAGCCGTTGGCATCATTATAAGCATACGTTCCCATTTCGCTCGGAGATTCCAGAGCCGCTTCATCGGGACGCATAACACCCGGCGCGAGAACACTCCAAGCCCGGTCATTCGGGCTAAAAGTTTTCCAGATTCTTTCCTGGGCAAAAGTTCCGTAAAATAGAACAAAAATAATTACGAGAGATTTTAATAACCTGTTAATCTGCGTCATAGATTTAAACACGACTTTAGAGCTATAAATGACTAAAGCGTTTTCAGACAAATTTTGAATCGAAATAACGCGCCTTATAATTGTTTAGCCCGAAACCTTCCGCGCGCGCGAACAACTGCATCCGATCTTTTAACTTTAACAATGATGTTATGAGTAGTCGTATCGTTGTCCAATTCTTTCGAGCGAAATCCGAGCCGATATTGCTTTCTCAATTCGCTCGCAACTCTTTTGAAAACATCTCTTAATTTTGGTGTGTCGCTCAAATAAAATCTTCCGGCGGTTGTGTCCGACACGTCTTTTAATAAATCGATGGCAGCAATATCGTCATTCCGTTCGAGAAAGTCAATTTCTTCTTTGGTTGGCAATCCGACCTGTGCGGGAATGGAAACTCTATACTCATTGTCCTTTTTTTTCGGCTTTTTTTCTTTCGGTTTTTTTTTGTCTTTTACTTCTTTTATCGTTCCGTCAGCTTCGAGTATGATTTTATCGGAACCCGCGCCTGTTTTATAAAATACGGTATAAATTAATACCTCCGATTCTTCCAACAGACCAAACAAAGCGTCTTTTCTTATCGAACTGCCGAGGTCTTTTCCGTCCGATAGAAGAACGATTGCTTTACGACCTTCTACATCGTTAAATGAATTTTTAATCACTTGGTCAACCGCACGAAAGATAACCGTGCCGGGTTGTGTCGCGGACTGAATTTTCTCCACCGAGTCTTTAAGCGTTTCTTGATTCGAGGTTAATGAATTTAGAATGGCTACCTTAGAATCGAATGTCGTGATTAGACATTTATCGTTTGGATTCAATAACTCGATAAAATCTTTGGCGGCTTCTTTAATTTTCTCCAACGTATATTTAGTGCTTATGCTGGTGTCAATTAACAGTGCGACATTAAGCGGTTCGTCGTAAGTCGCAAAAAATGTGATTTTTTGCTCTACACCATCCAGAAAAAGTGTAAAATCATCTTTCTTCAGACCGTTAATATAATGTCCTTCACGGTCGCTGACTGAAACCGGAACGCTGATGGTCGTGTTCTTTTTTTTGACTTTATCGGGTTCGGCGTTTTGAGCAAATAACTCGAATGGTAAAGTCAGAACCGCTAAAAAAAGCACCGTAAAAATAAATCTCATAACTTTCCACTTCATTTTAAAATACAAATTTTTCGGACTTCAACACAGTAGTTATTCTAAAAGTATAGTTAATTTTTGTCGCAAACGCTACTTTTTTATTTCGGTTAAAAATACACAACAAAAGAATTTCCAAATTATCCGTCAAAAAATTTTCTTTCTTTAGTATCAATGTTTTCTATTAGCGGACAAGAAATACTTTCTTTACGGTTTTGCCGGCACAAGGTTTTTCAAATACATAATTTTTGCTGAAATTGCTCATATTTGGTATCTTTGGTATTTTATTACTTTACTCAATTATTAAAAATAGTTATCAAAATAGGAATTTTAAGAATGTCAACAGCAACAAGTAAAGCCGGAAACGCGGCAAAAACCAATACTAAAACTAATACTAAAAAAACGCCAAAGAAAATTATCGAAAAACCGAAACGAACTGAAGCAGACGGGTTTAATGAAACGAAGACCGTAATTAAAACCGCGAAAGCAGTTGAACCGTCTGTAACAAATAAAATTCAAAAGTCAACAAAACCGAATAATAAAAAAGACGCAAAAAACTACAATGGATTAAATTCGGAAACGCTTATTGAGATGTATCGCACGATGTATATGTCGCGGCGCGTTGACGACAAAGAAATTCAGCTAAAAGGACAGAACAAGATCTTTTTTCAAATTTCGGGCGCAGGACACGAAGCGATTTTGACGGCGGCGGGAATGACGATGAAAGCCGGTTACGATTGGTTTTATCCGTATTACCGCGACCGTGCTTTGCTGTTACAGCTTGGGATGACACCGCTTGAAATGCTTTTGAGCGCAGTCGGCGCGGAAAGCGATCCGAATTCGCACGGACGGCAAATGCCGTCGCATTGGGGAAGCGTAAAATTAAATGTTCCGTCGCAATCTTCACCGACCGGAACACAACTTTTGCACGCCGTCGGCGCGGCTGAAGCAAGTTATCGCGCCTCATTAGTCAAAGAATTACAGGACAAAGTTACCGGATTCAAAGGCGATGAAGTCGTCTATGTTTCCATCGGCGACGGCACTTCTTCGGAAGGTGAATTTTGGGAAGCGATGAACACGGCTTGCAATTTAAAATTGCCGGTCATTTTCCTGGTCGAAGACAACGGGTACGCGATCAGCGTTCCCGTCGAAGTCGGAACGGCGGGCGGAAGTATTTCCGAACTCGTCAAAGGATTTCCAAATCTTTTCATCCAAAAATGCGACGGCACGAACGCGCTCGAATCTTACGAAACATTCAAAAAAGCGGTTGAATTTACCCGTCAGCGCAAAGGCGCGGCATTCATTCACGCTAAAGTTACCCGTCCTTATTCGCATAGTTTGTCCGACGACGAAAAACTATATCGCCCTGAAGAAGAACGGCAGAAAGACGCAGAGATTGACCCGATTAAAACTTTTGCTGAATTTCTGATGACCGAGGGAATCGCGTCTTCGGAAGATTTGGAAAAACTGCGAAAGGAAGTTGACGCGCTTGTTACAAAAGCGGCGGACGAAGCGATTCTCGCGCCGCAGCCCGCGCCCGAAACCGCGCTTAGAAACATTTATTCGCCCGATGTTGACCCGACTTCAAAAGATTTTGACACCGAAGACGGCGCGGAACTTTCGGGCAATGCAGGAACAATGGTTGACTTGATAAATCGTTGTATGCACGAAGAAATGAAGCGCGATGTCCGCATCGTTGTTTTCGGTGAAGACGTGGCGGATTGTTCGCGTGAAGAATATCTCGAAACCGTCAAAGGCAAAGGCGGTGTTTTCAAAGTTACCGCAAATTTGCAGCGCGAATTCGGTTCGGCGCGTGTTTTCAATTCACCGTTAGCGGAAGCAAATATCGTCGGACGCGCTATCGGAATGGCAACGCGAAATCTCAAGCCCGTCGTCGAAATTCAATTTTTCGATTACATTTTTCCGGCTTATCATCAGATCAGGAACGAACTCGCTGTAATGCGCTGGAGAAGCGACGGCGATACGAAATGTCCGGTCGTAATGCGCGTTCCGGTCGGCGGATATTTGAAAGGCGGCGCGGTTTATCATTCGCAAAGCGGCACGACGCTTTTCTCCCATATTCCCGGTTTGCGCATCGCTTACCCGTCAAATGCCTTGGACGCAAACGGTTTACTCCGAACCTCGATTCGCTGCGACGATCCGGTTTTGTTTCTCGAACACAAACATCTCTATCGCCAGGTTTACAATAAATCGCAGTATCCGTCGTCGGAATTTATGATTCCATTTGGCAAAGCAAGAACCGTCCGTGAAGGTTCGGATATTTCAATTATCACCTTCGGCGCACTCGTCCAGAGAAGTTTTGAAGCGGCAAAACGCCTGGAAAAAGACGGCGTTTCCGTCGAAGTAATTGATCTGCGTTCGCTTGCACCTTATGACTGGGAAGCAATCGCCGAATCGGTGAAAAAGACCAACCGCGTCATCATCGCGCACGAAGATTCGCTCTCTTTCGGCTACGGTGCAGAAATCGCCGCCCGGATTTCCGACGAATTATTCGAATATCTCGACGCGCCCGTTCGCCGCGTCGGAGCAACCGACACATTCGTCGGCTACGCGCCGCAACTCGAAGATTATATTCTGCCGCAAATAGAAGATGTCGAAATTGCCTTGCGTGATTTAATGAAATACTAAAACAAATTCACCACAGAGATTTCAAGACTTTCATTTTGTCTTTCATTTTTCTGTGGTGAATTCCTTATGTAAAGCTATTTATTTGAACCAATTTTCATCGCTTCAAAAATAAATTTCTGCACTTCGTCGCTAAATGGCTTTTTCCAATTGGTTTGCCAATTCTTTTCGTCCGAATACATTTTGTTTAAACCTTCCTGAATTTCACTATCGCCGCCTGTAAATTCATTTAATAATTTACGCCACCGAATCGCCAGTTTTTGCGCCCGGTTATCCGAAGGCTCGGTGCCGTCGGCAATCGCTGCTTCGATGTCAGTCGTTAATTCGCTCCAATCGCGTGTGACGCGTTCCTGTAATTCGGGCGACCAAAGATTTTTGCGTTCTTCAACCTTTGCCTGTGCGCTTTCCGAATAGTATTTTTTTGTCCAATCCGTATTTTGTTCCATATTTATTACCTCGATTATTTTATTGAAAGATTCCCAATCAATCGTGCCGTTTTTCAGAAAAGCTTTTTCACCACTCGAAATTGCTTTAAGAGCGAGATTGAACCGGTTGCGTTGTGCTTCGATCAAGTTTTTTTGAAGCTGCAAAGTTTCGGTCAAATCAAATTCCTTGTTTTCGAGAATCTCTCTGATTTGGCTGAGCGAAAAACCAATAAACTTCAGCGTCGTAATTTGCTGGAAACGCGCAAATTCCGCTTCGCCGTAAAGCCTGAAACCGTTTCGGTCATAATACTTCGGTTTCAGAAGATTAATGCGGTCGTAATAATGGAGCGTCCGCACCGTAACTTTTGCACGCCGCGCAAATTCACGTATTTTCCACAAATTTTTCGTCTGATTTATCATTGCTTTCCTCAACCTAAATAAAGCTTAAACTATGACGCTGCGTCAGAGGCAAGTATATTTTTGCTTAAAACAAAATTACTTTAAATTGTCTGCTGCAAATTGATAATGTCTTTCCGGTTACCCGATTTGGTAAAATATCACTCACTAATTTAAGCGAAAAGACAAAAGGTGTGCGGCTAAAAACCACACACCTTTTGTCCGATTCAGTGAAGATTTTACTCTTGCAAAACCTTCTGTTTTATCCGCTAAGTTAAAATCACTCGTGCGGAAATATTAATTTGATTTCCAAAGATTACTTACATCAAATTCGCCATCTCTTTCCTCTGTCGATACATTTGATCCGCAGAAGATACCCGAATTTGCCTGAGAGAAAATAACATCCGCTACGCCCGGAATCCTAACGTGTGCACCATTGACTATAAATGCTCTACCGTTTCCTGTTCCGGTAATAGTTCTTTCATCAAAGGTTATCGTTCCGCCGCCATTAGCAGCCGGTATGTTGAAAACCGTATTGGGACTTGACGGATTCGGTATAAATGTCCCGTTGAACATGAAACGGTCCATCATCAATCCGCCATCACATTGCGGCACACTGTTCGGTGCGGTACAAGTACATTGAGAACTTACAGGTATAAGCGCAGCCGTAATCGTATTTCCATTAACCAAATATGTTAGATTTCCCACAATCGCTTGCGATCGGCTTTGGTCGAAAGCAGCCTGAGCTACCGCATCGAGATCACCTGTTGTAAGTGTGCCTCCGTATAATGCGCCTGCCGGTGCTTGAACTCTTCTGAAGAATTGTGAACCTGATGACATAAAACCAGTATCGTTGAGCGAACCGCTATTTCCCGAACTTGTTCCTGTAACGGAAACCGCCTGTCCGGTGAACGTGGTCAAAGTCGGTGTCGGGGTCGGGGGAGGTGTCGGAGTAGCTGTCGGGGTCGGGGTCGGCGACGGGGTTGGCGTGGCAGACGGAGTTGGAGTAGCGGTTGGTGTTGGCGTAGCGGTCGGAGTCGGTGTCGCTGTTGGTGTCGGGGTTGGTGTCGGGGTACCACCGCATCGGGCGCGAACATTAGCCGCGTGGAATGAACTGGCTGCTCTGAGCGTGAAATCTACTGCCAAATTCGGATTGATCGGTGTAAAGGTCACTGTCACCGGATTAAAAGTGCCCTGCGTAAATGCCGGAATCGTCACGATCGCATTGACCGGAGTTCCGAGCACTGTCAGTGATTGCAAACCAGTCCCGGCATTGACGTGATCAACCGTTACTGAACCAGAACCACTGGTTATACCAAAAGATACAACGCCGCCGGGAAACAGATCGCCTTCGGTAACCGTTGTTACCGGTGTGCAAACACTCGGAGTCGGTGTCGGTGTTGCAGTCGGTGTCGGAGTCGCTGTTGGTGTTGGGGTCGGGGTCGGGACAGCCGCACATCGGGCGCGAACATTGGCGGCGTGGAAAGTGCTGGCTGCTCTGAGCGTGAAATCTACTGCCTGATTCGGATCGATCGGTGTAAATGTGACTGTCACCGGATTAAAAGTGCCCTGCGTAAATGCCGGAATCGTCACGATCGCATTGACCGGAGTTCCGAGCACTGTTAGTGATTGCAAACCGGTCCCGGCATTGACGTGATCGACTGTAACAGAACCAGAGCCACTCGTCACACCATATGAAACGATGCCGCCGGGAAACAGATCGCCTTCGGTGACAGTTGTTACAGGTGTGCAAACATTTTGTTGCGCCAATGCTTGTCCGCTGAAAAGCGTCATCATTCCAAAAAGCGCAAAAACACTTAGTTTTAAGAACAATCCAAGACTGCTCCTTTTGTTAGTTAAATTTTTGTTAAAAACATTTTCTAAATTTCTCATTAAATAGGTCTCCTAGTTTTTGTATCTGTCTTTCAACCTAAACTTATGTAAATAAGTCTACATACAATCGAAAATGAAATGTTTTCTAATTTTCGACCGCACCTGTTTGAAAAGTAGGTTGACTGTGACACCAAAGTCTGGAGGTAATTCAGTTAGAAAGCTTTATTCTTTCGTTTCACTAAAATTTCGTCAAAATGCAACTAAACTATCTTGAAACAATCGCACTTTTCTAACTAAACAACCAAAATTTGGTGCTACTCTTTACAAACAGTTTTTAATATAATTACCCGCCGAACTGACGAGTCAATGATAAGAGATGTTATTCACTTGGAATAAACTTCTTGATTTAGCCTACCGGAAAACCTTGTTTAGCCCGGTAGAATTATATTAAACTAAATCAGTATAAAGTTCAAGCCTTTTTTTTGAACAAATCCCACCCTTTTTCGTTGATAAAACAATCAGAAAAAATGTTCTATGATAATGAGAAAAAGAAAATTCTCTAACTAAATGAAGCGGGATAATAATCGTCATATCCCTCTAATTTATTTTAGAATTTTCTTGAAAACTCAGATATTACTTGAGTTTCAGATTACCATACCGCTTCAAAGACTCTCAATTAACCAATTCCATAACAGTTGAAAGTCGATAAACTACCATTTTAAAGGACTTGAGATGTGAGAAGAAAAATAATTATAAATTAAATTTTTTATTTTTTCAAATCTTAACCGTTTGAGTTTTATATTTAAGGTTCTACTGGGAATTTAGTGGAAAGTGGTAAAATCGTCAAATGTTTACCGAACAATTTTTTGATTTGCTGTTAGATTTTGGGGATGAGTGGATAGTC
>JANMAA010000046.1:0-20688 GCA_031359215.1 Acidobacteriota bacterium | reverse complement strand
ACGCGCTGGAAACAATAAAAATAGTTCAGCCAAAAGCCGAAAGAATATTAATTGAAAAGGCAAAAGAAGTCATTAGTCGAATAGGCAGTATTCATCGCTACAACTTTTCAACTTCTTCGGCTTAATTTGGCGTAGGTATTGTTAAGTTCGTATAGATTTTAAATTAAGTAAACGGACAAAATTAAAAAGCAGTTCAAGTTTCGCCATCACGTTTAGAGTTTACACTTCAGTTTGCAGTTTTCGACAGCGAAGCGCGGCAAAAACACACGCTAAAGCGTGAACTCTGAACGTGATAGCGAAATTTTTCATTTAAAATAACTTCATTCGATCACTTACGACTCAATTATTCCAACGTCCAAGCGTTGGAATAATTGAATTCGCCAGATTCGTCGCTTGTTCAATCGGCATTTGCAAATCGGTTGTCATATTTTCAATCGAACTCCGAATCATTTCTTCCAAAGTCTGGTGCGGATTAGTAAACTCGCCCGATTTGAAACAAAATACACAATATTCCGAAACCTCCGATCCATCGGCGTTTGTGCCGAGATTATCGAATTCTTCCGAAAGCGGCATTCCACAACTTTGGCAGCGAATTTTATTAATCATAGCTTTTTACTTTTTTTTCAAAAGTCTCAAATTCCGCCATTGGAAAAGGCTGATGCCAATTGCTCTCGAACTCGTCCGTGTTTCTGTCTTCGTAAAGCTGATTAAATGTTTCGGCAAACGCCGCGCAAACTTCTTTGACATTTCCGGTGTGCGAGAAAACCAATTCACGATCTTGCGGTTCGCGCATTTCGGTCGGATATTGGTAAATGTCGAGTTGGACATTTTCGCCGGTTTTTACAAACTGAAAATCAAATTCTTCAGGATTGCGATTCCAATGCAGAACATATTCCTGATGCCCGGAATTTGCATTAAGCAGATCACTCAAAATCTGAAGAAACTCCGCCAATGCCATAGAATGCGGTGCGTGTGCCGTGGTCGTGTGAAACTCATTCGCGCCGTCTTCAAACCCGATTGACATCCAACCGCATTGCGGCGAATTAAAACTGACTTCTAATTTATTTGGCATAACTTAAATTTTTCGCACACCTTCCATAATCTCTTCGATTCTTGGTTCAGTTCCTGATAAAACATTCATACAACTATTCGTTGTTGCAATAAACCACTCATTAACCTCAAAACCAATACTTACATCTAGCATGTCTTCTTGAAGTTTTTCGCCATTCGACCATCCGCCAGAAAGAATTTCATAAACATGGTGATTTGTATTAAACGCTTTACTTTCCCAATATGCAAGCAAATCTCCTTCATCAAGAAACCTAAATCCTCTTGTATTACTAAAATAAATTTCTAATAAAACATTACTGAACATAGAGGTTGCGGCAACTACAATTATTCTAAGACCTGAATAAGTGTAAAACACTTCTGTAATATCACTCTCTTGGTCAAATCTATATTCTTTCCCATGTGGCTTAACCTTAAATTGCATGATTTATTCTTCAAGTTCTGGCTGTAAAATAAAATATAATATACGTATTAATAATTTTCTACAAATTGAATATTAAACCGCTACTGCCGCGCGAATTAGCGGATGAGATTGATAATCGGCGATTTCAAAATCCTCGTATTCATAATCAAAGATCGAATCGGGACGGCGTTTGATAATAAGCTGCGGCAACGGAAAAGGTCGGCGCGACAGTTGTAACTCGACCTGTTCGAGATGATTTTGATAGATATGACAATCGCCGCCCGTCCAGATAAATTCACCGACATCTAAATCGCATTGTTGGGCAATCATCTGCGTCAGCAGCGCATAACTCGCAATGTTAAAAGGAACGCCGAGGAAACTGTCGGCTGAACGCTGGTATAATTGACACGATAATTTGCCGTCAGCGACATAAAATTGAAATAAAAGATGACACGGCGGCAACGCCATTTTCGGTAAATCGCCGACGTTCCACGCCGAAACTATCAGGCGGCGCGAAGTCGGATTGCTTTTTATTTGTTCGACGACTTCGGCGATTTGGTTGATTATGGTTCCTTTGCTATCTTTCCACGCTGTCCATTGCGCCGGATAAACCGGTCCGAGTTCGCCTGTCTCCGATGCCCATTCATCCCAAATTCTTACGCCGTGATCGTTGAGATATTTGATATTCGTTTCGCCTTTCAAAAACCACAGCAATTCATATATTACCGAACGGAGATGTATTTTTTTGGTCGTTACCAACGGAAATCCAACCGCGAGATCAAACCGCATTTGATAACCGAAAACGCCGATTGTCCCAACGCCGGTTCGGTCTTCGCGCGGCGTTCCGTGCTTTAAGATATGCTGCAAATAGTCTAAATACTGTTTCATTAAATTTCCCCTGTCTTGAAATTACATTCCGCCTGTTCGATTGGTCAAGTAATCAAATTGTTTCACCGTCGCCAATTTTGGAAAGTCGTTTTATTTTGCTAAATTTGATGCAATGACAACTGAAAACTTCCGAAGCGGCTACGTCGCGCTGATTGGTCGCCCGAATGCGGGAAAATCAACGCTTTTAAATTATCTGGTCGGTGAAAAAATCGCCGCCGTTTCCAATAAACCGCAGACCACGCGGCACAAAATCAAAGGTATCGTTACGCTTCCCGAAGGACAAATCGTTTTTATTGATACGCCCGGCGTGCACAAACCGGGATATTTGCTCAATCGCCGGATGATGTCCGCCGTTCACGACGCGATTTTATCGGTTGATGTCGTCGTTCTGCTGCGCGACGCTTCGGTTTCGACGGGCAACGGCGACAAGTTTGTTTTGGAGCTAATTAAAGAATCACAAAAACCCGCTATTCTGGTTCTCAATAAAATAGACAAGATCAAAGATAAAAAAGAGCTTTTGCCGCTGATGGAATATTACTCGAAAGAATACGATTTTCAGGAAATCGTGCCGATTTCCGCGCTCAAAGGCGAAGCGATTGATAATTTTTTGAAACAAATAGCCGGACATTTGCCGACCGGAGAACCGATTTTTGCCGAAGACGAAATGACCGATCAGTCTTTGCGAACACTCGTTGCGGAAATGGTGCGCGAGAAAATCCTCCAAACAACCGGCGACGAAATTCCCTACGTAACCGCTGTCGTTACCGAAAAATACGATGAATCAGACCCGACGGTAACGAGAATTCATTGTGCGATCTACGTCGAAAGAAGCTCGCAAAAGGGAATAATCATCGGCAAGGGCGGCATTAAATTAAAAACAATCGGCACGGAAGCGCGCTATGACATCGAGAAAATTTTAGGACACAAGGTTTTCCTCCAACTCTTCGTCAAAGTCGTCGCCGATTGGCGCAACCGCGAACGCGACTTGGACGAAATCGGAATCAGAGAATAAAAGTGAATCAATTTTTTGAGATGACGCGCTCGACTTCCGCATTCATTTTGCCGATCAGCATAAGCCACATCATTTTATAATCGGAAATAAATGACCATAGCGGGTATTTGAAACTTGCGGGTTTATTTTTCTCGACAAAAAAATGTGAAAACCACGCAAAAGCGTAACCGATGACGAAGCAAAGCGGAATGTAAAGCCAATGTCCGCCGCGCACAAATCTAATAAGCAAGATAATTCCGAGTAAAGTGCCGACAAAATGAATGTAGCGTGTCAGCGGCAGAAGATGTTCCGAAACATAAAAGTCCCAAAACTCGGTGTAATTTTTAATCCGTTTGTTTTCTATTTCCACGTGCGTAAAGCCTCCGCCAAAAATAATACGGCAATTAATCCGACAAATAAAAACAACGCGCCAAGTATCGCAAAACCAATAACAGCGATTGCCGAAGCTCCGAATTTGCCCAATGAAAACTTTTCGGTAAGCCGTTTTGCCGTATATGCGCTTGCCGCGCCACATCCGAAAGCACTTAAAATAGCCAGCGCGATATAAACAATTAAACTTGGCGTTGATTGTTTCTCGCTAAATCCGTTCAAGCCGAGCAACAAAATAAAAAAGCCTAACACCGCGACAATAAGTTGAATAAAAGCCGTGATAATAAAAACGACTGATCTCATTTTTCCTCGAAAAGCTCCATAAATATGTCATTTGAAACCGGTTCGATTCTGCCCAATTTCATATTTTCCTCAACGTGCGAAGTGCGGCTCATACCGATTAAGGCGGTTGTAATTCCGGGCGCGGAACGAACAAATTGAAGACTCGTTTGTGCGTCGGTTTCCATTTTGCCGAGCGTTTCGCTGACATTTGCCGGCAAACCCGTAGCAAGTTGCCCTTGTGAAATCGAAGCACTTGCAATGACCGTGATTTCGAGCGCGTGAGCAACCGCGACGGTTGATTGTGCTTCGCCGTTAAGCGTTTGATTTTTCAAAACCAAGGCTTCCGGCATTGTCAGGTTGAACGGAACTTGAATATATTTGAAGCCGTGATTTTTGCCGCCGACTTTTTCGGCAATTTTAACCATTTTCTCAAGCGAATGAAAACTCTTATGTTGCGGCGAAACGCGGAATCCGTTCCACGTCGCTACGCCATAGAAATTTATCTTCCCGTTTATTCGATTTTCTTCCAAAAGTTCAAACGCCGAAGTCAATCTTTCTTCAAATTCGGCAGCCTCGACTTCGGCAAGTTGCGATTCGGGATTGTGAATATAATAAACGTCAATCCCGGCAATTTCCATATTTTGAAGCGATTGATTGATCTGACTTTGCAGATAAGAAGGTGTCATACAATGACTGCCGCCGACAATATCATCGAAATCGGCGATGCCTGTTTCGACAAAATTTTCGATAAAATATTGGCGCACATTTGTCGGCGGTTCGTTGTCAAACGGCAAATATCCGCCTTTGGTGCAAATAACTATCTCATCGCGCCCGTATTTCTTCTTGCTCAATGCCTGCAACGCTTTGCCGATGGTGCGCTCGCTTCGTTGAAAACGGTAGTTCGCCGCCGTGTCAATTACATTACAACCTAATTCTACCGCGCTGATAATTGCTTCGGTATAACTTTTGTCGGTCGGAACATTTGCTTCGCCGAGATACGTGCCGATGCCGATCGAGGAAAGCCATAAATCCTGCGTTTGGCGAAAATGATTCTGCACGAATTTGTTTAGAAAACGCTGAACATATTGAGATGTTCCATCTGAATTTGCAAATTTTTTACTCATATTTTTGGAAAAGTAAAAACCGATACGGCTTTTTACTTATGGTTGGATGTGCTTGTCTGCGGGCGAATTATTTCTTCAACTATTTTCACGATTTTTTCTAAACCCCCGGCATCTATCCCGTCAAAATCATCGAGTTTATCGCTGTCAACATCGAGAACGCCGAAAACTTCGCCCGATTTATCAAAAATCGGCAAAACGATCTCCGATTTCGAGAGCGAACTGCAAGCGATATGTCCGTCAAATTCTTCGACATTCGGCACGATAATTATTTGTTCGGTCGTGTAACATTTTCCGCAAACACCTTTATCAAAATCAATTCGTGCACAGGCAATTGAACCCTGAAATGCACTCAACACGAGCTGGTTTTCTTTTTTGATGTAAAATCCGACCCAAAAAAATCCGAACGCTTCCCGTAACGCCGCCGTTATATTTGCCAGATTTGCGATTAAATCGGTTTCTCCTTCAACCAACGCCCGAATCTGCGGCGCGATTTCATCATATATCACCTGCCGACTCGCATCGTCCGGCACAAACAAACTTTCAGCCATATTGCTATATCTTACCACGTTTATAAAAATTTCTGTTTTTTTAAAAAAATGACTATTGAATTGCATCCGTTATCGTAAAGTCAACGAATACATTGACAGTTAAGAAGAGCTTTAAAATTTATGAAAATATTATCTATGCAAGATATTTGCCGTAAAACTCTCTTTCTTAAAGGTTTAGATTGTGTCAACATAAACACATAATTTATAAGCCGCTTATTCTTTAAAACGGAACAACAGAAATGTGGGTTTCGGATTGAAAATATTAAAGTGGCTTGAACCAAAACAGCTTATGGTGAAACGACGATTATTGGTCGCTGTTTTGCTTTCCCAAATCGCTCGCATCGAAGCGGGCTGGTCTATATTTTTTGTATTTTTAATTATTTCGATTTCAGTTTGACCTCTGAATAATTAAAAAGTTAGCAAGGAGAATTAAGAAAAATGAAAAAATCACCACTTAAAAGAAAAATTACAAGTGTGATGAAAGGTGCGATGGCATTATTAGCCGTCTATAGCCTTTCGATAATACCGATTTTGGCTTCGAGCCACGCTGAAGCACCGCTAATCAGTATGGACAGATACGCTGACAATACTGATGTCTATGCTTTTCGCAGCACTGATCCGGCACGCTCCGGCTTTGTTACATTAATATCTAATTTTATTCCGTTTCAAGACCCGTCGGGCGGACCGCAGTTTTACCGGTTTGACGATTCGGTTTTGTATGAAATACATATTGATAACACCGGCGACGGACTGCCGGACATTAGCTATCAATTCCGATTCAGAACCAGCACCGTCAATAGCAACACTATTTTGGGGCATACGGCGATCACGCCGGGAAATCCAAACAGCGACGGCGTAGTCAGTTCGACCAGAGATATTGACTACAACATGCCGCAAACTTACGGCATAACCCGCGTCAACAGCGTGAACGGCAATCCGGTTAGTAGCACTGTTCTATTGCCACAAGGTCCGGTGAGAACCCCGCCCAGCAATGTTGGACCAAGAGTTACGCCGAACTACCAAACTTTAGAAGCGAATGAAACACACACTATAACTGCAAGTGGTTTCAGAACCTTTGCCGGACAACGCGACGAGGGCTTTTTAGTAGATGTCGGCGCAGCGTTCGACTTATTAAACTTCCGTTCGCTCAACAGCCAATGCGGTGGTGTCAGCACGACTGACGGGTTTAACGTCAATTCTATTGCTATCGAAGTTCCGATACAGGAATTAACCAGAGATGGACAGCCGGTTGTAAGCTCAACCGCTGCTAATGCTGTAATCGGTGTATATTCAACCGCCAGCCGCCAATCAACCCAAGTTATTGCTAATGATGGAACACGAACAAATAGCGGAGCTTTTGTTCAAGTTTCACGACTTGGCAACCCGCTTATCAATGAACTCGTCATTCCGCTCGGATTAAAAGATGCTTTTAACAGCATTCGTCCAAGTGTTGACGGAACTATTCCGGCAGTGGTTAATGCAGTAGTTGATCCTGAACTGGCGAGATTGTTAGTAGCGGTCGGAGCCGTGCCAAACGTTCCGCCCGCGCCGCGTAATGACATCGCACAGATCACGGTTCTCGGAATTCCGGTTAATAATGTAACAGGACCGAATTACACGACCGTTATAAGTGGAAACGATGGCGTTCCGCACGAAGAGATGCGCTTAAATATGGGAATTGCGCCGACAGCGCATAATGCTGCCAATCGATTAGGTTTGTTGGGCGGTGATGTTGCTGGTTATCCTAATGGTCGGCGTGTTATTGATGACGTAACCGACATCTCTCTGCGTGTAGTCGCTGGTGGAACACCATTCACACCCAGTCATAATGTTGCTCCGAATAATACTTTGGGCGACGGCGTAAGTGGAAATGATGTGAGCATAAATCCCATCTCCGGCGTTCCGATGGCTAACGGTGCTGATTATTTGCAACGCTTCCCTTATCTAGCACCACCGCAGCAAGGTAATCAGCCGCGCAAGAGTAATTTGAGACCTTGTATGGCAACCTCTGCTGAAGGAGTTGCTAAGAAATAAGGTCATTTCAAACAGTCAAATTTTGGCTGAAATATCAGACAACTGCGAATTGCGCCCGAAAAGGTGTGATTCGCAGTTGAATCTATATTTGAAATAATTAAGGTATCCGAGTAATGAAATTAAATAAATTTTTTCCAAGTTTCTTTATTAGCGGCACAGTTTTGTTATCCGTAATTTTTTTAACCGTTTCGTGTTCGAACCAAAGTGCCGCTTCTTCAAATCAATCGGTGGAAAAGAGCGCAAACCCGGAAACTGTGTTCTCGACTAATCCGCAGGTTAAAGCCGCGCAGGAAATGATTAGCAAATCACCGGACGCGCCGTTAGGCTATACGATGCTCGCGCTTTCCTATATCAAATTGGCGCGTGAGAGCGGAGATTTCAGTTTAAATTCAAAGGCGGAAAGTGCAGTTAATCGCGCCCTTGAACTCGAACCGGAGAATGCTATTGCCAAAAAATTGCAAGCATCACTACTTTTGACGTTTCACCGTTTCTCCGAAGCTCTCGAAGCAACTACCAAATTACACCAACAATATCCGCAAGATTCGTTTGTTTATGGAGCATTGACCGATGCCAATGTCGAACTCGGAAACTATGAAGAAGCAGTAAAAAATGTCCAAAAGATGGTTGATCTAAAACCGAATATGGAATCTTATGCCCGTGTTTCGCACGTCAGGTCTTTGTATGGCGATACGGACGGGGCGATTGAGGCGATGGGAACAGCGGCAAAATCTGCCGATCCGGCGGACAAAGAAGCGCGTGCTTGGTGTCGCGTGTATTTGGGCAACGAATATTTCAAAGCCGGACAATATAATAATGCTGAACTCGCTTATGATTTGGCTTTGCGGATCTTTCCCGAATATCATCTGGCATTAGCCGGCAAAGGACAGACTCGAATGGCAGCCGGCGATTATGAAAATGCTATAAAATTTTTAACGCAATCGCAAGAGCGTGTGCCGTTGACCGAAACGGTTATTATGCTCGGCGATTTATACAAAAAAACCGGAAATACGGACAAGGCAAACCAACAATATGAATTAGCTCAATTCATCGAACAAAAACTCGGCAATATTGATATGCGGAGGCTTGCTCTTTTATGGGCGGATCAGAATATAAAACTAGACGAGGCTTTGGCGATTGCGGAAAAAGAACACGCCGCACGCAAAGATATTTTTACTGCGGACATTTACGCTTGGTGTTTGTATAAAAAAGGAAATTTTCAAGAAGCCCAAAAAGCAATACAGGACGCGATGCGCTTAAAGACCAAAGATGCGCGGATTTTCTACCACGCCGGGATGATTGAAAAAGAACTGGGCAACAAGCAGAACGCGATAGATTATTTGAAAAAATCACTGGACACAAATCCCTCATTTGACATTTTGCAGGCTGAAATCGCAAAAACAACTTTGCAGGAATTGAAGTAATTTTTTTGTTTCAAAAAATTAAATTACGAATAAAAGGTAATGAATTGTTTCTTGCTTTTTTGCAGGTTAAAGTTAAACTATTTACCGGGAATATACTTTTCAAGCGCGGGAAACGCGGGAAAGTTATTAGTAAAAATAATCAAAGTGCTATAAATTATCTTACACCATCACGCGCCGTGCTTCGAGAGCAAAGTGAACGAAGCCGAGTTTGTTTGATTCGTTAATGATTTCACGCAAAATTCGTTTTGCTTCCTTTTGGCGGCTGTTCGTCAAAACCCGTGCTTCGACAGTCCGCACAAAAAATCGAATCAATTTATTTTCATTCTTATCAGCTATATTTACGGCTTGGGCGATGTCGTTTTGGGCGGATTCGAGTTCGCCCGTTACTAGATGCGCGGCGGCGAGAACGGCGCGGGCTTCGGCTTCGAGCGATGCGGAATGTTGATTAGCGAAAGCTTCGGCGGCTGTTTGTGCGAGGGCAATCGCGTCAGCCGGACGATTTTCCGCCAGAGCCAGTTGCGCGAGAGCCGTTTGGCTGTCAGGAATCGCCGTTTTTTCTTCGAGTTCGCGCCGGACTTGGAGAGATTCTTCCAAAAATCGGCGTGCCGCCCCAAAATCGTTTTCGGCTAGAGTAATCCGCCCCAAAGTCGTTAAAGTGTAAGCCTCGCTGCTGCGCCGTTTGATTTCGCGGGCGACGGTTAAAGATTCTTCCGCCATTTTTTTCGCCGTCGCCAGATCGTTTTTGTAGTAAAAAATTTCGGCGAGTTCTTGAAGAGCCATCGTGACGGTGGTTTTGCGTCCCGATTCGCGGGCAAGCGCGAGCGATTCTTCAAGCAGCTTTTTCGCACCCGGCAAATCGCCCTGCATTTTTAGCACACCCGCGAGATTGAAAAGATCAACGCATATTCGGGTTTTAATTCCGATTTCTTTTTCCAGTGCGAGTGCTTCTTCGTAATAATGCCGGGCGGTTTTGAGTTCATCACGGTCTTTGTAGATGTTGGCGATATTGTTGAGCGTTCCCGCCGCGCCGACCTTACTGCCGGTTTCGCGCTGAATCACCAGACATTCTTCGTAGATTCGAAGAGCTTTGTCGAGTTCGCCTTGTGTCCAATAGACGGTAGCGACGGCATTCAATATGTCAGCTACGCTTTTACGCCGACCGGCTTCGTTATAAATTCGCCGCGCTTCGTCGTAAGCCGTTAAAGCCGCCGCGTATTCGCTCAGATTCCACAACGCCCATCCTTCATAGTAACGCGCTTCGGCAACAAGCAGCAAAGCATTTCGGTTCAATCCTTTTTCGACGGCGGAACGGGCAACGGCAAGTTCGCGATTGTAATCGCTTAATGCTTCTGCGGCGTCGCCTTCGGCAATGTCAATACGCGGATCTTCGGAAACGGGCGCGGGCAAAGACCGTAAGACGGCAATAACCTTTAATGCGTCTTCAGATTTTCCGGCTTTGTTTTGTGCCGCCGCAAGATGCAAACCGTATTCGAGATTGTCGGGGAAAAAATCGAACAGCGTGTGATAAATCTCTGTCGCCTTTTCCCACTCGCCGTTAATTTCGCGGTAAAAGGCTTCGACGGACAGACGTTCTTCGCGGCGCAAAGAACCGGACAGTTCAAACGCTTCTTGGGCTTCGGCTTTGGCTTGTTTGTCTTCGCCCAATTTTTGCAAAGCGGCGGCGAGCGACAAATGCGACATCGGAAATTTTGCATCGGCGGCGACGGCACGTTCGAGCAAATCGCGGGCGGTAAGAAAGTCGAAATTATTTAATTTTTCACGTCCTTCGGCATAAAGTCGGGCAGCTTCGGCATTTGACGGCTGAGAAGAGCGCAATCTTGCAGTATCTGTCTGATTCAACAATCCCGCGCCTAACGCTTCGCGCAATCTCGCGCCGACCCGCGAAACGAGCTCAAAGAGTTCGGATTTCAAACCTGTTTCGGCAACTGCAACTGCCGTTTCGCCTGTCTTCGCTTCAAACACCCGCACATCGAGCCGGATTTTTTCGCCCGACGTTTCGCTCAAAACAACGTAAGAACCGGAAACGACCAGTTCGGCGTTGAGATTTGCCCAGATTTTCTGTAAAACTTCGGGCGTTAAATTGTCCGTTTCGGTCAACGACATTTCGCGTTTCATACGCGCCGCGTTTTCCGGCGGAACTATCCGCAATTTTTCACCGGCGGCTAACTCGGTAGCCAGCATTTCCGAAAGTGCCGGTGATAGCCAGGTCGTTTCAGCGCGATTTGACAAATCTTTGAAACCGAGAAATGCGACGGCGCGGCGCGTAAGATTTGCTTTGGTTGCGGTAGTCGCAGTCGGCTTAAAATCAGTCGGTTCGAGCGGACTTTTATAAAATTGATAACCGGCAATGCCCAAAATAACCGCCGCCAGCGTAAGTGCAGGTATAAGCCAGCGTCGCCGGATTTGCCGTTCGGCAGTTTGATGTTTAGAAGATTCCGGGTTTGTTTTCGACAAAATCTCGTCCGTGGTTTTCGCAGTTGCTATTGAGCCGATATGCAAATTAGGCACGGTCGGCTGTTCAAAAAATGATTCAAGCTGTTTTTGAACACATCGCAAATTCGCGAGCATTTCTTCGGCAGAAACATAGCGACTTGACAGATTTTTTGAGAGAGATCTTTCAACAATCGAGTTTAATTCTCCCGGCGCGTCAGCGGCTAAGTCAGTTAGCGGCTGCGGTTCGGTTGTCAGGATAGCGGCGATAATATCACTCGTCGTATCGCCGGCAAACGGTGGTTTTCCCGTCAACATTTCATACAACACGACACCTAAACTCCAAATATCCGTGCGCCCGTCAACCGCTAAACCACGAGCCTGTTCGGGCGACATATACCCGGCAGTTCCCATTATCAAACCGGCATTGCTCAACGAACTGTCGCTGTTGTTTTGTTTCGAAACGATTTTCGCCAAACCGAAATCCAGAACTTTGACTTGTCGGCGGGAATTGACAATCACATTTGCCGGCTTGATGTCGCGGTGAATGATTCCGTGGGCGTGGGCTTCGCAAAGCGCGTCGGCAATTTGCACGGCGGTTTCTACTGCTTCGGACAAACTCGATTTTTCGCGCTTTAGTTTTTCGGAGAGCGTTTCACCTTCGACATATTGCATAACAATAAACGTCCGGTCGGCAGTTTCGGCAACTTCGTAAATCGCGCAAATATTCGGGTGTTCGAGAGCGGCGGCGGCTTGCGCTTCACGCAAAAAGCGTTTTTGAGATTGAGAACTAACGGCATCGTCGGACAAAAACTTGAGCGCGACGCGGCGGTTTAATTTCGTGTCGTTGGCGAGATAAACCTTGCCCATTCCGCCCACGCCCAGAAGCGTGAGAATTTCGTAATGTGAAATTTTTTCTCCGGCTTTTAGCTGTAACGGCTCACCGTCAATCAGTTCGGCAAATTCTTCCACCGCCGGATTTTCCAGAAAATTTTCAGTCGAATCGAATGAAGCGAGCAGAACCTCAACGTCGCGGCGCACGTCTTTGTCGTCCGCGCAGGCGGCGGTCAAAAAGGCATCGCGCTCGTGCGGTGCAATGTCCAGCGCACGATTGAAAATATGTTTGACTTGCTCCCAATTTTCGCGTTTCACGTTTTCCTTTAATGTTTGCAGAGCGAATAATCGTTGCCTACTACAATTTTTCGCCCGCTTATTCGGAACAGATTCAGCCGTGCGAAAAAATTCAGATTTTTCGCGTCAATTCGTGATGCAGCCACGCTTTTGCCATATTCCAATTTACCTTGACGGTGGTTGCTGAAATTCCAACGACTTCTGCTGTTTCTTCAATGCTCAAGCCGCTGAAATATCTTAGTTCAACGATTCTGGCTTGTATTTCGTCCATTTCGGCAAGCCGGTTCAGGGCTTCGTCCAACGCCAGCAAATCGAGATCGCGCTCTTCCGCCGCAATTGTCAGGATTTCATCGAGAGGCAACTTTTCAGCCGCGCCGCCGCGCCTGATGCGTCTTTTGTTTCTCGCATAATCAACCAGAATACGCCGCATCATTTGGGCGGCAATGCCGAAAAAATGGGCGCGATTTTGCCATCGGACGTTGCGTTGGTCAATCAATCGCAGGTAAGCCTCATTGACGAGTGCGGTTGTTTGCAAGGTGTGACCGATTCTTTCACGGCGTAGATAACGACGCGCCTGCCGCCGCAATTCGTCATAAACAAAAGGCAAGAGCGTATCCAGACCCGTGCGCTCACCGCCGTCGCTCCAGGCGCGGAGCAATTCGGTGATTGCCTCGGTCGGTGGTCGCGGGGGCTGTTCAGACATTTAAGACCTCCTGTTTGACGGCAGTTTTTTTGATGCAACAAAGATATACCAACACCTTTGACAAGTCAAATATTTTTTTTCGTCCAATTTTAGAAAAAACAACGCGTTAATAAATGAAGGCTGAAAATGAGCCGGATCTTAAGTTTAAAAGTGAGGAAAAACGAACCGAATTTCGTTTTCAAAAATAAATTATGAATGAACAGGAAAATACGAAAACAATAAAACAAGCCTACGATTATTTCAAAAGCGGCGATATTCAATCGTTGTTGGGATTGATGTCCGGTGACGTAGATTGGCGTTTGCCGGAAGTGGAAAATATGCCGCACGCCGGAACGCGCAAGGGAGTTGAACAAGTAGCCGATTTCTTTTCCATATTGGCGGAAGTGCAAGATGCAAAGCAGTTTGAGCCAAATGATTTTATCGCACAAGGCGACAGGGTGGTTTCACTGGGACATTATATCTGGAAGATAAAAGCGACCGGGCGGGAATATGAGAGCGATTTCGTCCACGTCTTTACGGTGCGCGACGGCAAGATTGTCAAATTCGATGAATACTACGATACCGCGTCCGCCGCCGCCGCTTTTCAAAAGGCACAATTCGCTTAAAGTCAGCCGTCTGTGGCGTTTGGCAACGAGCAGTTTAAGTTTCTACAGTTGACTTAACGGGTCACGCTATTTGTTGCCAACCGCTTACATAGAAAAAAACTTTATCAACCGCATTTTTTCGAGAGAGTGCGTGAATTCTTTAATCAATTGGTTTACACATAACAGTTCAATGCGCTTTCAACCCTGAAGTGATTGCACAACTAGCTATGTCGAGCCAAGAGAAATTATTGATAGCCTAAATGCAGGCTGCCGAAGACCAGAAAGTTAAGGAGAACAAAAAAATGTTAAATTTTAGAATTAAGAGGTCAGCGATTATGACTCTTACGTTGGCGATAGCCTTCGCAGTTTTATTCGCGCCGTTATCATTAATCAAAGCCGCAGACCACGCCGAATCAACTTCGGTAGCAGGTGATCCGGGCGCAGACATCGCGGATGTGTTTGCTTTTTTAGACCCGAACGACAATTCAAAAGTCGTTTTGGCGATAGACGTTGAAGGATTCATAGTTCCGTCGGAATTATTGAATCTCAGTTTTTTTTCGCCGGATGTTACTTACCGGTTCGAGATCGAAAATACCGGTGATGCTGTTCCCGATCAAAGGATAGATGTTACCTTCTCGCCGCAGACTTCGCGTAGTGCGCCGCAGACGGCGACTATCAGGCTGCCGAATGGCGCGACATTTACCGCGCCGACTACGGTGCAAACCCTTAACGCGACGGCAAATCCATTTGTGGTAACAACTAATCAGGCGAGCAATGCTTCATTTTTCGCCGGTCTGACCGACGATCCGTTTCATTTCGACATCGTGGGAACAAATCGTTTTATCAGTTCAGTATTGGGCGGAAATCCCGATCCCAGCCGTCTGCAGCGCCGACGTGATAGTTTCGCCGGTTACAATATCCATATGATTGCCATCTCGGTTCCGGCGGCTTCGCTGCGCGGTTCGGCGGGCAGTGTCATTGGAGTCAATGGTATTACGCTACGCCAATCAGCTATCAACGGTAAAAACGGTCCCGGCAACCTCGTCCAAGTGGACAGAATGGCAACACCTGCGGTCAATACGTTATTGATCCCGTTTCCACGCAAGAACCAATACAACGCCGCGACCCCGATAGATGATGCCAACGGGGTTTTTGCCGCCGATATTGTCGGCACGCTGACCGCTCTCGGCACTAACCAGGCAAACATCGGGATTCTGGCGAGTGTCGCAGTTACCAACGGCGATTATCTTCGTTTGAATACGGCAACGCCGAACACGAACGTCGGATTCAATGAAAGAATCACCACACCCGGTTACACCGGATTTCCCAACGGTCGTCGTCCGGGCGACGACACGGTTGACGTGCTGCTCTATTTTGTCACCAATCAAGCTATTTTGACGGGTGACAACATTAACCATAACGACGTGCCGCTTCTCAATACGTTCCCGTTCTTTGCGCCGCCCAACCAGCCGTTGGAAAATCCGGCGGTTGATAACACGCGGAACTAATTATATTTACGGCTCTATCCAACTTGCTGCCGGATAGAGTCGGTTTTGGTAGTGTTTCAGATTTTGTGCCGTATGTTTTGTTTTGGAATAGCCGGTAGCTGATAATTTGTTCCGTGATTTAGCTATCAACTGTCAGCTACTACGAAGAGTTTTCTATCAGGATAAATTTTGAAACACTATCCTTTTTTAATTCAGGAAATTGGAGAAATCGAAATGCAGAAAATCAGTTCTATTGAATTAACGATATTCATTTTTGCTACATTGATTTTTAATGCTTGCGGTAAGAGCGAAGCGACTTCTATGCCGCAACCGGCATCGTCGCCCGTCGCGCCGCTAACGGAAAAATCTGCGGCTAATCAAACGATTCGCTTTCTTGAAAACCGGATCAAGCAAGACCCGGACGATTTCATCGCGCATAACAAGCTCGCATCGGAATATCTCCAACAAATGCGCGAAACGGGCGATGTAACTTATTTGAACTTGGCGTTACGCGCTGCACAGTCTTCGCTGGCGACATTGCCTGCCGAACAAAACAAAGGCGGATTAACGATGCTCACGCAGGTTGAATATTCGTCGCACGATTTTGCCGCCGCCCGCGACCACGCCGCAAAATTAGCACAATTAGAGGTAAATAAAGGCTACCCATATCAGATGCTCGGTGATGCGCTCATTGAATTGGGACAATATGCAGAGGCTGAAACCGCTTTCCAAAAGATGGAAGAACTCGGCGGTATTCAAAGCTTAACCCGTGCGGCAATGGAACAACGTCTGGCGCGTCTGGCTGTTTTGCACGGTGACAATGGCGGCGCGGCGCGGCATTTTTCCGCCGCGCTCAAACTTGCTCTGGCTTTGCCTGTCCCGCCGCGTGAAACCGTCGCCTGGTGTCAATGGCAATTGGGCGAAACTGCTTTTGCCGGCGGAGATTACGCCGTCGCCGAAAAATACTACCAATCTGCGCTCGAAACTTTCCCCGATTATTTTCGTGCGCTGGCTTCGTTAGGTCGCGTTCGTGCGGCACGAAACGATTTACAAGGCGCAATCGAAAAATACGAAAAAGTCGTCCGAATCTTGCCCGACCCGAATTATGTCGCCACGCTCGGCGATTTATACAAACTTTCGGGGCGCGAAGACGATGCCGAGAAACAATATGAATTAGTCGAACAAATCGGACGCTTGAGCGAGTTTAACGGTGTGCTTTACAATCGAAGCCTCGCGCTTTTTTACGCCGACCACGATTTAAAGGCTGATGAGGCTTATAACCTCGCGGCGAAAGAATACGAAGTTCGGCGCGACATTTACGGCGCAGATGCGCTGGCTTGGACGGCATTAAAAGCCGGCAAAATCGCCGAAGCGCAAACGGCGATCAAAGACGCTTTACGGCTTGGAACAAAGGACGCAAAACTTTTTTATCACGCCGCGATGATTGCCGCTGCCGGGGAAGATAAAACATCGGCGCAAAAATTTATGCAACAGGCGTTGCTGCTCAATCCACAGTTTGATCCGCTGCAAGCCGTGATTGCTAAAAAATACGATGAATCCAAACAAGGCTTTAATACGAATTATAATTAAAGGATTCGATTGGTAAGAATATAAAGTTGATCCTAGATTGAAGCGTTCAATCTTCGATATTTTCCCTATAAATTATGCGAAAAAAGATTTATTTATTAGCGGCATTTTTAATTTGTGCATTTGCTTTTTCAGCAGAGGCGCATCCGTTGGGCAATTTCACGGTCAACCATTTTTCGCGGATCGAGGTGGAAAAATCACAAGTCAAACTTCGCGCCGTTTTGGATATGGCGGAAATTCCGACGTTTCAGGAATCTCAAATCATTGATACTGACAAAGACGGGATACTTTCCGAAACGGAGCTAAACCATTACGTTGAAACTTTTACGCCGAATTATGTTACAAATTTACAACTCTCGGTTGACGGTCAGGAAATATTGCTTCGTTCCGTCAAAAACAATATTAGTTTGCCGGTCGGTTCCGGCAGTTTGCCGACGCTGCGTATCGAATGGGATTTGATTGGCGATTTTCCGAATCTCGATACAAATGCCGTTCATCAATTAAAATTTGAAAATAAAAACAACGCCGAACGCATCGGTTGGAATGAAATTTTTGTCGAACGTGTGAACGGCATCAATGTCTTTAACAGCAACACGTTCGGAAGCGGTATTACTAACGAATTAAAATCGTATCCGGGCGAAAATCTCAATGCCCCGCTTAACGAAAGAAAAGCAGAATTTTCATTTACGTCCTCATCCCTCGCGGCGGATGTCAAACCTTTGCAAAACCGTGACGGACATATTTCCGCACCGGTCGAAAAAGATAAATTTGCCGAATTGATTTCCGTTCCCGAAATTACGCCGTCAATTATCTTGTTCGGCTTGCTTGTCGCGTTCGGCTTCGGCGCAATGCACGCCCTTTCGCCCGGACACGGCAAAACGGTCGTCGGCGCATATCTGGTCGGTTCGCGCGGAACATTCAAACACGCTATATTTCTTGGATTAATAGTTACAATAACGCACACTCTCGGCGTTTTTGCGCTCGGACTTTTAACGCTTTTTGCATCAAATTATATTCTGCCTGAAAAGTTGATGCCGTTTTTGAGTTTTATTTCGGGACTTTTAGTTTTATTTATCGGTTTGACGCTTTTCAAAGACCGTTTATTTTCAGTATTAGGCTGGAAAACAAACGCACATCACGACCACGATCATTCAAACGGCGGACATTCACACAGCCACGCGCCGCATAACCATTCGCACGACCACGATCAAGAGCACAGCCATACACACGGCGGTTCGACGCATACCCATTTACCACCTGAAACGATCAGTTGGCGTAATCTTTTGGCGTTGGGCATTTCCGGCGGGTTACTGCCGTGTCCGTCAGCATTGGTATTGATGTTGTCGGCGATAAATCTCAATCGCATCGGTTACGGTATTGTTCTGACATTGGTTTTCAGTTTTGGTTTAGCGGCGACTTTAACGGCTGTCGGTCTTGCTTTTTTATATACCGGGAAATTCTTTGACAATCCTAAACTGAGCAACAACACCATAATCAAAGCCTTACCCGTTTTCAGCGCGTTTGTCATCACTTGCGTTGGTGCGGTAATCTGTTATAACTCGTTAATATAGTTTTTTTTCGACAAATAGTTTTATGACAGAATCTTTATTACTTTTTACCACATCGACAACAACGGTTTTATCACTCGGATTTTTTCTCGGACTAAAACACGCGACCGAAGCCGACCATTTGGCGGCGGTTTCGACGATTGTCAGTGAACGCAAAAGTCTTTTGAGTTCGGCTATTGTCGGTGGATATTGGGGATTAGGTCATACGATTTCGCTTTTTATCGCGGGAGTTTTGGTGCTCTTGCTCAACCTTCAAATCAGCGAAAAAACCGAACGCACATTAGAATTAGTAGTCGGTATAATGCTCGTTTTACTCGGCTTAAATGTTCTGCGGAAAATTATCAAGGGTGGAACACTTCATTTTCACGAACACGAACACGGTGAGCGCGCCCACGTTCATCCGCACGTTCACGAAAAAGGAAAAAAAGATGTTCCCGAAACACATCACGGCTTCTTATACAATTCACGCGCCGTGCTGATCGGAATGGTTCACGGAATGGCGGGAAGCGCGGCGTTAATGCTAATCGTAATTCCGACGATTCAATCAACCGCAATGGGTTTGCTCTACATAGCGATTTTCGGCATCGGCTCGATCGGCGGAATGATGATAATGAGTTTTCTCGTCGGTTTGCCATTTCATCTGACCGCTTCACGACTCAACCGATTCAATTATATTCTCCAATGTGTCGCCGGTTTAGTCAGCGTCGGACTCGGACTTTTTATCATTTACGAAAAAGGCGTTGTCGAAGGTTTGTTTGTTTAACCGACTTTTGTTTGATTAACTGATTGTTCTTTATTGCTGTGTTGATGCAGGTTCGGCTCTGGCAGTGTTTGACTTTTCGATTAACCAATGTCCGTCAGCTTTTCGCAAGATGTAGCTGACAAAATAGGGTCCGACGTTTTTGGTTTTGAGCAGAGTTCCGTCTTTCCGGTATTCGACGATAAACCATTTCTCTAATGTTTTGACGACGGCAAAGTCCTTCGAGGTATTGATTTCCACAGATTGAAAATCGAACTGTTCCGGTTTCGTTTCCTTTCCGTAATACCTTCCTTCATCTACTAATCTTTTAACTCCATTACGAACTTCTCTGATGTCGAAATCGGCATTGAAATCGGTGTCCGGCAACCAATATTTTGTGAGTTGAGCTTCGTCAAACTCCGTCGGATTTTCGTATAAAACCAACGACTCAAACTTTTGCGAATCTTCCACCACACGCCTTATTTTCTGCTCATCGTTGTTTGCCAACCGACTCCAAGCCGTTAGTGATATAGCCGAAACCGCAATTACCGCGGCAAAAACATAAACAGATTTCATAAAATTTCGGCGCGAACGATTTTTTATCGGTAGCTCGTGTTTCGGTTCATCATAGTCAAATAACGATTCGGATGGCGGAAGCGGTAATTCTTGCGAAGTTTCGATTGCGCCGGATTCGACATCACCGACAAACATATATCCGCGCCCTTTAACATTTTCGATAAATTCTGTTTTCGGCGCGTATTCCGCCAAAACCTTTCGCAGTTTGCCGATGTATTGGGCGATATGAGCAGAAGTTACGCCTGAAATGTTATCCTGCCAAACCTGTTCGATTATCTCGTCGTGCGAAGCAAGCGCGTTGGCGTTTTGCAATAAAACCGCCAAAACCCGTAGAGATTTTTCACCGCCATTTTTTATCAATTGATTCTGATGATAAAGCGCGAGTTTGTTTCCGTCGAAAAAGAAATTGCCGAATTTATAAGTGTTTTTTGAGAATTCACTCATAATTTTTACTACCCAAAGCCAAAATTCACGATTATTTCATTAAAGTTTCAACTTAAATTCATAGACAAAGTGATTTTTCGCGTTACTCTGTAACCTGATTAAAAATTAAATCGTTCAATTTCAATAAGGCATTTTGTTCACATCTTTTAAGTTCGTAAAAAATGTCGAAAATTACAAATACGAGTTTTCTACCACAATTTCGCAAAGAGAAAAATGAACGGGAAAAATTAAGTTAATAGCGAATTAATTATAACATCGGCTTATAAAAT
>JANMAA010000125.1:0-14242 GCA_031359215.1 Acidobacteriota bacterium | reverse complement strand
CGTTCTAAACGCCAAATATCACGAGCGCGAAGCGGAAATTGTCGCTCAAGCCGGACGCAAAGGCGCGGTGACGATTGCGACGAATATGGCTGGACGCGGAACGGATATTATCCTCGGCGGCAACACGGAATTTCTCGCCAACGACTTTTTGAAAAAGCGTGAAATCAATCCCGACGAAGCGACACCCGAACAATTTGAAGAAGAACTCGCAAAGGCGAAACGCATCGTCGCCGCCGAACACGAAGAAGTCATCGCGGCGGGTGGTTTGCAGATTCTCGCCACCGAACGCCACGAATCGCGCCGCATTGACAACCAACTTCGCGGACGCGCCGGACGACAGGGCGATCCCGGAATGACGCGGTTCGCACTGTCATTGGAAGATGATTTGATGCGGATTTTCGCGGGCGACAAGGTTCGTTCGATGATGGAATGGCTCGGAATGGAAGAAGGCGTTGCTATCGAATCGAAAACCGTGTCGAAGCAGATCGAACGCGCCCAGAAAGCCGTCGAAGCGCGAAATTTTGAAACGCGCAAACACGTTCTCAAATACGACGACGTGATGAACAAACAGCGCGGCACTATCTACGGTTTACGCCGCCAGTTGATGATGCAGCCCGAACACCGCGAATATCTTCTGGGCGAAACCGGTGTCGCTAAAGATTTGCTCGGCGATTTGACCGCGCAGTATTTGAATCAACAAGTCGGCGCAAGCGAATGGGACGTTGACACATATGCGGCGGAAATCGAAAGTATTTACGCGGTTGATCCGGCAGTTGACGCAAATGTTGATTTTAATAAAATGAACCCGCACGAAGTAGAAGACGCAGTTTGGAGAAAAGCGGTCGAAAATTACGAGGAAAAGGAAAAACAAGTCGGCGGCGAATCGCTCCGCGCTTATGAGCGTTACATAATGCTCAACATTATTGACGCGCAGTGGAAAGACCATCTGCTTTCGATTGACCACGTTAAACAGGGGATTGGTCTAGTCGGCTACGGGCAGAAAGACCCGCTCGTCGAGTATAAAAAGCAAAGTTTCGATATGTTTCAGGATATGCTCGACCGCATAGACACCAACACGACACGCTCATTATTCAATCTCGAAGTCGTCGTCAAAGACGAACAGGAAGAAATGGAACGTCTCGAACGCTTGGAACGCCAACGCGCCCGTCGTCAAGCGGCAGGCATGGCATTCACCGGAGCTTACGCCGGTGCATCAACAGCCGGCGAAGAAGCGATTAAACACACGCCTTTCGTCCGCGATCAGCCGAAAGTCAAACCGAATGAACCGTGCTATTGCGGTTCGGGCAAGAAATTCAAAAAATGTCACGGCGCGGGAATATAAGCGAAACAGTAAACCAATAAAAGTGGAATTTATGATTTTTTAATGGCAGAGATCCGCGCGTAGCAAGGGTGTTAAATTTGTGCAAGTGACACCCTTGCTTACGTGCGGGTTTCTGCCTATTTATCCACAGTTCTATGTCTGCTCAGTCCGTGGAATTATTAGTGATTTATGTTTCGACAAAAACAACGCGATTGTTCGCTACACGCTTTTAGAAGACAGCAAACAAATTTTTGCCTCGCGTTATAAACTATATTTGCCGACTGAAGAAGGACTCTGCCGAGCATTAGAACAAGAACGGGCGCAGTTTGAGATTGAGGAAAAATTAAAAATTGAGTAAATAGATAATGAATGATTTTATGAAAAAACTTATAATTTATTATTTCTGCTTCGTGCTTTCAATTAATATTGTTTTATGTCAAAAACAGAATTCTGAATCCGATAAAAAAACGCAGAAGATAAAATCCATATCTCAAACACAAATATCAAATGATTGGAAATTGGTTGATCTGGACAGTTTCTCTTTTATATTGCCCGAATCAATGGAGGATAAAAAAGCGCGTGGTATTGACAGTTCGGTTTGGCGTTTTGAAAGCGACGATATAAAACTTGTCATTGATAGTGGAATGTATAAAGTCACTTTTCCAGATGCTGAAGACTTTGAAAGTTCAACCAAGCAAGTTGTAGTAGATAAGATTAAAGGTCAATATTTTGCGATAAATTATAGTAAACCAAAATCGTTGGAAGCAGAAATTGACGAAAAAGATAAGCAAAAACCATATCTTGAAGCCATTGTATTCAAGCGTAATAAATATCTTTTCAGTTCATTTTGGGTTCAATACAAAAATCCGAATCAAAAAGAAATAGCTGAGAAAATTTTATATTCAATCAAGTTTAAAAATTAATAAATGCAACACGAACTTATTTTAATTCTCGATTTCGGCTCGCAATATACACAGCTTATCGCGCGGCGCGTGCGTGAGCAGGGCGTTTATTGCGAGATCGTGCCGTTTCATTTTGCGCTTGAGAAAATTCTCGAACGTCAGCCGAAAGGCGTGATTCTGTCGGGCGGACCGAATTCGGTTTATGAAGATGACGCGCCGCAAGTTTCGGGTAGCTTTTATGATTCGGTCAACGCGCCGATTCTCGGTATTTGTTACGGAATGCAGCTACTCGCAAAGGATTTGCGCGGCGAAGTTTCGCCTTCGGACAAGCGCGAATACGGACACGCGAAGTTGCAGGTTTTGAGCGGTGAAACCGAGCTTTTTCAAAGTTTGCCGTTTGAACTCGACGTTTGGATGAGCCACGGCGACCACGTTACGACGCTGCCCGAAGGCTTTCATCAAACCGCGACGACCGGCGAAGTTGTGACGGCAATCGAGAATAAAGAAAAACAAATCTACGCCGTCCAATTTCACCCCGAAGTTTCGCACACGCCGCTCGGCAAAGAGGTTTTGCGAAATTTCCTGTTTAATATTTGTTCGTGCAAAGGCGATTGGACATCGAAACAATTTATCACGGAAGAAGTCGAGAAGATCCGCGCAATCGTCGGCGAAAACGATAACGTAGTCTGCGGACTTTCGGGCGGAGTTGATTCGACCGTCGCGGCGGTTTTAGTTCAGCAAGCAATTGGGATGCGCCAAACGTGTATTTTCGTCAACAACGGACTGCTCCGCGCCGGTGAATTTGAAGAAACTCTGCAAATTTACAAGGACAATCTGCATTTAAACGTCATCGGCGTTGATGCGTCCGCCGAATTTTACGCGGTGCTGAAAGATGTCGTTGATCCCGAATTGAAACGCAAAGCAATTGGCGCGAAATTCATAGACGTTTTCGACGCGGAAGCCAACAAAATCGGCGACGTGAAATGGCTCGTGCAGGGAACTTTGTATCCCGATGTGATCGAATCGGTTTCGCTTCGCGGTTCAAGCGTAACGATAAAATCGCATCATAACGTCGGCGGTCTGCCCGAGAAGATGAATCTCAAATTGATCGAACCCCTGCGCGAATTATTCAAAGACGAAGTGCGCTTGATCGGTAAAGATTTGAAAATTCCCGGCGAAATTCTCCAACGTCATCCGTTTCCCGGTCCCGGACTCGGCGTGCGAATCTTGGGCGACATCACGCCCGAAAAAGTCGAATTACTGCAACGCGCCGACAAAATCTTCATCGAAGAACTCCACAATTTCAAACTCTACAACGAAGTCTGGCAAGCCTTCGCCGTCCTGCTCCCGATTCAATCGGTCGGCGTAATGGGCGATTTCCGCACCTACGAAAAAACCATCGCGCTCCGCGCCGTTTCATCAACCGACGGAATGACCGCCGACTGGTCGCGCCTGCCGCACGAATTTCTGCAAGCTGTTTCATCACGCATTACATCAGAAATTCGCGGCATCAATCGCGTCGTTTACGACATTTCATCAAAACCGCCAAGCACGATTGAGTGGGAATGATGAGATTTTATAAAGTGTAAGCAGCTTTAGCAACGATATAATCTAATTTATCACCAGCATTTTCAATACTTTTAAGCCAATATCTTCTTTCATCTTCAGGAAGAACAGGAGCAGTCCATATTATTGCTCGTTTTTCCCAAGGTTTGTAATTATTCCAAATTTCTTTTTGTTCTCTTACCCATTCAAGATAATTTAAATTCCTTGCCATTAAAGCTAAATGTCTAACGTCATTTTCCTGACCGCAAAACTGTGAAATTGGAGATTCAAATCCTTTTGAGAATTTCTCTGTCAATAAATGAGTAAACCAAAATTTCACATAAGGTATAAAGGACAAATCAGATTCTTTCAAAAATTCAATTAGTTTTCCACCTATATATTCGTAGCTTTTGGATTTTGTGGTTTTTTCTAAATAAATCATTGCATCCCTTAATACAGGTAAAAGCAATGGCACATTATCAATAACTTGTTCTTGTAATACACTCGTTTTTAGTTGAGTGGCTTTTCTAAGAAGAAATCTTGCTAAACCTAATTGAAGTTGATTTTTTTCTAAACAAGTATCAAAAAGTTCTCTCAAGTTTTGACGAACTAACTTTTTCAATTCTTCAGGCTCTAGGTCTTGTGACTCAAGACCATAATTACTATAAAAAGCCAATTGATTGAGTATTTTGTCAGTTTTGCTTTGTTCTTCAAGTTTTTCTGGATCAACGAGTTCTTCACTTTTAAATTCTTCAATGCTTATGATTTTAGTCTTATGCGATTGTAAAGATAGGCGATGGGCAGTATAAAGATATTCAGAAAGATCGTGAAGAGCTTTTTCTGCTTCAACTGATGATTTACAAAAAATACGGAAGTCATCTACATATCTTGAATGAGTGTATCCTTCTCGAATAAGTTTTGAATCAACGTCGCTCAAACAGGCTTCGGCAAGAAGTATTGAGGCAGAAGGACCAACTGGAATGCCTCGTGATTGCCGTGCAGTTAGATTCCCAAGAAATCTTTCAATAGCTCTGGCACGAGAAGGCGATACACCTGCATGTTCTAAAGCATTTTCTATTCGATGATGTCCGGCTTGGTTATAAAAATCAGTTATGTCAGCAAGTAAAACATGAGAAAATTCCCTAGAATCTGTTAATTCTTGAGAACGATCATGAAAATCATTCCAACCACTATTAGCTTTGAATAATTGTCCAGAAGCATCTTTTTCGACACGATATGAGCAAGAAATCCTTAAAGCTATTGAAACTCGGTTACTTTCAATTAAGTCCGCCGCTTCATAAATCGCAGCGGTATATAAAATTGTATCTATTGGGTCTAATTGAATTGCCACCCGATAACCTCCTTGCGGTTTCGGAATAAGAAATCTGTTAAATGGTCTTGTTTCGTGAGTTTCGAGATCAATCTTTGACAGATAATCTTTTAATAAACTCCATTGCTGATAAATTGCATTATATTCAAAAGGAACAGGAAAAATATCAGTGTCGCCAAATTTACGAATATGAGTTATCGCCCAATTTAATGAGTCTTCTTGTAAATGTTCCATAACCTAAAGTAAAATCTTCAACTTCATCAAAACATCTTCGATCACCGAATCCGGCAATTTGGCAATAAATACAACATTTCGCGCCCGCCAGTCGAGGCTTTTGAGTTGGTCGGAGAGAATTACGCCGGTGATGTTTTTGTTTTTCGGAATGGCAACTTCAAACGGATAGCCTTTTGCCTGATTGGTGATCGGGCAGAATAAAGCCAAGCCGACTTTTTGATTGTAGCCGGTTGGAGAAATGACGATGGCGGGACGGCGACCTGCTTGTTCGTGTCCGGTTTGCGGGTTGAAATCGAGCCAGACGGCATCGCCCTTTTCGGGAATATATGCCATTTACAAACTCTCCCTGCCTTCCGATTTGCCGAAATCAATTTCCGTATGCAGATTTTCTTCGGTGATATTGGCAAGCATTTCGTCGAGCGTGAGATTTTCCTGAATAACGGGTTTAACGACGATTGCGCCTTTTTGGACGGTGATTTCGACCGTTGAACCGTTTTCGATCTTCGTCTCGACGGTGTAACTTTTCGGAATCCGCAAAGCCAAACTGTTTCCCCATTTTTGAACCTGAACTTTCATAATGTTATACTCCAAAAGTTTCTACATTGAATATACTGCGGACAACGCAAATTTACAAGATCGTTCCGACAAACTATTATCGGAACTATGATATTTTTAGGTAGTTTCGTCGCGTATCATATCAGCAATTCGCTGCATCAGTCGCGTCGTTTACGACATTTCATCAAAACTGCCAAGCACGATTGAGTGGGAATAAGTCGAGTATTGCATTCTTATTTTAATGCGAAATTTATTGACTTTTTTTTATATTAGGAATAAATTTTGAGTTGGAGATTTTATGAGAAATACTTCAATTGCTTTGCTCACATTTTTGCTTGGTGTTTCAACTTTTAATTTATTACATTTTGAAGAAATAAAAGTTCCAATGCAGGAAACTGTTGATATTACACAGGCTTGCACATTTTACACACCTTCTCAAAAAACTGAAAACTCCAAATCTTTTTTCGATTCGTTCGAAGATAGTGCGTATGACGAAAAAGGACATTACCAAGGTTATAGCGGTTGGTTTATGACGAATAAGTTTAAAGGAATGCCGGAAGTTTGGACGATATGGTTACATAGAGTTGATAAAGATTCAAACAAAGACAAACTCATTTGGTCGGCAATGATTCTCACGAACAAAGCTAACGGCGAATCGAATGACGATGATAATTTTCATTCCGTGCAGATAAAAACCGATAGCAATCACTTCAGTTTTAGAACAAACAAAATTCGTGGAATCGAATACAGATTTGACGGAGAGTTTTTCAAGAGCGGCAAAGATTTTTCCAACGATGAAAAAGTATTAAAAGGAACTATGGAAAAAATCGCTAGAGGCAAAACGGTTGCAAAATTTACTGCCGTCTTCTACTACTTTGAACCTCACTGTTTTCATTAAATAAATTTTGTATTTCAACTGAAAATTTTACTCAATGACGAACCGCCGCCGTAATTAATATCTTTTATTTTCCAAACGCCGTTTTCCTGAACGAGCGAGAATACAAATTTTTTATTGGTGTCATAGTTTTTAAATGTTACGGGAACGGTTGCCGATTTACCTTTAATTACGGCTTTACCTATTTTGAAATTTTTGATCTCAATGTCCTGTGCGTCATAAAGCGGATCGCCGTCGAGTGCGCCGACTTCGCCGTTTGCTGTCTTTGCGTCTTTCCAAATTAAATCCGCCAGACTTTTTATGAAATACTTGTCGAGCAATGCGCGGCTTTTAGTTTGAAAAAACGGACCTTTCTGAGCATTGTGCTTTTTATAAAGTTCAGCCACAAGTGCCTCCGGCGCAACGGATGGAGCGTTATTTGTAATTGTTTTGGTAATCGCTGAAACGGTAGTTAGAGAAAAAGCACAAGTCGTTGTTAGGAGAATCAACAATGCAGAAATCAGAAATTTGTTTGCAGATTTTTTATTCATTTTGGTTTTTATCAGCTAAAAATAATTCAGTGAAAAAAATTATTATAAATTTTTATTTAATCATAGAACTGTTGGAATTTTACGGCAACCTTATTTTCTAAACCGGTTTATATTTTAAAAATTTTTGCGATTGTTTTTCATTTGGGGATTTGGGTGAAAAGTTTTGCCAGATCATTTAACTGATAATGGGCGTTTAATCCGCTTGGATTTGGAAGTAGCCAAACTTTTGCACTGCCGATTTTTTCCGGTTGTAAACCCAATTTTGCTTTTGGCTGATTAAAAGCCGTTCGATACGCGCCGATACCGAGAACGGCGAGCGTCTTCGGCTTATATTTTTTGATCTTTCCCACTAGATTTTTACCGCCTTCAACAAATTCTTCGGCGGTCAATTCATCGGCGCGTGCCGTCGTGCGTTTGCAGAAGGAAGTAATGCCATAACCACGTTCGAGCAGTTCGTATTCTTCAGACGGATGCAAAATGCGGTCGGTAAAACCGGCAAGATGCAGAGTTTTCCAAAAACGATTTCCCGGTTTGGCAAAATGAAAGCCGGTTGCGCCAGACCAAATTCCCGGATTAATGCCGCAGAACAAAACTTTTAGGTTGTAATCGATTAAGTCTTCGGTCGTGCGATTAATCGCATCGCGCAAATCGTTTTTGGAAGGTTTGAAGTTTTTCATTTGTTTGACGTTTAACTATTTTCGCTAATGCGTAAACAGTTGTCGAATGATAAAATTCAACCAATCGAAATGTTGGAAAATTCTAAATCAATTGTTGAATTTCGCGGAGTCGGTTTTACGATTGGCGGCGCGAATATTATCGATAACTTAAATTTGCAGATCGCCAAAGGAGAAATTCTTGTGCTTTTGGGGGAATCGGGTTGTGGTAAAACGACGACGCTCAAACTTATCAATCGCCTTTATGAACCGACGGCGGGCGAAGTTTTGGTTGAAGGCAAAGCGACGACTGATTGGAATGCGATAGATTTGCGGCGGCATATCGGTTATGTTTTGCAGGAAGCGGGGCTTTTTCCACATTTTACGGTGGAGAGAAATGTCGCGCTCGTGCCGGATTTGCAAGGTTGGGATGACGCGAAAAAACAGGCGCGAGTGGCGGAAATGCTCGAACTCGTCGGGCTTGCGCCGGACAAATTTGCGCGGCGTTTTCCGAATGAACTTTCGGGCGGTCAACGGCAACGAGTCGGTGTGGCGCGTGCGTTGGCGGCAAATCCTGATCTGCTGCTTTTAGACGAACCATTCGGCGCGTTGGACGCTTTGACGCGCAATAATCTGCAAAAAGAATTTGCCTCGCTGGTAAAAGAGTTAAATAAAACCGCCGTTTTTGTTACGCACGATCTGCGTGAAGCGATGCTTTTGGGTTCGCGGATTGCGCTGATGGACAAAGGCAAAATCGTTTTGCTGGAAACTCCCGAAAATTTTCTAAAATCCGATGAACCATTGGTGCGGGCGTATTTGGAAACGATTGATAATTCGTTTGAAAAGAGTAAATTTTAGAGAAATTTCCAAAGGCAAAAATTAACAGGGATGAAAAGGACACACAGGGATAATAGAATTTTTTAGATTTGTTTTTATATCCTTTTCATCCGCTTTATCCCTGTCAATTTTATTTGGTAATTTCCAAATCAATTTCAACATTATAATCACTCACGAAAATTTTCCGCCATTTCGATTGCCTTGACCAAAGCCCGTGCTTTGTTGATGGTTTCTTCGTATTCGCGTTCGGGAACGGAATCGGCGACGATGCCCGCACCGGCTTGGATCGAAGCCCAATCACCCGCCAATCGAATTGTTCTGATTGCAATGCAAGTATCGAGATTTTCGGCATAATCGATATAGCCGATCGCTCCGGCATAAACGCCTCGCGCTGTCGGTTCGAGTTGGTCAATTATCTGCATCGCTTTGACCTTCGGCGCACCGGAAACCGTTCCCGCCGGGAAGCACGAAGCAAGTGCGTCAAAGCGGTCGAAACCTGTCCGCAGACGTGCCTTTAAACTCGTTACGAGATGCTGAACGTGCGAATATTTTTCAATTTTCATCAGTTCGTCAACTTCGACCGAGCCGAATTGGGCAACGCGACCCAGATCGTTGCGCCCCAAATCTACGAGCATAATATGTTCCGCGCCCTCTTTGGTGTCCGAGCGCAAATCTTCGCCTAAAACCCAATCTTCCGTTTCGGTCGCGCCGCGTTTTCGCGTCCCCGCAATCGGACGGTATTCGAGCTTGCGCCCGTTGCACCGCACCAGCATTTCGGGCGACGCGCCGATGAAGGTTTCCTTGCCGGTTTTGACGTAAAACATATATGGCGAAGGGTTTGTCGTTCGCAAAGCGCGGTAAATATTGAGTGGTTCGGCAGAAGTTTGACGGCGGAAATTTTGCGAGAGAACGACTTGATAACAATCGCCCGCCAAGATTTTCTGCTGAATTTCTTCGACCGCCTTCATAAATTTCGGCTTTGTCCAATTTGATAAAAACTCGCTCGGTTTTAGATTTTTGGGTTGTTCATTAACCGCAACGGGCGGCGAGTTTCGGCTTAAAAGTTTTTCGATTTTATCGGTTTCGCCAACGGCGCGGGCATAAAGTTCGAGAAGTTTGTCCGTGTTGCCTTGGGCTTCGTCGGTTAAAACAATAGAAACGATTTCGATGCGCTGTTTCAGACGGTCAAAAACCAGAATTGTCCGAAAAAACATCCAAACCGCATCGTCGTTCTCAAAAGATTTTCCAGTGTCTAAAACTTTCTCGAACCAACGCGCCGCATCATACGCCAAAAAGCCGACCGCGCCGCCGCACAAAGGCGGAAGATTTACTTTTCGCGCCAATTTGTTTTTGCCGAAATGTTCGCGCATAAAGTCGAATAATTTTTTTTCGGGCAAGATTTTTCGTTTTCCTTCGTTCTCGATAATAGTTTGTGATTTATTTGAACGAACGGTCATAAACGGATTTGCCGCGAGAAAAGAATAGCGCGCCAAGCGTTCGCCGCCTTCGATCGATTCGAACAAAAAGGCTTGGTCGGCAGAATTGGCGACGCGCAGAAATGCACCGACGGGCGTATGCAAATCCGCTAAAACGCTTCGGACAACCGGGACGACGTTGCCGTTTTTCGTATCGGCTAAAAATTCGTCAAATGTTTTCGGGTTTAATTCAAGCATTGAAAATAAATGTTAGATGAAAGTTGCCGGCTTGCAAAGTTCCGCATCTAACTCGTCTATGTAGTGTGAAATGTTATTTACTAATTTCAACGGACAATCTATCATTAAAAAGTTATCATACGGAGACTCAAATGTTCTATCGAAAAATTTTTACATTGTTTCTGATTTTTGTTTTTATCGGACAAAGTTTGGCTCAGACAGCCATAACCAATGAGCCGAAGAAAGACGATGCGGCAAGCGAAATAAAAGATAAATCGGTCGCTTTATTAAAAGGTCTGGCGCGGGAAACCGACCGGTTTTTTCTTCCTGAAAATCGCGTCAGCGCACGAATCGTGGTTGGCAATCTGCTTTGGGAACACGATGAAAAACAAGCCCGAAATATCTTTCAAAACGCGATTGCCGACTTGAATTCGATAATTCAGCAAATTCCTTTTGAAGATAACGAAGCTGTCGATGAACAATATCTGGCGATCTATTATGTCATCAGTTTACGAAGTGAATTGCTGCTTGCTCTCGCTTCCCGCGATCCGCAAGCCGCACTCGACGGTTTGCAGTTTTTAAGCCGCAAAAAGCCTGACGGCGAAAATATGTTCACGGACGACCAAACATTAGAACTCAGTCTTGCCGCCAAAATTAACGAGAAAGATCCAAAAAAAGCCTACGAACTCGCCAAAAAAAATCTGGAAAAAGGAATCGGCACTAATCTGCTTTCTACGCTGGAAAGTATTTTCAAAAAAGACGCGGAACTAGGTGCCACGTTGTCAAAAGAAATTCTCAATAAAATTACGAGCAATGATACAAAAATTATTTCTCCGAGCGACTATGCAGGAAGTAATGCCTCCAACATCGCTAACACGAGCATAAACCCGCAACAAAACGGCTTCAGCGTCAATATTTGGGAAGTGCAGCAATATCTCGAAACGGTAAAAAAACTAAATCGGCAAGCCTCAAGAGATAAAAAATCACCGGCTTTGATTGAAAATGACATAAAAGATTTAGTAGAAATTTTGGCGAATAAATATATAAAACAACAATATCTTTCGCCGTATGAAGTTTCAAAAGTGATGCCGGAAATCACCAAGTATTTTCCCGCCAAGGCAGTTGCCATTCGGCGAAAGATGACGGAAGGTGCGACGGAATTAGATAATCAAGTCCGTTCGCAGACGATCCAAAACGAAACTGAAGAAAAATCTGCCGAAGAGATAGCGCAACTCGCCGAAAAGAAACCGGTTGGCGAACGGGATGACTATTACCGGCAAGCCGCCGAAAAAGCCTTTGGCAGCGGCGATTTGGCAAAAGCCAAAGATTATTATGCCAAAGTCAAAAAGAAACCCGAATATGATTATTTAGGTGCAAAGATCGAGGAAGGTTTGCCGCTTGCTTTAGCCAAAAGCGGGGATTTGCGCGAAGTTCGGCAGGCACTCGCCAAACTCAAAACGCCCGAAGAAAGGATTGAAGTTTTAACGACACTTGCAGCATCGGTAATGAAAAGCGGTGATAAAAAAACGGCAGATGCTTTGCTTGCCGAAGCCCGTTCGATGTATGCGGGAAGATTAAAATATCGTAAAAATCTGACTTCCGTTCTGCAAATGACGCAAGCCTACGCCGTCGTCGAACCGGCGCAAGGATTCGCTTTTTTAGAAGGGAATTTGTCATATATTAACGATGTCATTGCGGCTGGTATTCTGTTGGATGAATTTAACGAAGGAGGTTCGGTAAAATCGGAAGAAGTTCGTCTCGACATTGTTCGCAGTGAATCTTACCGCAATTTGCCGAACGGCGTGGAATTGATAAAGAATTTGGCAAACAGCGATTTTGACCGCACGGTTAGTTTAGCCGAAAAATTCTCGCGCCCCGAAGCACGATTTTTTGCCCGTTTCCGCATCGCCGAAGCCCTGCTTGATCCGAATGCCGAACAAGCCGAAAAAGATTTTCAGGCAAACTATCAGGGCGAAGGAGAAGAACATTAAAAAATTTAAAGGAATCACGAAAATGAAACAAAAATTATATTTGCTCTCTGTTTTATTAATTCTATCCACCCAAACTTTCTTTACACAAACGGTTGAGAAAGAGAAAAAAGGTGAAATTTCAGCCGAACTGAAAAAAGAAGCGGTCGTGTTTTTGCGTGAAACCACAGCCGAAGTCAATAATTTACGGTCTTTGGAAAACCGCATCAGTTTTTCATCGGAAATGGCAGGCTTGATGTGGTTTCAGGATGAAAAAGAAGCGCGGGCGATGTTTCAAACCGTTATCAACGATTTTCGGGCATTGCTCGGACAATATGATGCACAACTCGGTGCTTCGGAGCTAAGCCCTGATGATAGTGACATTTACTCGGCTGCTACGGGCGATAAAGCACCACTTTTGAGAAAATTTAGAAAAGCGGTAAATGTTCGGCAACAAATTGCGACGGCGATTGCCGAACACGATCCGCGTCTTGCGTTGGAATTTTTTACCGAAAGCGGACAAGCTATTTCAAACCCGACTTTTCGCAAGCAAATCGAATCCGCTGATACTTATTTCGAGACGCGCTTACTTAACGAAATTGCGGCGAAAGATGTCGATACGGCGTTAAAATACGGGCGCAAAACGCTCTCAAAAGGTTTTAACTACGAACTTATCAGTTTGCTCAAGAAAATCTACGAAAAGGATGCGGAAAAAGGTGCGTCTTTCGGTGAAGATATTTTGCAAAAAATAAAATCAGAGGATGCTACGCCTAATTCCAGAAGATTTGATTATCTGAGTTCATTGCTCGATTTAGGCGTGGCAAATATTGAAGAAATAAAAGGTAAGCCCGATAAAAAGCCGATTTTCAAAGAAGAATCTTTGCGTCAATTAGCTGATTTATTGGCACAGACGATTTTGAAACTTGAAAATAGTGGAGATTTGGATATAGTAAATTATATCTCGAACATTGAAAAATTTTTACCTTCACGAGCCGCGCAGATTCGGCAAAAATTCGGAATTAAGAAAGTAAATAAAAGCACGACAGAAACGAAAATCGAGTCAGGAGAAACTAAAGTCGGGCAGAAAGACACATCGGAAAAATTGATCGAAGATGTGAAGAATATCGATGCCAAAAAACTTTCCAAAGAAGAACGTGAAAAAGCGGTTGGACAAGCCCGAAAAATCATAGCGGACATCAAAGAACCGACTCAAAGATTGTTTGCTATGAGTGCTTTGGCTTCACAAATAGCTTTGGCGGGCGATAATGAACTTGCTTCACAAATAATGGACGAAGCGCGTGCATTTATAAATCCGTCGCCAAAAAACTATCAGGATTTTATCCAAACCTGGATGCTCGCCGGCGGCTACGCACAGGTTGATTCCGCCAAATCGTTTCCGCTTTTGGAAGATGCCATATTCCGGCTCAACGACACGATTTCCGCATTTATTAAGGTCGGAGAGTTTATGGATGTGCAGGGTGAAATAATCGAAGACGGTGAAGTTCAGGTCGGCTCGTTCGGCGGTTCGATAACGCGGGACTTGACGCGGAATTTAGGGCAAGCAGATACGACGATTCGCAAATTGGCAATCGCCGATTTTGGACGAACAAAAGGTTTAACCAATAAATTTGACCGTCAGGAAGTGCGGGTTTTAGCGAAAATGCTGGTTCTGCGGGCAGTTTTGGGAAATAAAAAGCAAGCCGCAGATGGAGAAATCGGGACGGACGAATATTAAACGAAATTTGAATGGCGAAAAGCCGTCTGTTTTGACAAGATTATCAATGTCAAAACAGACGGCTTTTCGCCATTCAAATTTCGTTT
>JANMAA010000075.1:0-1834 GCA_031359215.1 Acidobacteriota bacterium | reverse complement strand
AGAATTCGAGCCGATTGCGAACTCTGCGGCTGCCGTCGAGCCACGCGAGCGAATAGAGGCTGATTTTATCGTGCAGTTCGTTGCGTTTGAGCCAATTATGAAATACGCCTGTCAATTTGTGTTGATAAGCGAACGGCACGGGTTCGGTATTCGGTGAAAGTGTAAAATGAAGTCTCATTTTATTATCTTACAAAACGATGAATGCCAAGTAGTTGGCGGAATCGGAAGTTTTATCTAAAAATTTTCCCGGCTCAAAAAATCTCTGTCAATCAACTTTTGCATAATATGAACTTAGAAATGCTTGAGTCCCGTTTCAATCGCTTGTTTAACCTGCTGACGGACTTCGACGGGCGCGACGACTTCAATATCGGGCAGCCAACCGAGAATAAATCTGACTAAACCTCTGCCGCCGGCGACGCGCATTTCAATCGTCACGGTTTCGGGTGATCCGCCGCGTCGTTGTTTACGTTCGATAATTTTTTGCGACGGGTGAAATTTGCGCTCGGCAAAAATTCGTGCCGTGATACCGGTGGCTTTCAGACGAACGGTTACGGGTTCGCCGTGAATTCCGTTGAAACAATTTTCATCCAGATACTCCTTGAGGTTAAAATTCTCCGCCTTTGTGAATTTTTCGTTTAATTCTTTGACGGAATTGATTCGTTCGATTGAAAAGACGCGAAGTTCTTTATGTTTTTGGTCAAACGCGACAAGTTTCAGCGTTGCTCCGTCCGGGTCGAAATAAACCGCGTAAGGTTCCAGAACTCTGCCTTTTTCTTCATTTTTATTAAGCGAATGATACCGAATCTCGATTTTCTTTTGCTGCACGGCGCAGGTCGTCAAAACATCAATCGTCGCCGTGTGTTTGGCAAAATTCTTTGCCGGGATGATTGCCGAACCATAGACGCTTGACAGTGCATCCATTCGTTTGCGGATCGAATGCGGCAATGAATCACGGATTGTTTTCAGAAGCGAATCGGCGTATTTGGCGTAGGGCGAACCTTGCGCCGTGATGCCGATTCCGGCAATCGCTTCCTGCGCCAGCAGCAGTGTGGCGAGTTCCGAAGGCGAAAGTTTTGGAAAATTGAACTCGAAACCGTCGGCAAACTCATAAAAAACTTCCCTGCCGATGCGCTTGCTGATAATCGGGTATTGATAGCCGAGCGCGTCAATATCGCGGCTGATAGTTTTGGCATTAACACGGAATTCTTTGGCGAGTGCTTGCCGTGAGCATTTGTGTTGTGCGAGACGAAATGGAATTTCAATCAGCCTCGCCGTCAATTCGGTGCGATAGCTCATCTATTTAATGTGAACCTATTAATTTGGTAAATCTGCGTTTTGTTTATACCATAAGTTTTGTAAAATGCAAAGAACTTTCGGAGAAAATTAAATGTATATTTTGATTGTCTATGATGTTTCGGTTGAGCGAGTCACGAAGGTTCACAAACTCCTCAAACAATTTCTGCACTGGCGGCAAAATTCGGTTTTTGAAGGCGAACTGACCGAATCTCAGATTGAAACCGTTAAAAGCAAATTGAATAGTTTGATTGATGATAAAACGGATTCGGTTTTGCTATATATCTCAAGGAATGAAAAATGGCTCAAACGCGAAAAACTCGGGCGGGAAAAAAATGTTCTTGATAATTTATTATAAATACTATTCCTTTGAAATATTAATTAAATATAAATTGTTTTTTAACTAAACCACTCTGCACTGGAAGTGCAGAGGTTGTCTGTGGACTGAAAGTCCGATTTCCAGCTAATCTTCAAGGATGAACGTGTCTCCATCTTTGTTGCTTGTTGACCGATGATGCTCAAGATATTCTTGCACCAGTTC
>JANMAA010000074.1:0-14769 GCA_031359215.1 Acidobacteriota bacterium | reverse complement strand
TCTACCATCATTTTGAGTAAAGTATCTAATGCTTCGTGACCAAAGTCATTAACGTGAATCCGACTAAGCGAGAATGCTTCAACTATAAACAAAACGCCGCCGATTGCTTCTTCGACAACTTCTTTTACTTTCAAAGCTGTCTGACCGATATATCCGCCAACAAGTCCGGCACGATCAGTTTCGACAAAATGACCTTTGCTCAAAATTCCGAGAGATTTATAGATTTCACCAATAAGTCGGGCGACAGTTGTCTTGCCTGTTCCCGGGTTTCCTAAAAAAACGAGATGCCGTGAAATTGGTTGAACACTCATTCCTTTTGCTTCGCGCATTTGTTGGACTTTGAGAAAATTTATGAGTTGCGCTACATCGCTTTTAACTCCTTCTAATCCGATGAGAGAATTGAGTTCGCTTATAAGGTCATCAAGACTTTTCGATTCGTTATTCTTTTTATTGTCAAAAGAAACATTAGTATTTACAATTTCGTCCTCTTGTTGTTCTGGTTCATATTCAAAATGAGAATTGAACAAAAGTTCTTTGTAATTTGCCAAAGCAATCTTTTCAATTTCATATACTTTCCCGTCGGCTTTTGTAACAGCGTTAGCAAATCTAAAACACATAGATTTAGCCTGTGTCGAATAATCAGTTTCAAACACACTGTCGTAAATCAGCAAGTATTTAAAGGATTCTGGAAAACTGATATTATCGTAAGGGTTAGACAACTTATAATTGCTGTAACGATTCCGAGTTTCAAGAAATGATTCTTGGGCTATTTCACTTAATTCACTATTAGTTAAGTCAAAAGAATAATCATCATCAAAGAATGCATCTAAATCAGTTAGAAATGCTGCTTCCCAATCTGATATATACTCATCTCTGCTGGCAAAATGATTACCAATCCAAGTAATGTCTGATTTAATCATTTCATAAGCATCTGGTGTGTCATCACTTTCTTGCCATCTTGCCCAAGCTACCTTTTCTATTGGTTCTATTAAGTCCGAAATTGTGCTTTGTAAATATCGAAAAAATGCGGGACTGTCTGGATGTCTTGCCATATTTGTTTTATTTGAAGGAAATTGTGGATTGACCAAATGAGAAAGGTCAATTGAATAATAACTCAATTGACCTCTTGAAGTAAACAATTTTTAACAAGTTTCGTGAATAACTTAAATCTCATTTTAACTTATCCATTATTTCAGGAATATGTTTCAAAAAATCAATAAATGAAACGATTCTATTTTTCGGGATTCTTTTTCCTATCCAACCTCTACTATTTTCAAAATCTTTTACCAAAGGAGTTGCAAATTTTATAGGTTCATCAAGAAAATAAAATGTTTGTTCTATTTCTGCTGGAGTGAAATTACCTTCTATTTGAACGCCTTTAATCCAATTATCCTTTTGAGCTTTATCATCTGTAAAAATATCTAATTCATGAATAATATTTTCAAACTCTGAACGTCTGAATGTTAAAACGCCAAGAACTTTTGAAAGATAACTAATGCCGGTCGTTTTGTCTGAATCAGCCGTAAAACAAGGCGCGAAATATAGTGGTTCTCCGAGAGTTTTATCACGCCTGTATAAATTATATTTTTCAAAAAGTTCAATTTCTACTGTATCTCCTAAATTTTGAATTAAAATTTCTCTAGTTTTTTTCATCAATTAATACTCCTTATAGCAATCCCAGAAAATTAAAAAACCTCTTCAGTTTGTTAATTGTTGTCAATTATAGTTTTATTAAGCCTTTAAAATAATCCTCCTAATCTTAAAAATCTAACCATTATTTTTAACCTCCTAAATTTGTATAGACAAAAATAAATGGTTAATTGGGAGAAAATTCCAATTAACCATTTACCGTTGATAAATAAAAATCAAATTACATATGAATCGTCAAATCGTGAACGCCTTCAGCGGCTTCCATCACCGATTCGGAAACTGTCGGGTGCGCGTGGATCGTTCTGCCGAGTTCATCAGAGGTGGTTTCTAATTGCATTGCTACGCAAGCCTCCGCCAATAATTCGGTGGCGTGCGGTCCGATGATGTGAACGCCGAGAACTTCGTCGTATTTTTTCTCGGAAACGATTTTCACGAAGCCGTCGGTTTCGCCTAAAATTCGCGCTTTGCCGGATGCCGAAAACGGAAATTTACCGACTTTGACATCGTAGCCTTCTTCTTTCGCTTTCGCTTCGGTCAAGCCGACCGAGGCGACTTCGGGATCGCAATATGTGCAATTTGGAACTAATCTGTGGTTGATCGGTTCGACCTTTTTGCCTGCTAGTTTTTCGACGACCAGAATTCCCTCTTTGCTGGCAAGGTGCGCGAGCCAAGCGGTGTCGATCACATCGCCGATGGCGAAAACATTCGGTTCATCGGTTTCGCAGTATTCGTTGACTTTAATTGTGCCGCGCGGATTGACGATGACCTTTGTGTTTTCCAAGCCGAGTTTTTCGACATACGGCATTCGTCCGATGGCGACGAGAAGCATTTCGGCTTCGAGCGAAATATCTTTGCCTTTGCTGTCTTTACCCGAAATTTTGACGCTTTTTTTGGTTTTTTCGAGTTTGTCCATTTTCACGCCGGTCAGACAAGTGATGCCATTTTTTTTGAAGACACGCCCCAATTCTTTAGAAACTTCCGCGTCTTCCAGCGGCACTATTCTGTCCATCAATTCGACGACCGTCGTTTCACAACCGAATCGTGCATAAACCGACGCAAATTCAACACCGACCGCACCTGAACCGAGAACAACCATTGATTTCGGAACGCTATTTAATTCCAAAATCTGGTCGGAATTTACGACTTGTTTGCCATCAACTTCAAAACCCGGAATCGGACGCACGACCGAACCCGTAGCGATAATGATATTTTTCGTCTCAATCGTTTCCTTCTTGCCGTCTTCGTAAGCAACTTCCACTTTGCCTTTGCCGGCGATTTTGCCGAAACCGTTAAAAACGGTAACTTTGTTCTTTTTCATCAGATACGAAACGCCTGATGAATTTTTTGCGACTACATCCGATTTATATTTTTGAACCTTTTCCCAATCAAATCCTAGATTTTCAACCTTGATTCCGAAGTTTTCAAAATGTCCGGCTTTTTCATAAAGGTGCGCCGCGTTTAGTAAGGCTTTAGTCGGAATACAACCGCGCAAACCGCAAGTTCCGCCTAATCTCGCGCCGTTTTCTTTTTCGATCAAAGCAACTTTCAAACCAACCTGTGCGCCGCGAACCGCCGCTACATAGCCGCCCGGACCCGAACCGATAATTATCACATCAAATTGTTCTGCCAATGTTTTGTTCCTCTTTTATTATATTTATTTCTAATACTAACAATCCATTATAAGAAGTTAAGACGTTTCAAGCTAGTTGAGAGTTAAAAAGTAAAAATAAGGTCTGTTATTTGCCAGAGAGATTTTCCCCATCATTTATCGGATTAATATTTCATTATATTTCAACGCTATTCGCTCAAAGCAATCCGATTTGAGGATAAAAATGCCACTTTTTGTCAATGTAATCTCCCGTTTTTTGTCACATTTCGTATTTTATTCAACTTTTTTGGTCAACTTTTTCCTATCGATCATTGATTTAAGTCATTCTTTAGGCTCAATAAACACAAACTCATTTGAAAATATCGGCTTGGCATTTAGCTTGCATTTGGGATGAAGTTGGATTTAGGCATTTCTGTCTTTTCTGCGCGACCGACAAATCCAAATTTTCTCAAAAAAAACTAACATTTCAACATTTTACAAAAAGCTATGAAACTTGATTTTGAAACGAATACATCAACCGTTAATTTCGTTGACAAGGGTTTTGAAAGTGATTTCAAAACCGAAACCGAGGCTTCCGAAACCCTTAAAATTCTCCGCGACGGCATCAAAGCCGCCCAAACCGGCAATCGGGTCGAAGCCCGCCAACTACTTCTTCGTGTTACCGATGCCGAACCGAATAACGAAAACGCCTGGCTCTGGTTGGCTTCAATCAGTGAATATCCTGAAGAATTACTCATCTTTCTAAACAATGTTTTGAGCATCAATCCGACAAATGAGCGTGCTTTAGAGTGGGCTGGCGCAACTAAATCTCTGCTTTCAAAAACCTTTGTCCAACGCGGAATCGACGCATCCAAACAAGCTCATACAGATTTTGCGAAGCAATGTTTTTTACAGGCAATCGTTCACGACACTCAAAACGAAATGGCTTGGTTATGGCTGGCTTCGGTTTGCGATTCGGTTGAGGAAAAATCCGCACATTTGCAGAAGGTTTTGAACATCAATCCGAAAAATGAAACTGCTGCGTCTTTGCTCTATTCGGCGAAAAGACAATTAGCGGAAGCGGAAATGCAAAAAGCGATTGCGGCGGCAGTTGCTGATGATCATACAAATGCACATCGTCTGATTCAATCGGTTTTGCGGCAAGACTCTGAATTCGAAGAAGCGTGGGTTTTAAAATCTTATCTGGCAAATTCGTTTACTGATAAGATAACCTGCTTCAAGAAAATTCTGGAACTCAATCCCGACAACGGACTGGCGCAAGTAAGTTTAATTTCACTGCTGGGAATGATGGCAAAAGCCGAGTCGAAACCGGAAAATAGCGAAATTCAAGAACAAACTTACGATGTTCAGCAAGATGAAACGGAGCAAGAAACCGCTATGGTTTCGGCAGTCGAAATAGTTCAACCAACGGAAAAGGCGGTCGAGGTCGAGATGTCTGACGATCAGGCTTTGGAAAACTATTTTGCCGAACCGACGCACAATGAAGAGGTTTTGGAAGAACAGCATTTTACCGAATCCGTTCAACCCGCGGAAGAAAATCTGTTTGCGGAAGATGCCGGGCAAGATAATTTTACGGCTCATGAATCGGAATTATCTGATAATGTAGCTTTTTCTGAAAATTCAGTTGAAGAACAAAACCATTTTGAAGCGGCGGAATTGTCAAATAATGATGTTCCCGAATTGGAATTTGACGCGATTGAAATGAATCAAGGCATCGAGTTGGAAAATCTCGATGATGATTTTGATGAAGTTGCTGAAAACTCGCCATCGCCGGTCGAAATGGAAGCCGAAGTTCAAGAAAGCGTAAACGGCTATGAAAATTATGCCGACCAAAAAACCGAAGAACCGGAAGTTATGGAAAGCGCGGATAATTATGAAGTTCCCGCTTCCGAAATGAATGCAAGTATGGAATCAGTCGAAGAAAATAAGGCTGATAATGAATCGCTTTCTGACCAAGAACTTGAAGTTTCTGAAGAAGTTCGATTAACTTATCCGACCTATTCATTTCAGGATTCTGAAGTCGCTCACGAAATGATCGACGATCAACTGGTTGAAGAGGAAGTATATTCAGAACAAGTTGAAGATTTCACCGAACAAACAGAAGAACTTGAAGTGTCAATGACGGGCGAAGAAACTCCCGAATATGTTGAAATAGAAGAGGAAGTTTTTAGCGCGCACACAGCCGCCGAAAGTGATTATGCGCCTCAAACAGAAGTAATCGAACAACATAATTTTGAAGAATACGAAAACGATGTCGAACCGGAAGTTGAAGAAGTTGAACAAACGTCTTTGATGGAGAATGCCGCATCCGAAGAAGTTGAACAAAATGCTCCGATGGAAAATGTTGCATTCGAAGAAGTTGAATCAGAGCAAAATGAAATTGAAGATCACAATAATGCCGCATCGGAAGAAGTTGAATCAGAGCAAAATGAAATTGAAGAATATAATGAGGAAAAAGGCTACTTATTTCACGCCAACGAAAAAGCCGATGTAAATGGCTATCAGCTTCAAGCGGAAGAAAATAGTGTCAAACCTCAAGTTGAAATGATTGATTGTCCGTTTTGCAGGACAAAAAATGACTCACACGCCTTCGTTTGCAATTGTTGCCACGCAATGCTTTCAATGTCTGATCTGGAAATGCTTCTCGGTCACCAAGGAATTGATTCGGAAGTTCTGACGGAAGCCGTCGAACGAATGGAATCCGATAGAAATATGCGGGATTTTTCATCGGACGAACTCAAATTCTTGGGCATCGGACAAATAAATCTCAAACATTTACGCGAAGGATTTTCGCATCTGAAATCGGCTTCAAAATTAAATCCGAATGACGTTTTATTAAGTTCACAAGTTAATGCTTTAGCGATTCGACTGTCAGAAATCGAGCAACAGGAAAGCGTTCACAACTCGATGCCGAAAAATCGGACAATTTTAGTGGTTGACGATAGTGCAACGGTTCGCAAACTCGTTTCGGGCAAACTCGAAAAATGCGGACACGAAGTTGTTTGTGCGATTGACGGAGTGGACGCGCTGGAAAAAATCAATGCTCTCGTGCCGGATTTGATTTTGCTCGATATTACGATGCCGCGAATGGACGGCTATCAGGTGTGCAAACTTATCCGCAGCAATGAAGCAACCAAAGATGTGCCAATCGTAATGATCTCCGGCAAAGATGGATTCTTTGACAAAGTGCGCGGACGGATGGCTGGAACGACCGGTTATATCACGAAACCTTTCGGTCCCGAAACCCTGATGAAAACGGTTGAAGCCTATATTGTTCAAGCCTGAAAAATGAAATCTGCAAGCGATGCGCTCTCCCCGAGCTAATTAAATTGTAGATTGTTCTTTTTGAAATAAATAAAAAAATCAAATAATAAGGAGAAACCGATAATGTTTAGAACTCTGATTTTCTTTCTGCAAAATGACATAACCGATCAAAATGAGGCAGTCGGCGAAATGATCGGTGCCGGACTTTTTGTTCTGTTTATCGTTATGTTAGTTGGTTGGTCTATCAAAAAACTTGCAAAAAAATGAATAGCTTGCGAGGAATTTAAATATAAAAATCCTTACTGTAAATAATTTGTGCGAAATTGATTTGATGAATTGCCGTCTGCTTTAGCTGCCGGGTTGTCATTATAAGCAATAATAGGCTTTAGCCAAACAATAATAAAGTATCAAGTATCCTTTTTGCTTCAGCTAAAGCTCTTCGGAATTTTTTTATTTTTTTATAAAATTCGGCTTAAGCCTTGTGTTTAATATGTTTCGAGTTCCGTCAGCTAAAGCAGACGGCAATTCATAAAGACTTTGCACAAATTATTTACAGTAACTAAAAATATGAATCTAACTGATAGAAAATTCTATTTCGTGAAGCACCGCATTTTTTTTCTTATCACTCTTTGTCTTTTCGGTTTTATCGGATGTTCGGGCGAAAAAAAACTTACCGAACAGGATGTGTTGGATGTTATGAACAAAATGGATACGGCGGCAGAAAACAAAGATTCTGATGCCCTTATCGCCAACTTATCAGAAAAAGTGCAGATAAACGCGACCGTTACCATTATCGGCAAAACACCTCAAAGTTCGACATATACCCGCGACCAATATCAAAACCTTCTCAAAGGAGTATTTTCCGCCGCGACCAACTACTTACACGAGCGAAAAAATATCCAAGTAAAAATCTCTTCGGATGGCAAAACCGCAATCGTAACCAGCGAATTAGCAGAGAGCGTAACAATGGATGGGCAAATAATTAAATCAATAGAAACAAGCGTTGCCTCATTCGTAAAAGAAAACGGGAAACTCGTGGTTCGTTTTATCGACATTAACGCAAAACAGGTTTGATTATATAAAGATGAGTGAATTGCAAGCCAAAAAATTGCCAAATTTCGATTTGTCGGCGTATGATTTGCCCGATCTCAGTTCCTCTTTTTCAGATGACCAAAAACCCGCACAACAACCATCCGGTGAAAAGTTCATTGTCTTTTTTTTGGACGACGCACTTTTTGCTGTTCCCGCTAAACAAGTGGCTGAGGTCGTTCACCCGCTTCCGCTGACGAATTTGCCGAATGTTCCCGAATGGCTGCTCGGTATGGCAAATCTGCGCGGCAATATTATTTCAGTAGTGAATCTGCTGAAACTTTGGAATAAATCCGCTTCTTCGCTTTCATCAAAAACAAAATTCATCGTTCTACGTTCGCAAAATGGTGCTCCTTCGGTTGCTTTTACGGTTGATAAGTTGAGCGAGATCGTTACTTTGCCTAATGATGAGATTCAAATTATCAAGGATGACCAGTCATTCTTCGGAAAAGCAATGCACAAATCGAATATCTTACATTTGGTTGATACTGAAAAACTTTTTTCCTCACTTTTATTTAATTGCTAGAACGCCGGCAAAACCGTCTGCCCGAGTTGACGGATTTGCCGCACTGAAAGATTCGCCCTGCTTAGACAGACGATTTGCACCACTGAAAATTATGGCTCGACAATCAGCAAATTCATTGCTCAATTCCTTAAAAGGTAAAATTTGGCTCGCCACCAGCGCGTTGGCTTTTTTTATATGCACTTTCGGATTGATCTCATATCTGATTGTTTCGTTTCTGATAAGCGACTCGTTTTATGCGGTTTTTATCCCGTTTTTATTTTTAGGATTTGCGGTGATGGTTTTCGGTTGGTGGCTTTCGAACGAAGTCGTGAGTCCGATTGAAAAGGTTTCGCTGCTTGCAAAAAGTCTTGAACGCGGTGTTTCTACGAGTTTGCCGCGAACTTCCGGTTCGACCGAAACCGACGAACTTCTCCAAACGCTCCAGCGAAATAGTCAGCAACTGCAAAACCTTGTCGGTCTGATGGATAAGGTTGCCAGCGGCGATGTAAATGTTGCACTTACGCCGCTGCAGCATTCCGACCGCTTAAGCACTGCATTTCAAAAACTTCTCGCTAAAGTAACCGAATCGATCAATGCCAAACAGGATTTGGAAAAACTTCAAGCCGCCGTCAATCAAATTAAAGAGGAAATTTCCGACATCAAAAACGGTGATTTCGAGGCAACATTCAAATCGGATTTTTCGGGAACAAAAGAAATTTCCGATTGTTTTCGTTATTTGACGGAAAGACTGAATCAGATCATCGAGCAGGTCAGAAACGATTCAAATCTTGCTCATACTTCGGCGGTTGAAACGCACAAAACGATACGCTCGATCATCCACTCGGACGAAGCCAAAATTGTCGAACTTAATCAGGCAAAATTGTCGCTCCGACAGATACCGAATAATGTTCAGAAAATCTCCGAAGAACTTTCAAACGCCACCGTTTCCGCTAATTTATCTATCGAAAAAGCACGAACCGGATCAAACGCCGCTCAGGAAAACTTAGCTGCGGTCAGCCAACTTCGCAAACAAATCCAGGAATCGGTAAATAGAACCGGACGGCTTAAAGAACGCTCTGCGGACATTGGCAAAGTTGCCAAAACAGTAGAAGATTTAGCCCGCCGCACGAATATGATCGCACTTAACGCTTCGATCCAAGCCGACGAATTAGGTGCGGAAGGACGCGGTTTTATCATTATTGCCGAAGAAGTGGAACGACTTGCCTCGCGCGCCGAAAATACCAATAAACTTATTTCATCGCTCAGTAAAACGATCTCGGCGGAAATTAACGAAGTGGAACTTTCTTTGCAATCTTCCGTTAGCGGAGCGGCAAATCTTTCAACTTATGCTATCGAAACCGGTAATTCACTCAGCGAACTCGAAAGATATGTCGGTCAATTTTTGAATTTGCAAACCAAACTCGTTTCTTTTTCAAGCGAACATTCAGACGAAACCGAACGGGCTTTTCAAATATTTGTAGAATCGATCGGGGAAACGAAAAAGTCAGTAAATAATTTGAAGGAATCCGAAACCAGTATGACTCAATTAACAACCTCGATGGAGAAATTGCAGTTACTCACCGCAGATTTCAAGTTGCCGCAAATCCTGCCTGAAAATAATATGACTGCTGATAATTCCACTTCAGTTTCTTACACTTACAAACCGGATATGACCACTTAGATTTTTGAGGAGAATCGAAAAACAATGCAAACAAATGCGCTTTGGAATCTGCTGACCAAATTTTTCTCATTTCTAGCGATAATTTTTCTGCTTCTCGGAGCAGGTTTGTTATCCGTTTCGTATTTTTCCGCGACAAATAATACATTAGCCGGCACACTGACTGTTTGTTTCGCCGCCTTTTTAGCAATTTTCTCACTTGTTGCCTCCAATTACAATAACTTAAAATTGACCGGCGAACTGGAAGAAGCAACCGACATCGCTAATCAACTCGCGCAAGGCGGTTTCTTTGAAGAAGAAGTCGAAAATCAAAGTGAATTATTAGCCGCTTTGAAAGAGATTTCCGATTACAGGGTGGAAAAAACGACATTTTTAAATCTGATTGCCGATGGCGACCTGTCGGTAAATATTCCATTGCGCTCAGAATCGGATGTTATCGGCGCATCATTTCAAAATATGATTGAAAAGTTGCGTTCGCTGGTTCAAACGCAAGATGAGCGCGACAGTTTACAAAAATCCATTTTGAAATTATTAAACGAAGTTTCGGAAGTTGCCGCCGGTGATTTGACCGTGCAAGCGGAAGTTACACCTGAAATTACAGGTGCTATTGCCGAAGCGTTTAACTCGATGACCAAGGAATTACGCTCACTTATCAAACAAGTCAAAGATGTAACTTTTCAAGTCAGCACCTCCGCCAACGCCATCAATGATACGACCGAACAACTCGCCCGAGGAAGTGAAGCGCAAACTTCGCAGATCTCGCGCACGACTGCTTCGATCTCAAATATGGCGATGCAAATTCAGGAAGTTTCGGGCAACGCATCGCTTTCAGCGCAAGTTGCAAGCGACGCGCTCAACAATGCGCGTTACGGAACGCAAGCCGTGCAAGACAATATCAACGCGATGAATTCGATTCGCAAACAGGTTCAGGAAACCGCGAAACGGATAAAAAAACTCGGCGAACGCTCTCAAGAAATCAGCCAGATCGTCGGATTGATCGATGACCTTTCCGACCGCACGAGTCTGCTGGCACTAAATGCTTCATTGCAAGCGTCCGCCGCAGGTGATGCCGGCATCGGTTTTGCAGTCGTGGCAGAAGAGGTTGAACGACTGGCTGAACGCTCGAACCGTTTGACACAACAAATTGCGACGTTGACACAGACGATTCAAATGGAAACCAAAGACGTTGTTGCTTCGATGGAAGAAACTATTCACGAAGTCGTAGTCGGTTCGACATTGGCTGACAAAGCGGGAAATGCTCTCGTCGAAATCGAACAGGTTTCGACACGACTTGCCGAACTCATCCAGTCAATTTCCGAATCCGCCAAACAGCAAGCGACAAGTTCCGAAGATATTTCAAACGCGATGACAAATATTTCAAAAGTAACCGAACTCGTGCAGACAGGAGCAAATCGCGCTGCCGATTCGGTAAAAATGCTCGTCCGGCTATCCGACGAACTGCGGGTTTCGGTTGCACCGTTCAAACTTCCCGAAGATCGAACAACGCGGCGATTGCCGACTACTGAAATAAACGCTTTTTTGAATTAAGTTCAGATTTTGAAGTTTGAGAATTAAAGCTAAACTAAGCTGAATGTCGAACTTTGAACCTTAAACCGGCAACTTTGAACCTGAAAAAATGGATACCGAACTTTTACAAGGATTTATTAAACAAACCGATGGTTACCTGCCGACGATTCGCGGCGGGATTTTGGTATGCGCTCAGGATGGCAATTTATATGGCGAACTGCAAACCGCACTTCGTGAGGTCGAATCCATCAAAAGCGCAGCCTCGATCATCGGGTTTGACGAAATCGCACAAGTCAGTGCCGATTTTGAAAAAAAACTCAAAAAGCTGGTCGGTAAAAAAGAGGTTTTAGCAGACGAAGAAGCGCGGCAATTATTGGACAAACTCGCTGAACTCGAAGTTTTACTCACAAAAATCCATTTCAGTATGGATGATTCTTCGGAAGATGTAACTGATTTTATCGAGGAATCTTTCGGAAATTTGCAGATCAGTCCGCCAAAAGAAACGATTGCCGAAACGGTTGAAGTTTTTGAAGAATCCGAAGAAACTGAAGAAGAATTCGAGATCGATGACGAGATGCTCGAAATTTTCACACTCGAAGCAGAAGATATTATTCGCAGTATCCAAACCAATCTGGAGATTTTAGACAAAACACCCAATGACCGCGAAGCATTACTGGAAATTCGCCGTAATGCACACACTCTAAAAGGTTCGGCGGGCATCGTCGGGTTAAAGCAGCTATCTAATCTAGCCCATCGGGTTGAAGATTTGCTCGATCATCTGGCAGAAAACGGGATAGAATGTAATGAAAAAATCTTTGAACTGCTGCTCACTTCAACCGATTGTTTCGAAGCCTTGGGAAGGAGTGAAAATTCCGCCCAGTTGACAAAAAAAATTGCCCTTACTTATCAAAATTTCGACAAAATTATGGCTTCGCTGACCGAGAGCGAAGCATCGCCCGATGTTTCATTATCGGAATCTGCGCCTGAATATGAAGAAACATCCGATGCCGAATCGAATCCAAAATCCAGAATCCAAACACCAAAATCAATTGTGCGGGTTTCGCTTGAAAAACTCGATGATTTGGTTAATATTGTCAGTGGTTTGATTATTAGCCGTTCTGTTTTTGAACAACGATTGGCTGAATTCGACCGTCAGATTGCCGAACTTCATCACAGCACGCTTCGATTGCAACGCTCGACAACTAAATTGGAAACCGACAGTTCATCAGACATTCTTTCGATTCAAACACCGAAAGCCGGATTTCAATTTTTAGAACGCAGTTTCAGTGAGCCTCAATTTTCAACCATCAATTCTCAGCTTTTCGATACGCTCGAATTTGACCGCTATAATGAATTTCACCAAACCACACGCGAGTTAATCGAAACTACAACCGATACAACTTCTATCAGTTCCGAACTGCATAATTTAAAGGGCAATCTCGATCTGCTTTTTGAAAACCAGCGGCGATTGATCGAAGAAATGCAGGACAAACTTCTTCATTTGCGAATGGTTTCATTCGGTTCGCTCTCGGTTCGTTTGCAGCGAACAGTCCGCGTTATCAGCGACGAAGAAGATAAATCGGTTGAATTGTTTATCGAAGGCGAAAATCTGGAAATAGACACGCAAATTCTTGATGCTTTGATCGAACCGCTGCTGCATCTGCTTCGCAACGCAGTCGCCCACGGCATCGAACCTCCCGAAACCCGCCGCATACTCGGAAAACCGGAATATGGCAAAATCTTTGTTCGACTTGCCAGCGAAGGAACTCATATTTCTCTGACAATCTCAGACGACGGGCGCGGTATTTCCGCCTCTTCGTTAAAAGCAAAAGCTGTCAATAATGGTTTTATCAGTGAAGAAAAAGCGGCTTTGCTAACGGATAAAGAAGCATTTGAACTGGCATTTTTGCCCGGTTTGACAACTGCCGAAAAACTAAGTCAGGTTTCCGGTCGCGGCGTGGGGCTAAACATTGTCAAAAATGGAATTGCCCGTCAACAAGGAACTATTTCAATCGAGTCGGAACTGCAAAAAGGGACGACATTTATGATCAGACTTCCGATGGCGTTAGCCGTAAACCGCGCCATTATGGTTAAGGCTAATCAGCAAACCTTCGCATTTCCGCTAAAACTCGTCAAACATATCAGCGAGATTTCCGCCAAACAACTTGAAAAAGAAAATAAAACTTTGCAGTTCGGCGATGTTGAGTATAATGTTTCGCACCTCAATGAAATTCTGAATATGCCGGTTAATCTTTCGCCGAATAATTCCAATATTCCGGTTTTGTTGCTCGATACTTTGGATAATCCTTGCGCCCTGATAGTTGATGAGATTATCAAAACCGAAGAAATCGTTATCAAGCCGTTGGGCAATCCTTTGCAAAATCTAAGAGAATTGCTTGGCGCAACAATTTTAGGCGACGGCAGTATCGTGCCGGTAATTGATGTGATTTATCTGCTGAAAAATGTCAAAAACCCGAAGTCTCAAGTTCAAAATAGTGAAGCACAAAAACGAAGAGACGATGAACAAAGAATAAAGGACAAAGCACTGAATGTAATGATTGTTGACGACAGTCCGAGCGTCCGTCATCTGACATCGAACATCATTAAAAATGCCGGTTGGACTCCGATAATTGCCAAAGACGGACTTGAGGCTTTAGAAATTTTACAGGAAATCATCATTCTTCCCGATATTATTTTATCCGATGTCGAGATGCCGCGAATGAACGGCTATGATCTACTCGCCTCGATGAAACAACAGGAAAATCTGAAGACCATTCCCGTCGTTATGATAACTTCCCGCTCAAGTCATAAACATCGCCAAAAAGGAGTTGATTTGGGCGTTTCAGATTATCTTTCCAAGCCGTTTGAAGACAAAAAACTTATCGAAATCATTAAAAACCTGACAACTTGAGTCATTTTCGCACGAAATTATAAACTATAATTCCGCTTACTTTAACCGGTTTTCCATCTACTGTAGTCGGTGTAAATGACGATTTTCTAGCCGCTTCTTCACTAACATTTTGCAATAGTCGATCGCCGCAAAGTGCCTTGGCACTAAAAACTCTTCCCTCTTCATCAATTTTTATTTTAACCAATACGGAACCGTGAGCAAGCCTTACTCTCGCGGTCGCCGGATATTCCGGCTTTGCCAAACTTTTTGCCTTGCTATTCATAACTCCGGCATTAATTGGCTTATCCGATTTTTCATCGGTTGTTCCCTTAATAGATTTTCTGCTTTTACCAATTCCTGTTGCCTCATAAAAATCCTTCTGTCTTTTTTCAATTTCATTCGGCTCGTCGTTTTGGTAACTAAACCACTCTGCACTGGAAGTGCAGAGGTTGTCTGTGGACTGAAAGTCCGATTTCCAGCTAATCTTCAAGGATGAACGTGTCTCCATCTTTGTTGCTTGTTGACCGATGATGCTCAAGATATTCTTGCACCAGTTC
>JANMAA010000073.1:0-48040 GCA_031359215.1 Acidobacteriota bacterium | reverse complement strand
GAACTGGTGCAAGAATATCTTGAGCATCATCGGTCAACAAGCAACAAAGATGGAGACACGTTCATCCTTGAAGATTAGCTGGAAATCGGACTTTCAGTCCACAGACAACCTCTGCACTTCCAGTGCAGAGTGGTTTAGTTATTTGATAATGTAGTTGTGCTAAAATCCATAAAAATATGCGGGAAAAAGTAGTAATTATCACAGGCGCAAGCAGCGGAATAGGACGCGCAACAGCGTTACTTTTTGCGGAAAACGGTGCAAAAGTAGTTGCCGTCGGGCGCAATCAAAAAGAGTTGAATGCTCTGCGTGATGAAGCGTCGGAAAAAGACGGAACAATAAAAATTCATCTTGCCGATTTGTGCGAAGCTACGCAGGTTGAGAGATGTATAAGCTATATGACTGAAAATTTCGGTCAAATTGATGTATTGGTCAACGCGGCAGGTATCATCGCAAACGGTTCGATTGAAAATACGACGCTTGATGATTGGGATAAAATGATGAATATAAATCTTCGTTCATTATTTTTTATGATGCAAAAATGTGTTCCGCTTTTGGCAAAAAATAAAGGAAATATCGTCAATGTTTCCAGTGTAGCAGGAACTCGGGCTTTTCCGAATGTTTTGGCGTATTGTGTTTCAAAAGCGGCGGTTGACCAATTAACAAGGTGTTCCGCGCTTGAACTTGCGCCGAAAGGCATTCGCGTCAATGCCGTCAATCCGGGTGTGGTTGTGACAAATTTGCATAAACGTGGCGGAATGGAAGATGAAAAATATGAAAATTTTCTCGAACATTCAAAAACGACACATCCGATAGGACGAGTCGGCGAACCGCAGGAGATTGCCGAGTTGATCTATTTTTTAGCGTCGGAGAAGGCATCCTGGATAACCGGCGCAAGCTACGAAATTGACGGCGGACGCGCTCAAACCTGCGCGCGGTAAATAAAAATGATCGCATCTTAAATTGATGAAACTTCAGCTTCTTCCCAGCACGTTCGATGAAAAAGGTTGTGCTTCCGTGCGCCAACATTTATCTTGTTTTGTAGTTGATAATTGTGTGGCAATCGATGCGGGAAGTTTGGCTATGGCGGCTACTTCGGAGCAAAGAGAAAAGATTCGGGATGTAATATTAACCCACGCACATCTCGATCATATCGCCGGATTGCCGCTTTTTATCGATGATCTATTTGCTAATTTGACAGAACCTGTCCGCATTTTTGCGACCGAAGAGGTTATTGAAGTAATTGAACGGGACATTTTTAACTGGTCGGTTTATCCGAGTTTTTCCGAACTCACAAATGAAAACGGAGCAGTTTTGGAATACAACCTATTTCAGGACGGAAAAGAGTTTCTTGTAAAACATCTGCGCGTCAAAGCCATCAAAGTAAATCACAAAGTTCCTGCCACCGGCTTTTTGGTTTCGGATGATAAAGCTACATTTGCCTTGAGCGGTGATACGGCGGAAATGGACGGATTTTGGGAAGTTATCAATGCCGAGAAAAATCTTGCCGCGCTTTTGGTCGAGTGTTCTTTTCCAAATGAACTCGAAGAATTAGCTCACGTTTCTCATCATTTGACACCGAAAACTTTGCAAAAAGAACTCAAAAAATTCAAGCAGAAATTTTGTCCGATTTATGTTATTAATATCAAGCCGATGTATTTTAACGAAGTTGTTCGGCAGATTGGCGAATTAAATATCGAAAATCTAAAAATTTTCAATGTCGGGCAGGTTTATGAGTTCTGAATAAAGGTTAAAAGTTGTAATGGTAATTCATACTTTTTCACTTTTAATTTCTTTAGCTTTCGCGCTTGAAATTGACTTGTTCAAACTCTCTTTCCCGATGCTCACCTGTAAAACCGTAAAGCGTAACGCGCCCGTTTTGTAACACATCCTTAATGCGAAAGGTTCGCTCTTCGCGGCTTTTTCCGGGCATTATTTCAGCCCGAAAGGTTATCGGCATTTCAGGTCGCGCCCAAATACTCGGCGGGCGAACGATCTTGGTGTAGAATTTTTTGAAGAAGTTCATTTAATTTTCTAAATCCTCATCTTTTTTATGCTTAACTTTCCGTTGTGAAGGACGAGCTTTTTCGTCAGGTTTTGCTTTGCCGATTTTTCGACTTGGAGGCGCAGTCGGCTTGCGAATTGCATCAAAAATCGGGCGGTTCGCTTTTTTCTTTTTCTTGCCTTCCATAACTTAAAATTATAGCAGAAATCTCAAACTGCAATCAGTCAATAATCGACTATTGACAACTCGCCGAGAAAATTTAACTATTTAGTAATAGTTGGCTTTTAGGTTTTATAGATTGAAGACATTAAAATTTGAAGTTTTTGGAGAAAAAACTTGACTAGAAGACCAAATAACAAATATCAAACCCAAAGATTTTTAACCAAAAAAATCGGACGTAACTCTACCAAGTATCGCCGTCCTTTTTGGCTTCCTGCGTCCAGTTATTATATTTTGACAATGGCGGTAGCTATTGCATTTTTCTTTTGCGTGTGGGGGATTTTGCAAGAAGGCGGCGAAGAAATGCCTTGGATTACGGCTGGAATCGGGGCGAGTATTTTAGTGATAGGCGCGGTTGTTTTGCGCGAAATTGTTCTCAGAAACGCACGGAATAATTTTTTATCGGCTCAAAAAAGACTTGATAATAATTTGAAACATATCGTTCCAAACACTCAGTCAAAACGTGATGTAAATAAATTATCCATCCATCAAAACGCCGGAATTATTAAGGAAATTCAAAAAAAATCGGAAGCGGCGAAAGTGCTTGGAAAATTATCGGAAGGACATTTGGAGGTATTTGAAATGTGCCGGGAATATCTGGCGATTAATAAAAATCAGCTTGAAACAGTCGGAGCCGGTTCACCGCGACTGGCATCTTTACGAAGCAGCAAGGAACTCGTCGAACAATTACATCACTTTCATCTTTTGGCGTGGGTAGAATTAGAATCGCGCTCATTTAGTCAAGAAGCAAAAAATCGTGCTATAATATCGGAAAAGTTGGAGATGTCGCAAAAGGCTTTGTCAGTTTTAGAGTTTGCTTTGCAATTTTATCCAAATGAATCACAATTGATCGAATCGGAAGACGCACTCAAAGAATTTGCGGCTTCGATAAAAATTTCTCATTTGGTTGAAAAAGCAGAACGGGCGGCTTTCAAAGGCAATAATAAACTTGCGATAAATCATTATCGGGATGCTCTTTTCTTTTTAGCGCGTGAAAATGTCAAAAGTGCAGAGAAAGAAGTGATTGCCGGGAAGATAAATTCGGAAATTGAACGATTACGCGAACTTTCGGCAGATAGTAAGAAAAAACTTACCCCAAAAAAATCTGTGAGAAAACGTAAAAATGATTAGCCAAAAATGCCCAAGATGTAATAGTAGCCGCATTAGACGCGGCTATCGCCCAACCCGAATCTGGTCGAAACTTCTATTTCGATACAATCTGCTGTGTAACGCCTGCAATTGGCAATTTACAGGTTTCGCCGTTCCTTTTACCGTTTCGGTAAAGCCAGCCAAAAAGCGCAAATCTCAAGCCAAAGGCGAACAAACTCAGGATGACCAAAATCTACAGAACAGCACCGAGAAAAATGTAGATTTAGTGGAGAATTTAAGGGCGGAACTTGAGGAACATTTACATAAAGAAGAACAACTACAAGAACAATCGGATGTTTCAACAGAAGTTTCCGGTCAACTGATAAGAGTTAGAAAAAAGGTCAGAATCAGGCAAGTTTAAGTTTTAAGAAGATGATACGCAGTAAGCAAAATAAAGCCTTACATATTTTTTTTTGTATTTGCTTTCTACCGAAGTTATTTTTTGCCCAAACCTCAACTTCTATACCTGAAAATTCGCCCGCCGAACTTATTCAAATCGAAGCAAATTTGATTCATATAGGTGATTTGATCGAGGTCGATGTGATTGGCAGCACCGAATTTGACTGGCGCGGCACGCTTAATCCGGAAGGTTTTTTGGATGGAGTCGATTTTATCGATGCTCCGGTTTACGGGCTTTGCCGAAATGGAAAATCCGTGGCGGCGGATGTGGCGAAGGGATTTAGCAAACTTTTGCGAAACCCGCAGGTGGAAGTGAAAATTCTTGACCGCTCGAAGCGTCCGCAAGCGGTTTTGTATGGAGCAGTTAAATTATCCCAGCGTTTCCAGATAAAACGCCCCATTTTCTTAAATGAACTAATTGTCGTTTCAGGTGGTTTTACGGATAAAGTGAGCGGTGATATACAGATTTTTCGCCAACAAGATTTGAACTGTTTCCGGGTGCTTGAAGAAACTGAAAAATCTGCCGAAAAATTTGTTACTGCCAAACAAGCCAACGGTTCAAATTATATAAACATCAAAATCAGTGATCTATTGACAGGTAAAAAAGAATCAAATCCGCAAATTTTGGATGGCGATATAATAACGGTTTTGGAAGCCCAACCGATTTATATCATCGGCGGAGTGTCGAATCCGAAACAAATTTCTTCACGCCTCCAAATTACACTCACCCGTGCTATTGACAGTGCAGGCGGTTTAGTAAAAAATGCGGATGCAAAAAAGATCACGATTTTTCGTCGTGAAGCCGGCGAAACAAAGATAATCGAAGCCGACTTGGATAAAATTAAATCGCATCAAGCCGATGATGTAAATTTGCAAGCCTTTGACATTGTGGAAGTAACACAGAACGGACGGGAAAAAAGAAAGTTTCCGCCGCTTCTTAATGTAACTGATACGAACGAAAAAAATACGAGTAAATTGCCTTTACAGGTAATTGATTAGATAATGATTTGATAAGAAATTAAATTTTTTGATTGTTCAAAACTCGAAAATCTGTTTCAATAATCATTAAGCCTTCACAAATTTGGAGAGTTTTATAAAATAATATGATGGAAAAACAAAGTAAATATAGCCGCCGCACGGTCGCTCTTTTTTGGCTGTTGGTAATCGGCATTGTAATCGGTAGTTTGATTTATTGGGAACAAATCGCGCTTCTATATGTGTTGGCGACACTCGTCTTAGTCGGGTTGCTTTTGGTGGTCGGACGTGCCGACTTAGAAAGTGTCGGTAGGGAAAATATCGAAGGCTATATTGCCAAAGAGAAATAATTTTTTATTTAATGTCTAAATCGCTCAAAATTTGTTTGGTTTTGTTGCTGCTGCTGAATGTTTCATTTTCGACGGCAGCTTATACCACGCAGTTTGCAGATGAGAGTGAAACGCTTAGACTGCATTGGAAAAACGGCGCAATTCCGATTACCATTTCCACGTCGTTAGCCAATCAAAATCTGAATATTAAAGCTGACAGTGACGTTTTGGGTGCGATTCAGCGTAGCTTGAATGCTTGGGAAAAGGTTGCTGATATAAAATTTGATTTGACTGTTTCCGATAAACAGACAGTCAGCCCGTCAGGGAAAAGCGGCGACGGGATAAGTCTTATAACTATCGCTCAAACGCCCGAAAATCTTTTGCTGTTTAGTGGAGATACCGAAGAGATTTCCGCCCGCACTAGAATTTTTTACAGCGGCAAAGGCTTTATCACCGAAGCTGACATAATATTGAATCCTTACAAACAGTTTTCTACCGACGGTTCAATCGGGACATTTGATCTCGAAGCCACGCTGACACACGAAGTAGGACATTTTCTCGGACTCGAACATTCTTCCGTTCTCGGCTCGACTATGCACGCTCATCAAGGGAAAAACGGTATTTATAACTTACCCGGCTTTAGTTCGCGCACCTTAGCCCAAGATGATATTGCCGGAATTCGGGCTTTATACGGTGGCAAGGATTCTAACGAAGAATGTTGCGGAACGATCGGCGGTAAACTTTCGCTGACAAATGGGAAACAGGCTAAAAACTTTCAGGTTTGGGCGGAAGAAGCCGAAACAGGTCGCGTGATTGCCGGCGTTTTAACCAACTCTGAAGGTCTTTTTCGGATTGAAGGCTTAGAAAGCGGTCAATATCAGGTTTACGCGCAGAATTCAGGTGAAAGAAAGAATTCGACGGAAAGTCTTGGCAAAGTTGACGTTATCAAAGGTAAAACTTCTAACCTTTTAAGAAAATTAAAAAATCGCCCAAAAAGTTTTGAGGTTCAATACATTGGATTCAACGGGCAAATTTCAGAACTTGCCGTCCCGGTAAATGGCGGAAAATCTTACTTGATTTACGTCGGTGGAAAAAATCTTGACATCGAGAATCTTACCGTCGGGTTTAATTCTCCAAATATCAGCGTTACGCCAAATACATTAACCGAATATGATTACGGCACAGACCTGTCAGTAATAAGTTTTGAAATAAAAGTCAAGACCGAAACACCAACGGGCGAGTATAGTTTTTTCGTGCATTCGAAAAACGATGAAACGGGATTTATTGTCGGCGGATTGACAGTTGAAAATTTTATTAACCCTTGGAATAGTTACTTTTTAAGTGGAGATGAATAGAACAAAAAATATTTTTTTGTGTGGTTGCAATTTTATTCTTATTATGTAAATCTAATAACTGTTCACCTCCCCGGTGAACATTTGGTCACGAGGGGTGAGGACTTGTGACCTAGGGACGACGGTGTGGGAGACGTCGTCCTTTTAATTTTTAAATGATCTTCGCGCATTGCAATCATCTAACTTAGCCTGAAAAAATATTTAACATAAAATTTCTCCATTTTGTAAATTTACGAAGCAAAAGATTATCATTCGATATTTGTATCGGCAGAAATAAATAAAAACTACTTGAAATTTATAAATTGACCGCAGGCTGTGGCAAAAGCGTCCGACGGTTTATTTGAATTTACAAGGTTATGTATTTCGGTTGGAGCGAAGGCAATCCGATAGCGTATTTGATCCGTTATATTCTGTTCGGGGAAGGCGACACTGCGCAGGTGACGCGCGAGATATTGCGGCAAGCCGAAAACGATCCCGAACGCCGACCGGGTGTTCACGTCGGCGGTTAATCTCTAAGTTTGCTTTTATTTTATTTGAGGAGTATATTCTCACTTTTGACAAGTTAATTGCCGAAGTTGCCGCCAATTGGCGCAACACGGGGAACCCGAAAATTGGGGCTAATTATTTTGTAAATAAGGAACACTTCCAAAGTTCCAGCCCGACAGCTAACCTCGTAGGCAGATTGGAAGAAAACAAGCCATTTGGCACTGATAGATTTATCACTGACCATAAACGCGAATGACTTGCGTTTTATGGTCTTTAGTTTTTTAAATAAATGAAGAAAGTCGAAGGTTCGAGTGATAATCGCTTTAAACGCTGGTTATTTGAGGGTGTTAGGGAAATTGAAGCACCGCACGAAAGAAAAGGTGAACATCACCAACATCCGTGGTGGAAGGTAATGTGTCTGACGGGCGTTGATTATTTTTCGACGCTCGGCTATCAGCCGGGAATTGCTTTTATTGCAGCAAATTTTTTATCGCCGATAGCGACGCTTGTTTTAGTTTTGTTGACGCTTTTCGGGGCGTTGCCGATTTATAATCGGGTAGCGGCGGAAAGTCCGAAGGGGGAAGGTTCGATTGCAATGCTCGAAGCACTGCTTTCACGTTGGAAAGGAAAGCTTTTCGTGCTCGTTCTGCTCGGCTTTGTGGCGACTGATTTTGTTATTACTATTACGCTTTCAGCCGCCGACGCTTCGGCGCACGTCCTTGAAAATCCTTTTGTAAAATCAAATTTGCCATTTCTCAATCATCCGGTTCCGGTTACTTTAGGCTTGATTTTGTTGCTGGGCGCGGTGTTCTTAAAAGGTTTTAAGGAAGCAATCGGCATCGCGGTTTTTTTGGTGGGAATTTATCTGCTGCTAAATTTGATTGTTATCGGCTTCGGGTTTTATGAAATAGCTACTCATTCGGACTTATTTCCAAAGTGGGAAACAGCACTTTTTACCGCTCACGGTGGAAACGGTGAGTTTGGCATTAAGGGAATTTTAACAATAATCGGATTTTCTTTGCTGGTTTTTCCGAAACTCGCGCTTGGACTTTCCGGGTTTGAAACCGGTGTGGCGGTAATGCCTTTGATAAAAAGTCCGAACCGCATTTCGAACACACGGAAATTGTTGCTGACAGCGGCGTTAATAATGAGTTTTATGCTGATTGCGAGTAGTTTCATAACCAGCGTTATTATTCCCCAAAACGATTTTTGTCCGGCGATGACTTGCGGATTTAATGAATTGGATGATGAAGTTCCGACTTTTTGCTTCTGCACTCAAACCGAACTTGATAATAAGGTTACTAAAGAATCGGGTAAAGCAAACGGACGTGCTTTGGCTTATCTGGCACATCAGCTTTTGGGCGATGTTTTTGGAACTGTCTATGATTTAAGCACGATTTTTATTTTATGGTTTGCCGGTGCATCGGCTCTGGCAGGGCTTTTGAATATTGTGCCGCGCTATCTGCCGCGTTACGGAATGGCTCCCGAATGGGCACGGGCAACCCGTCCATTAGTGCTTGTTTTTATGGCAATTTGTTTTGCTATTACCATATTTTTCCAAGCTGATGTGGACGCACAGGGCGGCGCGTATGCAACGGGGGTTTTATTTTTGATGAGTTCGGCGGCGATTGCCGTTTCAATTTCGGCAAGGCGCAAAAAAAGCCCTTGGACATTGGCATTTTTTGCAATCTCGATTGTTTTTATCTATACTACTCTGACCAATGTTTACGAACGTCCTGACGGTATAAAGATTGCTTCCATCTTTATTTTAACGATTATCGCTACTTCTTTTATCTCGCGTGTAATGCGCTCGACCGAAATACGCATTGACAAAATCGTGCTGGATGAAAAAGCGCAGGAGTTTATAGATGAATTGGCAGGCGGTGAGATTCGGATTGTAACCAATCGGCGCGAAGTCGGTGATGTTGCCGAATATCGTTTTAATGAACACGAAAAGCGGGTTGATAATCACATTCCTTCAAGCGATCCGATACTTTTTTACGAAATTGATTTAGGGGATGCTTCCGAATTTAAAGGAAAGTTAAAGATTCGCGGGTTTGATATTGACGGTTATAAAGTTTTACGAACCGAATCAACTGCCGTGCCGAACGCGATTGCGGCATTATTGATATATTTACGGGATAAGACGGGGAAAATTCCGCACGTTTATTTCGGTTGGAGCGAAGGCAATCCGATAGCGTATTTGATTCGTTATATTCTGTTCGGGGAAGGCGACACTGCGCCGGTTACGCGCGAGATATTGCGGCAAGCCGAAAACGATCCCGAACGCCGACCGAGCGTTCACGTCGGCGGCTAACGGATTATTTGTTGGTTTCGAGCACGGAAGGATTCATTTCTAAAAAGCAGGAACGGCAATAAACGGGACGACCTTGTGAAGGATAAAACGGAACGGTTGTGTGATCGTTACATCTGGCACAATAAACGGCAACTTCAATTTTTTGTTTAATGCCGGCATAGTGAGCAGCAGCGACCGAAGCGATTCGTTCATTTTTGGCTTGTTTACAATTCCTACAGCGTTTAGGGCAGTTTTTCAAGCCTTTATCGCGGAAAAAAGCCTGTTCGCCAACAGTCCAAACAAAATCGTTTCCACAATCGATGCACAAGATGTTTGTATCTGCAAACTCTGCGCTATCGGCGTAAACTGTTTGATTGAGTTTTTTGAGATCGACAGTTTCAGTCTTTGACACGATTTTCCTTCCCTTAAATATGTTCTAAACTCTAAAAGAAATTAAGTTTGAAACAGATTTTCTACGAATGAAAACCCGTCTCAACAACTTTGGACTACACGCAATTTACTTGGGGATAAAATTAAATAAAGTAAAATCTGTAATGCATTTCAAAGGTAGAAACCATTTATTCAAGCATTAAAAACAATACAAATCCTGCTTCCTCAAATTATAACTATTGTCTTTCAGTGTCAAGTTTTAATCTTCACAATTTTTATTTACAATCAAATTATATGAAAATTTTAGTCATCGGTTCGGGTGGACGCGAACACGCACTTTGTTGGGCGTTTGAACGAAGCGGTAATGTTTCAAAAATTTATTGTGCCAACGGTAACGCGGGAATTGCGGAAATTGCCGAATGCATCAACATTAAACCCGACGAGATAGAAAAACTCGCGTATTTTGCCGACAAAAATGAGATAGATTTAACTTTTGTCGGCGGTGAAACTGCTTTGGCTTTGGGAATCGTTGATGAATTTGAACGACGCGGATTAAAAATCATCGGCGTAAGCCGTCAAGCCGCACAGCTCGAAGCCAGCAAATCATTTGCCAAAGATTTTATGGCGCGGCACAATATTCCGACCGCGAAATACAAAACTGCGAAAACGGTTAATGAAGCCATAGAAATTTTAGAAAGCAACGCGTTTGGCGATGAAAATACTCCTGTCGTTGTCAAGGCTGACGGACTCGCGGCGGGAAAAGGTGTGGTTGTGGCGGCAAATCGTGCCGAAGCGATTGAAGCCGTGAACGATCTGGAAAAAATCGTCGGTGCAGAAGCGGCTGAAAAGATCGTTTTGGAAGAATGTTTGATCGGCAGGGAAGTTTCGCTTTTGATGTTTTCCGACGGCAACAATTTTGCGTTGATGCCGCCCGCGCGCGACCATAAACGCATCGGCGAAGGCGATACGGGCGCAAACACCGGCGGAATGGGAGTGATAACCGACGCGGGTTTGCTGACAAAAGAGCAAGAACAAGAAATTGTTGAAAAAATAATCAAACCGACATTAAACGGCGCAAAAAAAGAAGATTTTGAATTTCGCGGAATTTTGTTTCTCGGTTTGATGATGACCGAAAACGGCGCGAAGGTTTTGGAATATAATGTGCGTTTCGGCGATCCCGAAACGCAAGCTATTTTAGTGCGATTAGAAACCGATTTCGTCGAAATCTGTAAGGCGATTCTCGATAAAACGCTCAATAATCTGACTATTGAATGGAAAAAAGGAAGTTCAGTATGCATCGTCTTAGCGGCAAAAAATTATCCAAGTAAAGCGCAAACAGGCGATATTATCTCAGGTTTAAATGTCGTAAAATCGCCGGAGCAAATTACTTTTCACGCGGGAACCGCCAAAAACGAAGCCGATCAATTTATCACCGCTGGCGGTAGAGTTTTGGGCATAACCGCAAGTGGCGAAAATTTAGAAGAAGCGATACTAAAAGCCTATCGATCCGTCAGTGAAATTTCATTTGACGGAATGCAATTTCGCCGGGATATTGGAAGATTTTTTATTCAATAAATTCGCAATGATTCAAGAAAACTATCGAAATTACTTTTCATCTCTCCAATCGAATCACCACCGAATTTTTCGCGCATTGCATTTGCCAGAACTATCGCCAACATCGCTTCACCGATAACGCCAGCCGCCGGAACTGCGGTTACGTCAGAGCGTTCAAATGCAGCTAGGTTTTCTTTTTTGGTATCAATATCAACCGAGCGAAGCGGTTTTTTCAGCGTCGAAATCGGTTTCAAATAACCTCGCACACGCAATTCTTCGCCGTTGGTAATTCCGCCTTCGAGTCCGCCGGCACGGTTTGATGTGCGTTTGAAATTATCATTTTCAAACACAATTTCATCGTGAACTTTTGAGCCGAAAAGTGCGGCGTTTTCAACGCCCGTGCCGATTTCGACGGCTTTCGTAGCTTGGATCGACATAAAGGCTTGAGCGATGCGACCGTCGAATTTTTCGCTCCAAGACGTGTGCGAACCTAAACCGATGACGACATTTTTAGCGACGACTTCAAAAATTCCACCCAAAGTATCACCTTCGGCTTTTGCCTTGTCAATCAAGTCAATCATCTGCTTTTCAATTTCTGCGTCGGCGCAATTTAATTGTGAATTTTCGTCAATGGCAGAAATCTCCGCAAAAGTTTTTTGCAAAGGTCTTTCGGGCACTTCACCGAGCTTGACAACGTGACTTTTAATTTCAACGCCAAAATTTTCCAGCAATTGTTTGGCAAATGCTCCGCAAGCGACTCTTGTAGCAGTTTCACGCGCCGAAGCGCGTTCCAAAATATCGCGCAAATCACGCACACCGAACTTTTGTCCGCCTGCCAGATCAGCGTGTCCGGGACGCGGACGCGTTACAATGCGCGGATTTTTCGGCGCGGTTTCTATCTTTTCCGCCGACATTATTTCTTCCCAATGAACGAAGTCGCGGTTTTCGATGCTAAACGCGATTGGCGAGCCGAGCGTTTTGCCGTGCCGCACACCGGACAGAATTTGGATTTTATCGCTTTCGATTTTCATTCGTCCGCCGCGCCCGTAGCCTTGTTGTCTGCGCCAAAGTTCGTGATCGATCTTTTCGACATCAATCTCCAAACCGGCGGGCAAACCTTCGACTATCCCGACAAGTGCGCGTCCGTGTGATTCTCCGGCAGTTGTAAATTTGAAATTCATTTAATAATTATTAAACCATACGTCTTTAATTTTCAATGAGTTATAAAATTGAAAAGAACTTTCGAAGTTGTTTCCGGTTTGATTTAAGAACTTGTCGGAGTTCCGCCGGTGGCAAGATATAAAACTGCCATTCTCACCGCTACCCCGTATTTTACCTGATCTAAGATAAGTGAGCGCGAACTGTCGGCGACTTCGGAAGCGATTTCGATTCCACGATTCATCGGTCCGGGATGGAGAACGATAGCATCTTTTCGGGCTAAATCCAGTCTTTCGTTGGTTAAGCCGTAATGAATCGAATATTCGCGTAATGTCGGAAAATAAGCGGAATCCATTCTTTCTTTTTGAATTCGCAGGATCATCACGACATCGGCACCCGTGATCGCATCTTCGATGTGGTCGGTAACGGTCAGATTTTTTTCGACAAGATATTCAAAATCTTTCGGGACAAGTGTTTTCGGTCCCGCAACACGAACTTTTGCGCCGAGTTTTGTCAGAAGTTGAATGTTCGAGCGAGCCACTCTTGAATGTATAATGTCGCCGAGAATAGCAACTTCCAAACCATCTATTTTCTTTTTATGTTCACGAATCGTCATCGCGTCAAGCAAGGCTTGTGTCGGATGTTCGTTCGCGCCGTCGCCGGCGTTGACAATCGCGGCTTTTGAAACTTTTGCCAATTGATGCGGAACGCCCGCGCTCGAATGACGAACGACAATGCAATCGGGCTGCATCGCATCGAGATTCATCGCCGTATCAACTAAAGTTTCGCCTTTCGCCACGCTCGAAGATGAGACGGAAATATTGACGGCATCAGCCGAAAGACGTTTCGCGGCGAGTTCAAAACTGGTGCGTGTGCGCGTCGAATTCTCGAAAAATAAATTAATAATCGTCTTGCCGCGCAGAGTCGGAACTTTTTTGATCTCACGCGAATTTATCTCGCGGAAATTTTCGGCAGTATTCAAAATCCCGACGATTTCCCCGGCGGAAAGATTGCGGATTCCAAGTAAATCTCTGCGGCGAAACGGTTTGTCCATAATTCAATGCCTTTATAAAAAAAGCAAGGCAGTAAAACCTTGCTTCAAAAATTATTCAGACGGTTTTTCGTAAATCCAGACGGCTTCTTCGTCGTCAAATTCTTTGAGCATTACTTTGACGATTTCGATTTTTTTCGTCGGCACGGTTTTGCCGATGTAGTCGGCTTGAATCGGTAGTTCGCGGTGTTCCTTGCCGCGATCAATCAGGACGGCGAGTTGGACGCGATTCGGGCGACCGAAATCCATTAATTGATCCATCGCGGCGCGAATCGTGCGACCTGTATAAAGCACATCGTCAACCAAAATAATGTTTTTATTTTCAATATCCGCGTCGAGTTCGGTGCGGTTGACAATCGGATTTGCGCCGACGGTCGAAAGATCGTCGCGGTAAAGCGTGATGTCAATGATGCCGTAAAGCGGTTTTTCGCCTTCGAGTTCGGCGATTTTGCTGACGATTCGCTCGGCAAGCGGAACGCCGCGCCGCCGGATGCCGACGATATACAAATCCTTCGCGCCGTGATTTTCTTCGACGATTTCCGACGCAAGCCGCGACAGAGCGCGTTTCATCCGCGCCGAGTCCATAATTTTCGATTTTTCAACTAATCCGTATTCATCTGCCATAACTCTTGCCGAAATCGTAACATTGCACGGTTTAAAGTTCAAAGTTTCAAACTCAAAGTTTCAAATCTGCCCGTTTTTAAATTAAGATATAAACGTCCGATAGAGGGTTTAAATTATGGCACTTGCACAAAGACATCCTATTTTTTCTGTGGAAGATTACCTGGATTTTGAACGCGTTCAATCCGAGAGACACGAATTTCTTGACGGCAATGTTTATGCGATGGCGGGCGAAAGTCCGCGACACAGCACGATTTGTTACAACTTATACGGAATTACACAAAATCAACTTCGCGGAAAACGGTGTCGCGGATATTCGCCGAATATGAAAGTTGCGACTAATGAAAAAGGGTTATTTTCTTACCCTGATTTAGCGATTGTTTGCGGTGAACCGAAATATCACGACAAAAAAAGCGATGTTTTAATAAATCCGACCGTGATTTTTGAAGTTCTTTCGCCTTCAACCGAACATTATGACCGCGGCGAGAAATTTCTGCGCTATGTCAACGGCATCGAAAGTCTGACTGATTACATTTTAATCTCACAAAACAAACCGGCGATTGAACATTTTCAGAAACAGTCAAATGGTGAATGGGAAAAAACTGAAATCGAAGGAATAGACTCTATTTTGAGGGTTGCTTCGATTGAATGTGAAATTTCCTTGTCAGAACTTTACGATCTGGTGGAATTTTCCGCATAAATGTCTTTTTACCAATCAACAATTCGCCCGATTCTTTTTCGCCTGCCGACCGAAACAGCTCACGAATTAGGCATCGAAGCCCTAAAAATCGGACTTTCAACAAAATTTGCACAAAAGGTAATAGCCAAACGATTCGCTTCAAACGATTCATCCGGCAAACTCGAAAGATTTGGACTAACTTTCAAAAATCCGCTTGGTGTTGCCGCCGGGTTTGATAAAAACGGTGTCGTCGTCAATCAACTTGCCGCGCTCGGATTCGGGTTTGTCGAAGTGGGCACGGTGACATTTAATCCGCAAAAGGGAAACGAAAAGCCGCGCCTTTTTCGCCTGCCCGAAGACAAAGCGTTGATAAATCGGCTCGGATTTAATAATGAAGGAACGGCGAAGGTCGTCGAAAGATTAAAGAAAATCCAGCCGAATTGCGTTTTGGGAGTGAACATCGGTAAAAATAAAGAAGTGCCGAATGATGCGGCGATTGAAAATTATTTAAAGAGTTTCGATTTGGCTTCGACAGTCGCCGATTATATTGCCGTCAATGTTTCTTCGCCGAACACGCCGAATTTGCGCGAACTGCAAAAAGCGGAAAATCTCGAAGAACTTCTAAAAGAACTGCAAAAACGAAATCAGGAACTTTCCGCAAAGCCTTTGCTTGTTAAAATCGCGCCTGATTTAAATGAAGCCGAAATCGAAGCAATTGTTGATATTGCTTTACGTCTTAATCTAACCGGAATTATTGCGACAAATACGACGGTTTCAAGGGAAGGTCTCGATACAAAAACTGATGAAATTGGTGGTCTGAGCGGCAAACCTTTGCAGAAAAAATCTAACGAAGTAATTTCTAAAATCTATAAATATTCACAGGGAAAAATGCCGATCATCGGAGTCGGCGGAATTTTTACAGCGGCGGATGCGTTTGAAAAAATCGCTTCGGGCGCGTGTCTGATTCAAAGTTACACGGGTTTTATTTATCAGGGCGCGGTGTTTGCGCGGGAAATCAATTCGGGTTTACAAAAGATTTTGAAGGAAAGAGATTTTAAGAATTTTGACGAAGCGATTGGGTATTCCGTAAAATAATCAAACGCCGCTGGAACATTTTTATCAATTAAAATTTGCAAGATTTAATTTTCTCCATCGTTCCCAAAATAGTCGGGGTTTTTTGCCGTATCTGCAAAAAGCCGATTTCAAAGACGGTTCAGAGCAGAAAAAAGTCGGGAAAAACAACCTTTTCCCGACTTGTTCGCTCAAACGTCGTAGATTGAGGAAACTTTTGAATATGAAACAATTAACATCTCTGATATTGATTTTTGCTGTCTATTGCGGTTTGATTGCACCGGTTGGTTTGCAGATGAATATGCAGGCGAACGCGCAGGTTGTGAAAGGAAAAACAACACGAACGAATATGAATCAAGTAACGCCGAATGGTTTGCAATTTCGTCTTTCGGAAGGGACGGAAGGCGCGGAAACGCGCGAAGTTCAGCCGCAGATAAAAGCCGATTCGCTTTCAGAGAACGAAACGTCAAATCTCTTAAAACGAATTCCGCCGATTAAGGAACAAACGGACGACAAAACGGATTTTGCCAAGCGCGTCGGAACTTTGCCGCCGCCGAAAACAGGCAAACAGATTCCGGTAAAATTTCCTTCTGACGACCAGCGCGGAACGCCGAAAGTCAATACTAATGGTCAAACTTTGGAAGTTATCAGGTTCTCGCCCGAAGGCGAAATTCCGCTCGCGCCTGATTTGTCGGTAACATTTTCACAGCCGATGATCGCCGTAACTTCGCAGGAAGAAGCGGCGCAGAGTGTTCCCGTGCAATTAACTCCGCAGCCGGAAGGAAAATGGCGTTGGCTGGGAACGAAAACCTTAATGTTCGACACGACAAAGCGGTTTCCGATGGCGACGAAATTTACGGCACGAATTCCCGCCGGAACAAAATCGGTCAACGGGCAGATTTTACAAAAAGATGTCGTCTGGACTTTTACCACGCCGCCGCCGAAAGTCGAAACGATGATTCCGCAAAATCAGATAACAAGACGTGACGCGCTCATTTTTATTTCGTTCGATCAGGCAATAAATCCGGGCGCGGTTTTGAAAACGATCAGCGTTACGGGCGCGGGCAAAAAATTGCCGGTTCGACTGGCGACACAGGATGAAATCGAAAAAGATACGAGTATTTCTTATTACGTCAAACAAGCGCAGCCGAATCGTTTTTTGGTCTTTCACACTGTCAATTCGGACGGATTAACGGAAAATGCGCTTCCCGCCGATTCTCCGATTTCGGTGACGGTTGAAAAAGGAACGGCTTCTGCCGAAGGACCGCTTACGACGGTGAAAGCGCAATCGTTCAAATTCAACACATACGGCGCGATGAAATTTGTTGGCGGTTGGTGCAATTATCAGAACAGCAAAACCTGTTCACCGTTCGACACCTGGTATATGCAGTTTACCAACCCGATTGATGCGGCGACATTTGCTAAAGAAACGGTCAAAGTCGAGCCGGCGATTGAAGGATTAAATATCTATCCGAGCGGAAATTTCGTCTATTTTCAAGGCATCAAAAAAGGACGAACATCTTACAGAGTTACGATTGACAATAAGCTCAAAGACAGTTTCGGACAATTACTCGACAAACCGGCGGCGGCAACTTTTAATGTCGGCGCGGCTGAACCTAATCTTTATTCGCAAGGCGGAACTTTTACCGTTTTAGACCCGACGGCAAAACCGTCATACTCGATTTACTCGACAAATCATCAGACCGTCAAATTGAAAATTTACGCCGTAACGCCGCAGGATTGGGAAGGTTTTCGCCAATATATGCGTTATCAAAATTACGACGAGCAAAAACGCCCGAAAATTCCGGGCAGATTAGTCGTTGATAAAGTCCAAACTATCCAAAACAAACCCGATGAACTGGTCGAGACACGAATTGATTTGGCGCAGGCTCTGAATGAAGGTTTCGGTAATGTGATTATAGAAGTCGAACCGGTATTGAAGCGCGACAAATATGATAGAAACAAAATTACGGTTTGGGCGGAAGCGACACAAATCGGACTCGACGCTTTTGTTGATAATCAGGAATTAGTCGGATTTGCGACCGAACTCAAAACGGGCAAACCGCTGACGGGCGTTGAACTTTCAATCTATCCGAACGGGAAAACAGTTGGCAAGGAAAAATCTTCGATAGAAGGCAAAGAACAAACCTGGGCTGAATGGTTTGGCGAATTGTTTGCTTCCAATGAAAAACCGCACGGACCGCAGATTGTTGACGAAAACGGTGCAACAAAGGAAATCGAAACAATCGAAGAAGCGAAAACGAACAGCACGACTGAAAACGGTATTTTGCGGTTGTCTCTGCCCGAACAGCAGGGCAAAGAGCAAAATATTTTGATTGCGCGAAAGGGAAAAGATGTCGCGTTTTTGCCGGATCAGTCTGATTATTACTGGCAGGATTACGGCAATTGGTATAAGAAACCTAACCCCGATTCCTCGCGCTGGTTTGTTTTCGACGATAGAAAGATGTATCGCCCGAAAGAAGAAGTTTCGATAAAAGGCTATATTCGCAAAATCGAAGGCGGCAAACTCGGCGATGTCGGCGGCATCGAAGACACGACTTCAAAAATTACATACCAATTAATTGACGCGCAGGGCAATGAAGTAACCAAAGGCGAAGCAAATTTGAATGCTTTCGGCGCGTTCGATTTCAAGGTTAAATTGACCGACAATATGAACCTCGGCAGCGCGAATTTGCGAATGGGCAGAAACGGCTCATACGAAGAGTTTTACCACACTTTTCAGGTGCAGGAATTTCGCCGCCCTGAATTTGAAGTCACATCAAAGGTTGATTCGCAGGCACCGTTTTTTGTCGGCGGAAAAGCCGATGTGTCCGTCGAAGCGAAATATTATTCGGGCGGCGGTCTGGCAAATGCCGAAACGAACTGGACGGTAACATCAACGCCGACCAATTACACGCCGCCTAATCGCGGAGATTTTACGTTCGGCAAATGGTATCCGTGGTGGCGCGGCTATGACAATAATTACGGGCAAACGACAACGCAAACTTTCAAAGGCGTAACGGATGCAAGCGGGATTCATCGTTTGAAAATTGATTTTGAATCGGCAAATCCGCCGCGTCCATATACGATTACGGCTTCGTCAAGCGTGCAGGATGTGAATCGGCAAACCTGGTCGAGTTCGACTTCGCTGCTCGTTCATTCGGCTGATTTATATGTCGGTATCAAAACGCCGCGAACCTTTGTGCAAAAGAATGAAAACATCGAAATCGAATCAATCGTTTCCGACATTGACGGCAAATTGATTGTCAATCGTGATGTTCAGATCAAAGCGGTTTTGAAGGATTGGACGTTTGACAAGGGAAGCTGGAAAGAGGAAACGGTTGACGAACAAACCTGTAATATCAAATCGTCCGAAAAGCCTGAAAAATGTAAATTTGTCGCTAAAGCCGGCGGAGTTTATACGATTACGGCAAGCGTGATGGATGACCGCGAACGCGTCAACGAAAGCGAATTAACGGTTTGGGTGCCGGGCGGAAAAACGCCGCCGAAACGCTCCGTCGAACAGGAAGAAGTTCAGCTTATTCCGAGTAAAAAAGATTTTGTGCCGAATGACACAGCGGAAATTCTTGTCCAATCGCCGTTCGTTCCCGCCGAAGGAGTTTTGACTCTGCGGCGCGACGGTATTGTTAAAACCGAGCGTTTCACGATGAAAGAATCAACGACGACGCTCAAAATTCCGCTTGACGCGAAATATCTGCCGAACATCATCGCGCAGGTTGATCTTGTCGGCGCGACGGCGCGGATTGACGACAAAGGCGAAGTTGATCCGAAATTAGCAAAGCGTCCGGCGTTTGCGAGTGGACAAATCAATCTGGCAATCTCAACCGATTCGCGCAAATTAACCGTTTCGGCAGAACCGACGGCGAAAACTATCGAACCCGGCGGCACAACCAAAATCAATGTTGAAGTCAAAGACAACACGGGTGAACCCGTTTCAAACAGCGAAGTCGCGGTCGTCGTCGTTGACGAAAGCGTTCTGGCATTAACCGGTTATCGCGTCGGCAATCCGCTCGATGTTTTCTACGCGTTACGCGGCGGCGGCGTGAGCGATTATCATTTGCGGAAGGATATTTTGTTGGGAAATCCCGACGATATTAAGCAATTACCTATCAATGGAAGAAATCTTAATCGGCTTTCTATTTCGGAATCTGTTTCTGTAGATTCAGCAACAGCATTGGGCGTTGGGTTGTTAATACCTGCTGCTCCGCCAGCAAAATCGGCGAAGCGTGAGGCAAATAAAGATGACAAAGCGAGAAGTGTAAATGAACCTGAACAATCGCCCGATACGCCGATCAATCTTCGGACAAATTTCAACGCTTTAGCTTTGTTTGCGCCGTCGGTCAAAACCGACTCAAGCGGCAAGGTGACGGTTGATGTCAAATTGCCTGACAACTTAACGCGCTATCGAGTGATGGCGGTTTCGGTTGATACGACAAAGCGTTTCGGACTTGGTGAATCGAATTTAACAGCGAAACAGCCGTTGATGGTGCGCCCAAGTGCGCCGCGATTTATGAATTTCGGCGATAAAGTCGAATTGCCTGTCGTCGTCCAAAATCAAACCGATAAAGAAATGACGGTTAATGTCGGCGTTCGCGCCACGAATGCGACTTTGACAAATGGCGGCGGACGCAAAGTTACAATTGCGCCGAATGATCGCGTGGAAGTTCGTTTTCCTGTTTCGGCTGACAAAGCTGGAATCGCTCGTTTCCAATTTGCAGCGACGGCGGGCAAATTCTCCGACGCGGCGGAAATCGAACTGCCCGTTTGGACACCGGCGACGACTGAAGCGTTTGCGACTTACGGCACGACGGACGAAAACGGCGCGATTATTCAGCCGATCCAAACACCTGCCGATGTCTTTTCGCAATTCGGCGGCTTGGAAGTTACGACTTCTTCGACGCAGTTGCAGGAATTGACCGATGCGTTTATCTATCTTTATCGTTATCCGTATGAATGTTCGGAACAGGTTTCGTCGCGGATGATTTCGATTGCCGCTTTGCGCGATGTGTTGACGGCGTTCAAATCGAAAGATATGCCGTCCGCCGAAGAACTCAAGAAAAGCTACGAAAAAGACATCGAAATCTTGAAAGGTCGGCAACGCGAAGACGGCAGTTTCGGACTTTGGGGCAGACAGCGCGAACGCTACGAATATCCATTTTTGACGGTTCACGTCGCCCACGCGCTTGCGCTGTCAAAGGCGAAAGGCTACAAAGTGCCTGACGATATGATCAATAAAACGAAGCCGTATCTGAAAGATATTGAAAAACATTATGACGAATGGCACAGAAAATCGCCCGAAGTTCGTTGGACAATCTCAGCGTATGCGCTCTATGTCCGCGATTTGATGGGCGATAAAGACACGGCAAAAGCTAAAAAATTATTAGCGGAAGCGACGATTGAAAAAATGCCGTTCGAAGCGTTGGGCTGGATTTTATCAGTTCTCGCTAACGATAAAAATTCGACGGTTGAAGTCGAAGCAATCAAGCGTTTCCTGTTAAATCGGACGACGGAAACTGCGGCAAGCGCAAATTTCGTCACTGATTACGGCGACAATGCGTGGCTGATTATGTATTCAAACCGGCGCGCCGACGGCGTTTTGCTCGAAGCATTTCTCAAAGCCGACCCGAAAAACGATTTGATACCGAAACTCGTGCGCGGTTTGCTTGACCATCGCAACAAAGGCGCGTGGTCGAACACACAGGAAAACGTCTTTATTTTGCTGGCTCTGGACAAGTATTTCAACACTTACGAAAAAGTTACGCCCGATTTTGCGGCGCGAATTTGGCTCGGAAACGTCTATGCGGGCGAACAACTTTTCAAAGGTCGCTCGATTGATTCAAACCTGCTGAATATTCCGATGTCGTATCTGGTGGAACAAGGTGGCACGGCAAATCTACTGTTAGATAAACAAGGCGTGGGACGGCTGTATTATCGAATCGGGATGAAATACGCACCGAAAAATCTGCATCTCGCGCCCGCCGATTACGGTTTCACGGTTTTGCGGAAATACGAAGCGGTTGACAACGCCGAAGATGTCAAGCAAAACGCCGACGGAAGCTGGACGTTCAAAGCCGGTGCGCGTGTTCGTGTGCGTCTCACAATGGTTGCCCAAGCGCGGCGTTATCACGTTGCGCTGGTTGACCCGTTGCCCGCGGGTTTGGAAATCTTGAATCCCGATTTAGCCGTAACCGAAGCGATTCCGCCCGACACCGGCGACGGCAATACGCCCGTCGTCGAATACGGTAGTCAAAGCTACGGACGCGGTTATTATTACTGGCGAAATCAATGGTTCGAACACCAAAACTTCCGCGACGAACGCGCCGAAGCCTTTTCTTCGCTGCTCTGGGAAGGCGTGTATAATTACACTTACGTCGCCCGCGCAACCACGCCCGGACAATTCGTCGTCCCGCCCGCCAAAGCCGAAGAGATGTATCATCCCGAAACCTTCGGTAGAACGGGAACGGATTTCGTCAATGTCGAGTAATTAAAATGACCAAAGAGCAAGGTTGATTTTGGTAAAAATCAATCTTGCTCTTTCCTGAAATTATGAATTATCAAAAGTTTCTGTTTAATGGATCTGTGGTGATTTTTTCGCTCTTCTTGACTATTGAAGTTTTTGCCCAAAATTTAGACAATTCAGAGCAAATTCAAGCAAAATTGCAAACTATTGATTGGTCGGTTTTGTTTCCCGAAATACCGGGTTGTAAGCCAAAAATTCAAGCGTGGCAATTTGATGATTTCGTCGAGGTTCAAGCATATTATCTTTATGTAAATAAAGACTTAAATCGCTCAAACCAAAGAGAAGCCTTTGATTACTGCGGTAAGATAAGTTTTGCTTTTTCTGTTTCCGGTAAATCCATCAAGCCGCACTCAAAAACACCTAGGTCAACACCTTTTTACCGTCCTTTTAAGATAAAAAATTATGATGCCTACAGCAGTTATCTCAAATGCGGAGTTGGTTCTCAGGGAGAGAGTATAGATGTCTTTTTTGATGATGATAAGAAGTTGAGCGTAACGAGCAAAGTTATAAATGGAGCAATTTTTAAATTTGCCGAACGTGTTGACTACAAAAAGATAAATTTGGCTATTGTTAAAATTGCTAATTCAATCAAACAAAAATAACCCCGAAACATTCGGTCGAACGGGAACGGATTTTGTGAACGTGGAGTAAACAATTCGAGCGAGGAAATGACTGCAAAGATTGTCTCCGCGCTCTTTTTCAAAAATATGAAAATTTTATTACTTAGTTTTTCACTACTCATTTTTTTCACGGGTTTATGCAAAGATGAATTGTTGCTTCAACCATCAATCGGGGCGAAGCTAGATCAAACATCCGATTGGTCGGCGTTGTTTCCCGAAATTGCGGGTTGCGAACGGGTAATTCAACCGTTGACGCAAAACGGCGAGGTTTTTAAGCAAATCGCTATTTATGAACGCGAAAATTATAAAGATAACCAAAACGAAAATTATGTCGGATGCGGTTCGATAGCTTTATGTTTTGAACCTTCCACTAGAAAAACAGCGCGGGAAAATTCCACGATTGAGGATTTTCCGCTTCGACAGCGGATTCGGATAAAGGACTTCGACGCTTACCATAGCTCGCCGCTGTGCGGAAATGATGATTGGCGCGGTTCTACATCGGTTTATTTTGACGACGATAAAGTTTTAATCGCCAGCGCAAATCGTTGGACTGACAAGATTTTGGAATTTGCCCAAAATGCCGATTATGAATTGATGAAAAAATCAATGAATAAAATTGTCAAAGAAAGAAACAGACGAAAATAATTTAATTAACCTGCGTTAAAATTCGAAAGTATTCTTCCAAAATTTAGATTTTGAGGTCAGAACCCTGAGCGGTAGCGACGGGTTGAAGATAAACCTAATTTAACAGGTCGCTACCGCTCGCTGTTCTGACTTATCGCCGAATTTTTATTTCAGTTCCTGCAACGCTGCCTGCGCTTTTTCCGTTTGCAGTGCGTCGAACGACGGATTTATTTTTAAGGCTTGCTGTAAAAATTCAACGGCTTTTGCATAATTTCCCGATGCTTTTTCAATCATTCCGGCGTGATAAAAAATTCGCGCGCCCTGCGTTCCCAAGCGCAGAGCGTCTTTGATGGCGGCGTTTGCTTCCGGTAATTTACCAGCTTTTAACGCCGTCCAAGCAACTGCGTCCGCGCCGTAGATGTCTTTTCGCGTTTCATATTCTTTGGCAGCGAGTTGAAATGCTTCTTCCGGTTTGATGTCGTGGTCGGCGTAGAAAAGCGCGAGTTGACGGTTATAAAGTGCCCCGTTCAGTTCGCTCAAACGTCCGATTTGTTCGACTAATTCGTATTGATTTTTCGCGTCCGATTCGCGTCCGGCGAGTTTGTATAAATCGCCGAGTGCCGCAACGTAATTCGGATCGGGCAGAATGCGGACGGCTTTTTCGTAATTTTCGATTGCGCCTTGTAAATCGTTGGCGGCGGCGCGAACTTTTCCCAATGAAGCGACGGCGCGGTAATAATCGGGGAAAGTTATGAGTGCGTCGCGGTAATGTTTTTCTGCCGTTTCGTAATCGCCGACGGAAATTGCGGTTTCGCCCAATTGCCAGCGAATCCACGCGACGGTTTCGCGCGGCGGCGCGGGCAGATTGAGCGCGAAGACGAGCGCGGCGGCGAAATGTTTTTGCGCTCCTGGATTATCGCCTTTGAGCTGCGAGAGTCGGGCAAATCTCGTTTCGCTCGCGTGGCTTGCGCCGCCGTCGAGCAGGGTGATTTTTTTATACGCGATTTCGGCTTTTTCATAATCGCCGAGTTCGACAAGCGTGTCGCCCAAAATCCCTTGCGGATAACTTTTCGTCGGTTCGAGTTCGATTAAACGAACGGCGTGGTCGCGGGAATTTGTAAAATCGTGAGCGGCGAATTCGGCTTGTGCAAGCGCGGCGAGTCCGCCGGAATTTCGCACGTCCGGCACGGACGCAAGCGAGGCGCGGGCGACGCGAAAAGCTAAATTCAAAAAAGAAGCATCGCCCGTTTCGCGCAGTTTTTGCAGATAAAGCGCGGCGAGTTTGCTGTTCGCGCTGAAATCTTCGGGATCGTTTTTGAGTTTATTTTCGAGAAAGCGAAGCGCACCGTCATTCGTCGCATTGTCGGAAGCAAGCGGCGCAGCGGGCGGCACGGCAATTTTGACCGATTCGATTTGAATCGGCTGAAAAATGCTGCACGCACCCGCACCCGCGCCGAAAAATAAAATCGCCGCCGTCAAAATTTCGCTTTTAAACTTCATCTAAATATCGCCGCGCCCGGACATTTGCCTTAAGTTTGCTGCCCGCAGAGCTTCGCCCGCCGTCCAGATCGCCGCGCCGAGCAGCATTATGTCTTTGACCAGAAATTGTCCCGGCATCGGCGACGGAAACGGGAAGCCGTAACCTGCCTGCCAAACGCCGGGAGTCGTCAGCAGAAAACTGAGCGTAGTCAAAAACATAATAATCGCGCCGATGCTGCCGATTGCCGAAACTTTCGGCGCGAACGGGCGCGTCGCAATCAAAATGCCCAATGTAATCTCGACCACGCCGAGCAGTGCGGAATAACTTCGCACACTAAAAATACTGTATGCCCACGACATCAGCGGCGAATTCGCCACCAAACCCTGAATCCCTTCCGCCTCGTAAGCGGTAAATTTCAACGCGCCGACCGCCAGTAAAATTATTACCAGCCCGTAGCGAATGACGTTTGCACCGACATTTTCCAGCGTCAAACCCGAATCGGTCGTGTTCGTATTTTCGATGTTTTCTACTCTCGTTGCCATTTTATTTCCTCCTTGTTTTTTTCGATTGGAGCGCAATTTTTACTAATTGCGCTCCATATCTCTATGAAACTGTTTGAAAACTAGCTTGAAATGTAGCGCAAGCGGGACGGACTGCGTTACACGCCTTCAGCGAGTTTTCAAACAGTTTCTTCCTCAAAATCTACTGCCGCGTTTTATCGTCCAGCGAACTTCCCGGAGCAGACGGCTGATACGGGTCGGCGACAAACGGAAATTGATTGCGAAAGGGAACGTCGTTGCCGTTGACTTTATCGCTCAAAGGCTTGCCGTTGTTACTCGCCCACATATTCGGATGTTAGCGTCGGCGCAAGCAGCACGACACTCTGGAAACCTCAATTTGTAATGTGTAAATTATCTATCGGGATGTCAGATTCTAACATCCCGACGGTTTATTGTGAGTCTTTCCTTTGTTTATTTTTCAACTCAGGCTGATTAGGGACACCGCACACGGATATTTGCCGCGTGAAAGGTGCTTGCCGCTCCCAGTGTTAAATCTACCGGAAGTGCCGGATTTGTCGGCGTGAACATTACCATCACCGGAGCAGTCGTTCCCGGTATGAATGCCGGGATGAAGACCGTCGCATTCGTCGGTGTTCCAACCACTGTCAGTGATTGCAAGCCTGTTCCGGCGTTGACGTGATCCACCGTAACCGTTCCCGGTCCACTTGTTACGCCGAACGAAACTACTCCGCCGGGGAAAAGATCGCCTTCGGTAACCGTTGTCGTCGGTGTGCAGGTTTCCGCACAGCGCACCCGGATGAATGCCGCGTGGAAGGTGCTTGCCGCTCGCAAGGTAAAGTCAACTGCCATACCCGGACTTGGAGTTGTAAATGTAACCGTTACCGGCATCTGTGTTCCGGCTGTAAACGGCGGAATGGTTACCACTGCATTAGTTGGGGTTCCCATCACGGTTAGCGATTGCAAACCGGTTCCGGCATTGACGTGATCGACCGTAACCGAACCCGGACCACTTGTAACGCCGAAAGAAACAATTCCACCGGGGAACAGATCACCCTCGGTAACGGTTGTCGTCGGAGTGCAAACATTGTGTGGTGTCGGAGTCGGAGTCGGGGTTGATGTCGCCGTTGGAGTCGGAGTCGCTGTTGGCGTTGGGGTTGCCGTTGGTGTCGGAGTAGCTGTTGCCGCCGGAGTCGGAGTTGGTGTCGGCGTGGGTGTCAAAGTTGGAGTTGGAGTTGGTGTCGCGGTTGGAGTCGGCGTTGGCGTTGCTATAGGAGTTGGAGTTGGTGTTGCCGTAGGAATTGGAGTTGGAGTCGGAGTCGGGGTTACTGTTGGAGTCGGTGTCGGCGTTCCTCCACAGCCGCCCAAGCGAATGGATACCGTGTCTGCTCCTTGGTTGACAGCCGCGAAATCCTGTGTGCCGTCGCTATTGAAATCTCCTAGGGCGACACTAACAGGATTAGTTCCAACACTGACATTGGTCGTACCGCTAAAGTTGCCTGCACCATTTCCTAAACGAATGGATACCGTGTTCGAGTTATCGTTGGCAGCCGCAAAATCCTGATTGCCATCCTTATTGAAATCTCCGATTGCTACGCTTGCAGGAAGACTGCCAACGCTGACATTAGTGGTGCCACTAAAGCCGCCTGCGCCATTGCCTAAACGAATTGAAACCGTGTTCACGCCAAAGCCTGAGTTGGCAGCCGCGAAATCCTGATTACCGTTGTTATCAAAATCGCCGATCGCTACGCTCACAGGACCACCACCAACGCTGACATTGGTCGTGCCGCTGAAATTGCCTGTGCCATCTCCCAAACGAATGGATACCGAACCTGAGGCATTGTTGGTATTCGCAAAATCCTGATTACCGTCGTTATTAAAATCTCCAACGGCAACGCTGGAAGGATTGTTGCCGACACTGACAGTAGTGGTGCCGCTAAAGTTGCCTGCGCCGTCTCCCAAGCGAATAGACACTGTATTTGAGCTGCTGTTGGCAGCCGCGAAATCCTGTTTGCCGTCGTTATTAAAATCACCGACTGCGACGGAACGAGGACTATTACCAACGCTGACATCGGTCGTGCCGCTAAAGTTGCCTGCTCCATTTCCCAAACGAATGGACACCGTGTTGTCGAGAAAGTTGGCAGTCGCAATATCCTGATTACCGTCGTTATTGAAATCTCCGACTGCTACGCTTTGAGGACTGCCACCAACACTGACATCGGTGATGCCGCTAAAACCGCCCAAACCATTTCCTAAACGAATGGATACCGTGCTGTCGTCTCCGCTGGTAGTGGCAAAATCCTGATTGCCGTCATTATTGAAATCTCCGGTGGCGACGATATAGGGAATACCGGCAACGCTGACATCGGCGGCATTAGTGAACTGAACTGTGCCGTTACAGGGCGTTCCGTTTCCAACTGTCAAGGTAAATGTCCGGGTGGTCATTCCCATCGCATCAAAAGCCTTTACCGTAACCAAATATGAACCTGCCGGATGTGCATTTGTAATACGCACTACGCCCGTTGTCGGGTTGGCGACAAAAGTGCCTTTGAAATTACTGTTGGTCGAAACATTGATGCTCGTTGTGCTGGTGGGCGCGGCATCCGGCGTAACAATTGTATTCGCGCCACCGACAACCATCGTGTTCGGATAATTGCCGAGTGTCGGAATCAGTGGAGAATTGTTTGGGCTGTTTGCGCCAAGAATCGCCGATTGCAAATGTTTGCCGATAAACGAAAATTGTTTGATTGGCAGATTGTCTTGGCTGTTTTTAGCTTTCATTTGCGCCGATGTTTGCCAGACGAGCAGACTCGATATTCCAAAAAGCGCAACAGCCGATAGTTGAAGAAACAATTTTCGATTGTTTTGCTTGTTTGACGAAATAAATTTTCTAAAGTTTTTCATTGTAGTTCTCCTTATTTTTAATAGTTGTTATTTCCTTTGACAACGAGTTGCGACAGACAAGCAACGCACCCGCTTCGGTTTCTAAATAATGAATTTCGCCCGCTTCCGTCAGCCGAAAAATCTCGCGGGCGGTGGTTTGCAAATGCGCGGCGGCTTCGTTCGGCGCAAGCATCACGGTTTCCACCGCACATTGTTCACACAGGGCAATTTTTTCTTTCCGCCGCGAATAGATGACCGTGCGCTGAAATGTTTCGACTATAATGACGGTTTTTTCGGTTCGACGAGTCATTTTTTCTCTTGGAAGCGCAGACAGTCTTGTCTGCAATGTTTGCCGCTAGACAAACAAACTGTCGTGAAAATTACAAGCACTGAATTTCAAACGGCGTTTTCGTCCTTTCGCCCTTTCACGTACAGACAAAGTTGTCTGCGCTCCCGGCGAAAATGCTTTTTCTTTATGGATTTTGAAAAGTCCCGCGCTCGGTTTGCGACTTTTCGGTTTCGACTTTTATCCGATTTTGCTCGGCAAATTTGTCTTGACGAATTCCCGTTACTTGCCACGAAACTTCCACTTTCGGTTTGTCGGTTTTGATTTTAAACCGATTGCCGTTGATTTTCTCGGCGACCATTGCTTGCGCTAATTGTCCGATGACCGTCAGTTGATAACGAAAATCACGGTTGAGCGCGTCGAAATACGACGGCAGTTCGACAATCGCTTCGCCGCGTTCATTGGTCGTGATGTTGCCGTTGTAGATGTTCATCATATCGGGCGATTCGACAAACGAATGCGACAGATATTTATTTTTCGGGTCAAGCGGATGATCAATCCGAAACGAGCCGCCGCCTTTGGTCAACATTCCCGTGACGCGCACATTGCCGAGGAAATCGCCTGCGTAAGGAATACCGAGATGCGAGATGCCGCGCACAGCCGCGTCGTTCGGGTTTGTGCTAAACGTGATGCCATTCAGACCGATTGTGCCACCGATACCGTTGACCCCGATGCCGTTGTTACTTTCGCCCAGCACACCGCGCCCCGAGCCGCTGTTGTAGCCGACAATAGTTGAATTGGGAAGGTCACGCATACTGTAAACATAAAATCTCGCGGAAACAATCGGATCTGCACCGATGGCAATTCGTCCTCCGTTACTTTCTACAATCACCGAATTGCCAAGTTCAGTGGTGCTAACCCACTTAGCAATGTTCCCTGATGTGCCATTTATACTGACTCGCTTATCAGTTTTTCCGGCTGATTCGGCTTTCCACGCAAAATTGATGCAGACCGTTATGACCAACGACAACACGACTAAACAATAAATCAATCTACCTTTCATAATTTTGTTCTCCTTATTTTTATTAGCAAACTTCCGTTTGCGGGTTTGATAGACACACTGGAGCAGCTATCGAACCAGTGGAAGGCAGACTGACATTCTGCCTTCATCTTTGGCGAGAGATATTGGGAAGGCAGACTAACAGTCTGCCTTCCATCCGACAACTCACTGCTTTCTGCCTACTGCCATCTGCTTACCGCTTTATCTCGGCGGGTCGGGTTGCGGGTCGAAGCCTTTCAGCACTGCCGGAAGGTTCAAAATCGTGCGTTCACCTTGCCGCACGACGAGCGTTGACAGCAATCTCGCTCGAACAAGTTCGGGCGTGTCAGTTTCTGCCAGTCTGACAAACACCGCCGGACTGACATAATCGCCGTTGCGCCCCGCTGCATAGTCAAATGTCGCCGCGTCGCCGAATTCGAGTTCTACTTCACGCGACACGCGCCGCACGAAGCGCAAGCGGTTAGAGATGTTCGGGTCGGCGGCGTAAATATCAAAGATGATTCTCACGCGGATACAAGGAATGTCGCCCTGCGGGTCGGAAAAGCGCGGGACTTGCACCGTAAAATTCACGGTTTGTCCGGCGCCGATAAAGTGCATTCCGTAAAGCGAAAATTGCGTGCGCCTCGTTTCGGTTTGCGCGACGGCGACAATCGAAAAGGCGAAAATGATTACTGCGATAACGATAATTTTTTTTATGTTCATTGTTTTTATCTCCTTATTACTGACCGATTACATTCTTTAGCCAAAAAAATCTTTTGGGTGCGGGCGATTTCTGTTATAATCGTTTCACTCTAAAAACGGCTGAAACGCGATGCATCCGATAAATTTTTGACGACACGGCGATTCTCCCGCAGGGCGTTGTGGAAAGTCTTTAAGTTTTTAAGAATTTTTTCTTAATTTTTTCTAAAGCCGACAAATGAAGAAGCAAAACCGACAGATTTACAGGTTTGATAACTTTCAACTCGATGCCGGCAATCGGCAATTGCGGCGCGACGACGCGCCGCTGTCTTTGCCGCCCAAGGCTTTTGATTTACTTCTTGCACTCATCGAAAATAACGGGCGATTGGTCGAAAAAGATGTCCTTTTCACGAGCGTCTGGCACGACCAAATCGTTGAAGAATCAAATCTGCCGGTTCACATTTCGCAAATCCGCAAGGCACTCGGCGAAACGAAAAACAATCCGCGTTTTATCGAAACTGTTCCCGGTTACGGCTATCGTTTTGTCGGCGAGGTTATAAATTTAGAAGATGAAGAACTAGTCATCGAAACCGAAACGCTCTCGCGCATTACCATTGAAAAAGAAGAGGAGATGGGGAGAAAAGAAGATGGGGAAATGTTTAAAAGACGGAAATTTGTTTCTCTTTCTCCTCTTCTCTCTTTCCCCTCTTCTCTGAAATTAGCCGCCGGCGCAATTGTCATTCTCTGTGTCATTGGCAGTATTTTTTGGCTATCCAATCGAACTCAAAACAACAATGCAGTCGCGCCCGTTGCTATTGCCGAAAGGAATACAGTCATCAAACGGCTGACGAGCAAAGGCACGGTGGACTATAGTGTGTTGTCGCCGGACGGGAAACTTTTTGCTTATTCGGTGCGCGAACGAGACAGTTTTCGGAACAGTCTTTGGCTCGGACAGACAAGCGGCAATAGTGATTTGCAGTTGCGACCGACCGGCGACCTCATTTATAATCCGCGCTCTTTTTCGGCGGATGGAAACTGGCTTTATTACACACTCAGCAATCCGCGAGATTTTAACAACGGGACGCTTTATAAAATGACGGCATTGGGCGGCGTTCCGCAAACACTTGCTGACGGCATCAGCGTTTATGCCGTCATCTCGCCCGACGAAAAACAAATCGCCTTTGTTCGCGTCAACCGCGAAAACAAAACCGAAACTCTGGTCATCACTAATCTCGACGGATCGAGCAAGAGGGAAATAGTTGTTCGTTCGGCGGTGAAGTCTTTTCTTGCTCATAGTTTGTCGTGGTCGGCTGACGGCAAGTTGGTGGCGTTCGGTGCGGAAAGCGGCAATGGCAAAGGTCAGGAAATTTTTGCGGCGAACGCTTCAAACGGAAGCGTCAAACAAATAACTTCGCTGGAATGGTTTGCCATCTCGCGCACCGGATGGTTGCGGGACGGCAGTGGATTGTTGGTGGTGGCGCGAACCAAAAATTCGTTTGCCGCCAATCAGATTTGGCAGATTGATTACGAATCGGGCAGAGCCACCAACATTATCCGCGACCTGCAACATTACGGCTCGACTTTGAGTTTGGCAGCCGATTCAAACTCTCTGGTTGCGATTCAGGCTATACGAGAAAGCAACATCTGGATTGCGCCCGCCGAAAATCTCGCCGCCGCCCGCCAAATAACTTTCGGTTCGGCGGGACACGAAGGCTGGTTCGGGATTGATTGGACAATCGATGGCAGAATCCTTTACACCGCCCGCATTGACCAGAGTTTGACGCTTTGGACAATGGACACCAGTGGCGAAAATGTCAAACAAATTACATCAACCGGATTTCTCGACGAAAGACCTTCGGCGACGGCGGACGGGAAATTTATCGTTTTTCAATCAAATCGTTCGGGCGCAACGGAAATCTGGCGCATCGATTCGGACGGTGCAGATTTGCGGCAACTGACTTTCGACGGCGGCAAAAACTCATTTCCGCATTCCGCGCCTGACGGCAAAACAATTGTTTATACGCACAACTCCGACAACGGAAATTTTGTGTGGCGCATTTCCATCGAAGGCGGCGAAGCAACACAAATCACCGATGCGGAATGCTTTAACGCCCGCGTTTCGCCCGACGGGAATTTTATCGCCTGCGGTTATGGCTTTGACGGCAAAATGAAATTGGCAATCGTGCCGATAACCGGCGGCGCACCCGTAAGATTGTTTGACGTTCCGCCAACTTACAATTTCGACGGCTCACTTCGTTGGTCACCAAACGGACATTTTATCAGTTACCGGGATTGGGCAAACGGCGTTTGGTCGCAATCAATTGACGGCGGCGCACCAAACCGCCTCGAAGGTTTGCCCGCCGAAAAACTTTACCAATTCGATTGGTCGCCCGACGGCAAACAATTCATCTTTACACGCGGACGCGAAATCCGCGATGTCGTCTTGATTAGCGATTTCAGATAGATTCAGGCGTAAGCGATGTAGTTTTGATTACTGACTTTGAAAAATAATTTGTCTTGCCGTCCGCCAAAGCCGAAGAAATGTATCATCCCGAAACTTTCGGCAGAACGGGAACGGATTTCGTGAGGGTTGAGTAGCACAAATAAAAAGCGAGGCAGTGAATTTAATTGTTCATTGCCTCGTTTAATAATTACGCTTTCAGCTTAAAAACTGTGCAATTATAGGAAAGCCATAACGTCTGATATTTAGGTTTTAGGCAATTTTATTCAATGTTATGAGCAGTCCTTTCCTAATTTACAATATCGGCGTTTTAATGTTTGTCATTACTGCGTTTGTAGTCGGTCTTTATTTGATTTTTTCAAATAAAGCCAACACATTTCTTAGCCGGTATTCAATTTTTCCTCAAGTTTTATTTCGTGCTTTTACGATAATTTACACTGCTTTTCTGGCGATAGTGTTGTTTAACACAGTGCTTTTTTTCGTGGACATCGAAGTTTCAAATCGTTCAAGAGAGTGTTGGAAAAGAAATTATGAGTGGAAAAATGTTCAAGTTGGCATGACGCAAAAGCAAGTAGTTCAAATATTAGGACAACCTTCAAGACAGGATAATTGGTCAGGGTTACGATATTCTTACGAAAGACATCCGTTAGACTATATTTCAATGACGGAAGTGACATTTGACCCAAATTCTGCGACAACGGTGGATAATTTAAAGGTTATTTCAAAATATCCCGATGATACGAGAATGGCGGAGGATTTATCAGAATGGCTACCGCATCAACCCGGTTTTGCTTATGATAATGCATTGGAGAGAATTTCAAACATTTCTGCACCATTTGCATTTTTCAGCTTAGTGATTTTAGCAATTCTTTCGTTAATTCCATTTAATCTGCGTGACAAATGGACGGCTCGAATGCTTTATATTCCGCTTGCAACTCTTGTTTTTGTAGTTGTTTACGAGCATCATCAAGCAGACGGCTGGCGTTTCGACTTGTTTCTTCTCTATCCGCTCTATGCCGTAATTTTGATTTGTTGGCTTGTTAGACTAATTATTGTTTTTGTGAAGTCAGAAAAAGAAAGACGTTAAAAGCTATTTCAAAAAATTTAGTCAGTTTTTGAAATAGCTATTATTTTAAAAGTCAATCGCCTTTAACTTGCGGATTTTATCACCGCCGACTACATAACTATTATTTTGCTTGTCGAGTGCGAAAGCATCAATGCCGTTCAGACCGGGAACGGTTGAAAGCAATTCGCCTTCGCCCGAATAAACTTCGAGCGAGTCGCCTCTTGAGATATATATGCGGCTTTGATTATCGGTCTCGATGCCGACGGAATCCATTGTTTGGACGAATTTGTTGACATATTTCCCGTTGGTGTTAAAACGGAAAATACGAAAATCTTCTTCGTTGTAGGAAAGCTGATAACTTCCCAGATCGCCGAGCGCATAGATCGAATAAATGTTTCCCGCACCGTCAACGGCGATGCGAATTGCCGCCAGCCCGACATCGAACGGCGACATCGAAGCATCGGCTGTGTCGGAGTGAAAACCTTTGATGCTGCGCGTTACCTTTTTGTTTTTGCTGACGAAAAACAAGGTTTCTATTTCATCGTTATTGGAAATCAATAACACGCCGCCGTCACTGCGAAGCGCGAAATCCATTACATAATCGGGTGCGTCGAGAAGTGTGAAAAACGGTTTGTCCGCATCCTGTTTGTAGATCAAAATCACGCCGCCGACCGCAACGTAAAGATTATCGTCAGCATCAACGGCAATTTTATGAATCGTGCGGGCGCGTTTGTAATTAACCGTTTCAGACGGAATTTGCCAGAGTTTTAAGAATTTTCCTTCCGTATCAAACTGCTGAACGCGCAGAGAATCGTCGCCGACATATATTCTTCCCTTTTTATCAACCGCAATCGAACCGGCATCCTGAAATAAACCTTCGCCCGTGCCTTTGCCGCCGAATTCGAGCAAATATGGTGTCGGTATCGGCGAAATTGGCGGCGAATATGAAACGGTAGGTGTCGGTTTAATGTAATCGATGTTTTTTTGTTCGGGTTTGTCCTTTTTGTTGGCGACAATTGCGATAAAAAATATCAAACCCAGAATAATGGCGGCAGAAACAAAAACCGTAGTGAAAATCTGATTACTCGACAGCGAATTTCTGACGGGTTCATAATCGAATTCAACTTGCGGCGACGGTTTCGGAGTTTCACGTTCGATGACGAATTTCGTTGCACAGTAACCGCACACTGCGAATATGTCTGACGGTTTGTAATCGATAATTTTTCCGCCGCACTGCGGACAAATCAAAGGCTTCATAATGTTCCGGTCAACTCCTTTTTGAACTTTTTCTTTGCGGTATTGTCCGCTTTGAAATGCTGACGATCATTCTTTTGAATGTTTTTATTGTTGGATCGGGCATTAGTTTGAAAGTATATGCCGAATTCGGAAACGGATAAAGTATTTCGATACATTTCAGAAAAACGGTTTCCGAATCTTTCGCCGTTCGTGGGTTCGATGCAGAAATAAGATCGGCAATCGCTTTGCCCTCGCGTAAAGATCGTGACCATTTATTCGCGGCATAAATCTTTTCTACTTCTTCAACATCCTTAATATGCGGATATTCCAAAATCGCCCGAGCATAATTTATCGCATCCGCCTGACCATCTTCTCTGCTTTTATTTTTCCTTGCGCTATTAGCCGTATCACCGGCTAAATGAATGTATTTATACAAATCGAATTTCTGCATATCGGCTTTGAAAATTTGATGCTCGATCAAACTTCTCAGATCATTGATATTGCTTTGTTCCGTATCAATCGCCCGACCTTTTGCCGTGTTAACGCTTTCTGAAAAAATAAAAGCCGGGTAACCGTTGGCAGTCAGACGCAGGTGCAGAAGTTCGTGCGTGATGATGGCTTCGAGTTTTTTCCGGTCGCCGTTTTCCAACTTATAATCGATCAAAACAGTCGGCACGCCGTCTTCGGAAATATAACTCGAACCGAGAATAAAATCGCCTTGCCGGACAAAATCGGCGTAAAATTTATTGACGGTTTTCCACTCGATCTCTGCAATAATTAGGCGAACTTCCGGTTTTAGTTTAACTCCGAGAAAACCGTCGAATCTTCGTCCGACATTTTGTTCTAAATCATTCTCAACAATTTGCGCCGGAAAATTGCCGGAAATTGCCAGTAAAAAAATCAACGCCGAAAAAGTTATCAAAAATCTTTTCATCTATTTCTCCTTCGGACACGGCTCCGGCGCATCAAGCACCATTCCAATTCCGAATTCATTCATCCCGTTGACACAAACGACGACTTTTTTGACCGCCGGAAATTGCTTTGCCGTTTTTTTAACTGCCGCTTCAAATTTCAAAGTCAGCAAATCACCCGGATTCGTGTTTTCACCGACCACGCGGCTGAAATCCATCCGCGCCGTTCCGCGTTTTAGTTTAACCGAGACGAGTTTTAGATTATCGTAATTAAGCGATTCGTAACCGAGTTTTTTCTCGTCTTCGGTCGGGTCTTTCAGCATTTCCTCAATTGCCGAACGGAGCGGTGCAGTAGCCGAAACATTTCGTTTGAGCGGGAGAATTTCATCTTCAATTCCTTCCGCGCCGATAAAATAAAAGTAAACTTCAACCTCCTTCAAGTTAGAAGATTTTTGTGCGTGGACAAAGATCACCGATGACTGAATAAAAAACGTCACCAGCAAAAAACTCGAACACTTCCATTTATTTTTCATATTTAGCCTCGTCTTTTTTAACTATGTTTCCGACTGATTTTAATCAACATAAACCTCGCGCCAATTGATAAAGCCCAAAGGATTCGGCGAAAGATTTTTAATATACGGTTGACACAATAAACCTTTGGCTGTAATGGTCAAAGGAATTACCGGCTGTTGTTCGAGCAGGTAATTTTCTGCCTCGTTCAACAATTTGTAGCGTTTTGCTTCGTCGGTTTCGAGATTCGATTTTTCAACCATTTCAGCATATTTTTTATCCGTCCAACCGGTTCCGAAACCGTTTTTCTCAGTGAGCAAAATATTCAGAAAATTGTATGGATCATCGTAATCGGCGGACCAGGCACTGTGTGCAATCCCGTTATATTCCAGTTTGTTGCGTTTTGGTAGAAACTCCTTAAATTCCATATTAACCAATTTAACATTGATGTTAAGTTCGGTTTGCCATTGGTTTTGGAGAAATTCGGCGAGATCGAGGCGTCTTTTTGAAGTGTTAAAGATAAATTCGATGGCGGGGAAATTCCGTCCTTGCGGATAACCGGCTTCGGACAATAATCTTCTGGCTTCATCGGGTTGATAGCCTCCGTTCTTGGCATTTTCATAGCTCTTAATTTCCGGCACAAATGAAAAGGTCGGAAACTGCGATAGATTTTTTTCCTTTAATTTCTCGCGGTTAATCGCCAGACTAAAAGCGCGTCGGACGCGAACATCGCTGAACGGTTTGATGCTCGTGTTGAGAGATAAAGATTCAATGCCGGCTGTTTTTGTGAGCGAATAATCCTTTTTATTTTTGAGAGATTCATCCGGCAGAGACGTTACGAAAACCGCATCTGTTTCACCTTTTTCATAGCGTTCGAGAGTTTTTTCGGGAAATTCGCTTCCGTCGGGAACTTTTTCATCCGAGATAAAAACGATTTTTTCGAGTTTCGTGTCGGCATTGTTCCAAAACAGCGGATTGCGCTGAACCACAGGTTGATTTTTCGCCGATGATTCGGTTAATTTGAACGCGCCCGAAGTAACGATGTTTTCCGGCTTCGTCCAATCTTTGCCGAATTTTTCAATTGCCGTCTGCGGAACGGGACGAAAAGCTGTTAACGCAATAAGTTTGTCGAAATACGGTGTCGGTTTTTCCATCGTAACTTCCAAAGTAAAATTGTCAATCGCCCGAATTCCGACATTTTCCGCCTTTGCTTTTCCCGTGTTGTCAAGCTCGGCGTTTTTGATGTCGTAAAGCCAAAATCCCTGATATTTGAGATTTTTGTCCGGGTTCAAAATGCGCCGCCACGAATAGACAAAATCATTCGCCGTAATCGGTTTGCCGTCCGTCCATTTTGCGTCTTTCCGCAGATGAAACGTCCACACGGTCGCGTCGGCATTTTTCTCCCAACTCGTCGCCAACGATGGTTTTAGATCGGAATTCTGATTGTTATATTCCGCCAAACCGTCAAACAAAGAGTTTCTTATTATCCCTTCGGAATAAAAATGCGGATCGAGCGATTCCGGTTCGTTCGTAATAAAACGAACGGTTTGCGATGTCGGCGAAACAATTTTCCCCGATTCATCCGACTTTTTCGCCGACCACGACCAATAACCGTAAAAACCAACACCCGCCAGAATCGCGCCGCCGAACAGCAAACCCAAACAACCGAATACATAACGCAGATTATTCCCGCCCGTTTTCGCGTTGTAATTCTGCGGTGTTGGCGAATAAAGCTGTTCGTTTTTTACAGATGGCAAAGTTTTTTCTTCCGTCGGCGATAAATTTATGCTTGAGCCGCAATTGGTGCAAAATGAAAGTGTTTCATTAAAATCATTAGAAATTACTTCGCTGCATTTTCGGCATATTTGTTTATTCATATTTTATTTTTCTTGCAATCAAAATCAACCTCTGCAATTATAATTTCTAAACGCCGCCGCTTCCGTCACGGTTTCGCCGCATAATCGGCAAATGCCTTGCGAAAAACTATGACCGAGCGCAAAATTCGCGTTTATCCATTCCTGATCCGCCGCTAAAAGATGTGCGCGAAGCCGGGAAATAACTCTTTCCGCTTCGGATTCTTTCCCGAAAGGAATCGGAATTCGAGTTTCAAAATTTTCCCGCGTTCGTCCGTCAAAAGAAGTCGTATGATTTACCGTAAAAAATTCCAGAATTTCAAAAGTCTTTCCCGAAACGGCGGAAATTGTTTTTCGTTCGACCTTTTCAAAACGCACCCCGAATTCCCCGAAACCCCAGTTAAATCCGACACCGTTTGCATTAATGCCGTCAAGAGAAATAACGACTTCGCCCGCCCGCTCTTGCAAACGGTTAAATCTGTCGCGCCGCCAAAGCCAGAAGATTCCGCCGATAACGATAAAAACCCAGCCCAAAACGCCGACGGTGATTGCCGGACTCAACATCTCGAAATTCCATTTTTTCGTAATCAATAAAGTAATGGAAACGATCAGAAACACCACGATAATCGTAAAAATCAGCACACCAAAAAAGAAATGTTTCGCCGCTCGAACGCTTCCTTTATAAATGCCGGATTCGTGTTCGAGAAAATCACGCCATAAATCGGGTTCGTATTTCCAATTTGCTAAAATTTCCGGCTGATTTTCGCTCATAAGTTTTTAATGTTTAAAATCAATTACAAGCCGCGACGGGTTCGTTAATTCCTGAACGCGAAACGCTTTTTTGCCGTTCACACCGATCAGAAAATCCCAAATTCCTTCAAACCAAACTCCGCTTTGAATCTGCATTAGCTACGGAAAATTCAGTTTCTTTTTCGGATAATTTTTAAGTTTGCACGGCGGATCGTCAACGCCGATCCCGTAAATATTTATCAACATAAAAACATCGCCCGCAATTTTTATTTCCTTGTCGCCGCCTTCGGTCGAATAAATATTCGACGGCAGATATTGAATGACATATTGCGGTTTGCCGTCGTCAAACTCAAAAACAACGCGGTCAAAATCTTTATGTTTAGCGACGCGAATTTTGCACAAAGCCGTCGCCAGATCGTCTTCTTCAAAATCCTGCCAATAACTTCGCTGAACATTTTCGGTCGTCCAGACATTCAGTTTCCCCACATTGTCGAATTGCGCGGAAATCGAAATTACTGCCGCACAAATTATTAACAAACAAATTATTAATTTTTTCACAATTTTCTCCACTTTTTCAGGGCGTAAAATTATAAACAACCACCCCCGAAATTTTTACAGGTTTTCCGCTTAAAAGCGTCGGGTTGAATTTCGCATTTTTTGCCGCCGCGACAGCCGAAGCGCGTAAAAGCGGATGACCGGAAACCGCACTTGCTGAAACGACATCGCCTTTTTCGTCAACCGTAACTTGAACATTAACCGCGCCGCTCGCTTTCACCGCCCGCGCCGCTACCGGATATTCGGGTTTCGGCAAATCAATCGCTTTCCCGTTTAAGACTCCGCCCGAAATCGTTTTCGGTATTTCCTTTTTGTTTGATCCGGGGATTTCGGATGTGTTTGAATTTGAATTACCGGCGGGAAATTTAATCTGTAGAGATTTAAATTCGTCCTTGTCGGCTAAATCGGTTTTGCCCAGATTTTTGTAAGCCTCCGAACGTTTTGTATAAAGTCGGGATATTTTTGGGTCGAGTTTTATTGCTTCGGAATAATCTTTGACGGCGTTTTCGTAATCTTTTTTTTCAGCGTAAATATCGCCGCGTTCTTCATAAGGATACAGACTTTTATAAAGTTCGATTGATTTTGATAAATCCTGCAAAGCCTTTTCCGAATCAGTGTCCAAAAAACCGCTGTCCCGATAAATCACACTTCGCTGGTCATAAAAAATCGAACGATTCGGCTCTAAACGAATCGCCTCATTCAAATCATCCAACGCCGATTCAAAATCTTTTTTCGCCCCATTCGTATCGTTTTTAGAAACAAATTCTTTCGCCCGCCACATATACAAATTTCCGCGAAAACCATAACCGATGGCGTTTTGCGGATCGAGCTTCAATCCTTCCGAAACCGCATCGAAAGCGCATTGATCAAAATCGGCTGAAGCATTATGGCTCTCAAGATGTTTTTCGGCGCGTTTGAAATATTCATCCGCCGTTTGCGGTTCGGATTCGCCTTCAATCGTGCAATGATATTGATTCGTAAATTTCGCCAACGGATTATTTTTGCAAGCCAATCCGACAAAAATCAACAATGTAATCGCCATACAAAAAGTAACTGAATTTTTCATTTTTCTCCTTTCTTCCATTGAAGTATAGGCAAAATTCCTTTCTATTCTTCTCCTAACTCATATTTAACTTCCATCATTTTATCTATTTCTGCGATCTTTTCTATAAATTTTGCAACTGATTCCGGCAGCGAATTATCGTTTGGTGATCGTCTCGGATTTGTTAAAAAAATTTCCTTTTCGCCGGATTCTCTATAAAAAATTATGGAAAATGTTTTTCCGTAATCTACGCCTCCGCCAAAAAATTGATAACTGTCCTCCGCTTCGAGAAAATCGGTTTGTTCGGCGAGTTCGGTCAACTCGTCTATTTTCTTTTTGCTGATTTGAAAACAATTGTTGTTCGTTGTTTCAACCTTTTTTCCTAGCGGATTATACGACAATGATTTACAGGCAATTCGTCCGCTTCGATAAATAAAAAGCGTGCGCTGCGAACCGCGTCTGATTCCGCCCGGATTTAAGTATTTGCTGACTTCAAAAAGAATCACATCTTTAGCTTTCTGAGTTTTCTGTGCAAACGAATTACTTTGCAGAAAAACCATCAAGAGCAATACGGCACAGCCAATTGTTATTAGATTTTTCATAATTATTTTTTCTCGGAAATGATTTCGCCGTTCTTATAGACACGCACTTCATTACCATCGTTGTAATAACTCACCCATCCCGAATTCACACCTTTTTGGAAATAGACAGACCAAGTTATGTGAAAAACTTTACTCGTAATGCTATTCTTTTCGCGCTTGATGATGATGTAAGAAATTGCCGCGTCCGGTATAGCGATGCGCGTTTTGGCTTTCTCGATAAACGCCACCGCGTCCGGCAGATTTAAGTCATTCAAAGTAAAATCTTCTTGGGTGGGAAATTTGATCGTCATCATTTTTACGAATTCTTTATTGGTCAGACCGTTAATGCCGAATTGATATGAATCCTGCACATTCGGATTTTGCGGATTCGGTGCGCTGACACCCAAATTTTTCTCGTAGATTGTAATATCCAATATTTTTCTTTCTGCACCGAGCGCATTTTTCAAAGCGTTCTGCGCTTTTTCTAATTCTTCTTTGGTAATAAGTTTATAATCCGCCGCCCGCGAAGTGTGCGACAAATCAACGCCGAGCAGTTTTCCGTCGGGGCTTGCCGTTGCCGTAATATTCTCGCGTGTGCCTTTGATCTCGATAAGCCAACGCCCCTTGCCCAAACTTCCCGCGTCGTTTTCCGAAATGGCAAAACCGCGCTGAAAAGTCATCCGGTAAATGTTCGCGCCTTCGATGCCGGATTTTCCAATCGCTTCCCGCGCAAATTCGGGAATGGCGGCAAAATTTATCTCGTCAAACGGAAAACCGGTTTTTTCCAAATTATCGTTGATCGCGCCTATTTTCACCGGATTCGGTCCGGTAACGAATCCACCGACATATTTGTATTCGTCCAGATTTTTCGGATTATTCGGGTCTTGCGCTTTAACTCTGAATTCGCCGTTGTAGTCAATAAAAACTTCGGTAACATTAAACGGTTTGCCGATTTCCCCCCTGATTGCCGCCGCCGCTTTTTGTGCGCTGCCGTCTTCAAAATAACTTTTCCCGCCGGGAATCAAACCCAGCCGACGGCAACCCGAACCAACGCACATCAAAAGCGAAACGGTGCAACATAGTGTTATTAAATTTTTCATTTCGTTTCCTAAAATCAAGTTATTATTTTCTACTTCCTTCTGACTTCAATAATTTTGTCAAAAACCGCAAAAAACTCCGGCGGCATATTTTTACCCGTCTCTCATACAACCGTCCCAACGCACGGACTTTTTCTTTCCGCCTATTTCGATGGAAATTGTTCTGACACCGGCATCTAAAACTCTACTGTCGCAACCGCTTTCTCCTTGTTTGTAAGAATTGTTTAGAGAGAAAAATTTCTGATTCTCGAACTCGCGGATGATTTCTTCTAGTTGTTCTTTGCTGATTCTGCTTTTAACAGGAACGCCCTGCGGCGGAAGATTTGTCCGGTTATAACCGTTATATTTTGTCGGCGTATAAACCGTTTCGCCGTCGGCGGAAATATCCAGCGTGAACCATTGATCGAGCGTTTCCGACAAACTGATTGAAATTTTCGTGTCAAGCGGAATGTTTGAATCGTTTGCGCCTTTTGTTTTAAGCAGCAGTTTATTTTCCTGACAGCCCGCAAACGTCAAGACAAAAACTGCAACGACACAAAAAATAATTTGTAATTTTTCATAATGGTTTCCCGAATTTAGCTGTCTCCATCTGTTTTTTTGCTAATTCATCGTAAAAAACGACTGCCGTTTGACAAATTTGCTCAAGTTTTTGCGCCTCAGTTTGCAAAGTTTCACCATACGTCCAATTTTCAAGAGTAAACTCGCCATTATGATACAAACGACGATTCCAAGTAAGTGTTAACACACCATTTTCAGCGGCAATCTCGAAGGAGCGCGTAGATTTCTTTTGATACTTGTCAATCTCATTACGGATTGTGTCTTTCTGCATTAAATTCAACAAAAATTGCGGGTTAAGACTGTAAAAAATGAAATCGCCGGGCATTGTAACTTGGACTGATTGGCATTCCTTTAAAGTCTTAGGGGCAAATATTGATTTGCTCTGAATATAAAATTTCTCGCGGAGATTGAGTAAGTTAAACTGAACTATATTTTCAGTTCCAATAACCATGGTTCCGTCTGATGTTGAAGTGACTTTTACATCAAAAATCGTATCGTGACGCTCAAAACGGATTGACCTGTCATAGTTATAAGCCTCTATTGAAATCACTTTGCCAAAATTGGAGATTAGTTCAGGCAAAACATCTTCTTTTATCAACTTAGCCTCTTTATGCCTTTTGATATCTGACCTTAATCTGTAAATGATGGTCAAGACCGCGCCGATTAAAATAAGGAATTCTAAAGAGCCAAATGCTTTAAAAAAGGCAAGTAAGCCAACATTTTTCAAGTAGAATAATTGTTGTATCATCATAATTTTTAATATATCGCCACCATTATTCTGAAAATTATTTTCAGCCTTTTAGAAAGAAAATACTTTGTCGAAAATTACAATCAAAAAAATTACGCCGTATAATAGCACGACAAACTTTTTGCTTGCTGCTTTTCTCGATAAGTTTTTCTATTTCTTTAATTTTTGTTAGAAAATTACTAACCGCTTTCGGCAAAGCATTTTCCTCATCTTCCCGAACGCCTTCATCGGAAGTAAAATCTATGTCTTTATCGCCTTTTTTTCGATAATATGTAACGCCCGCCCATTTGCTGTTATCTATTCCGCCGTTAAAAATGCTGTATGATTCTTCCGCATTTAGAAAATCGGGCATTTCGGCAATCTTTATTAGCTCATTGATTTTCGTCTTACTGATTTGCAAACAGTTTTTCTGCAATCTGTCAGATTTTTTCCCAGAAATTTCCGTCGAAAATTCGCATTCAATCCTTCCGCTTTTGTAAATAAACAAAGAAATTTCGCGTCGTTTGGCGTTGGCAAAACTTCCTCTAAAAAACTCGAATACGATTTCATCCGAATTTTTCAACTTACTTTTTTGCGGAAAAGAATAATCTGCTAATCCGAAAATGCAGGTCAGTAAAAATAAATTGCACGCAATCGTTTTTAAATAGTTTTTTTTCATTTGTCTTAATCTCCGCATTCGACGGACAAAACATTTTTCAAAGTGCTTTTTTCCAACTCATAAATTTCAGTTGATTCGCCGCCATAGGAATATAAACCATTAAGAATTACTTCCATTTTCCCGTCGCCGTTGAGATCGGCAAATGCCGACAGATCGAACTCGCTGATGTAATCTTCTATTTTTGGCTCTTTGGGATGAAATTCGCCTTCGATCAAAAAGTTTCTCGATTTGCCGCCGACAATTTTTCTCATCAAAACAAACGAATAATTTCCCGCGCGCGCAGTTCCGCCAATTTCGCCGTTTTTGTCTTTATAATTTGTTGCTTCAATAAAAATTTCATCCGTTCCGTCGCCTTCGAGGTCAATCGAAAAAGCACTTTCGAGTTTTATGCTTTTTGCGACTATTTCTTTTGTTCTGAGAAAATCCAGCGCGATTTTTTGATAAGTTTTATTCGTTCGGTCAAGTTTTTTCGGAACTCGCGGAAGCGGATTCCACGTAGCATTTGCGCCGATTGCCAGAACCTGTTTTAAAGTTCCGTCGCCAAAAATATTTTCGGGAATTTTTGCCGTTTCGCTAAAATAGAAAAACGATCTTCCGCAGCCCAATTCGCCCAGTGTGCCGTAAATTTCGGATGGCTTTGGATTTATGAAAGAATCAAAACCGATAAATTTTGTCGGTTTCTGGATATTTGTCAAAACTTCCGCTTCTTTCAACCATTTTCCGTTTCGCGTTCCGCCGACCAGATAATTGTTATGCGTAATTAGAACAATTTCGTCTTGCGAATAAATTCCGAGATTGAATAAAAGAACCAAACTTAATGTAAAAAAATATTTCATATTTACCTCGTATTTCGTTAGTCATAATTTATTTCATAATCAGCCCGATTCTATCCTCGTAATATTTGTCTTCGGGGTCAGCTATAATATCAACATAAAAATTTTGCTGGTGCGTCCGTGTTTGGCTTGCCACAGTCCGCCGAAGAATTGACGGCTGCGATTGCAACGATAATCCGGCAAATAAACTGCGTCCGATACTTGATTGTAATAATGTTTTCATGGATTTGATTTCTTATCAGGCGTTCTGCAGAAATCTAGTTTTTGCGAAAACGCCGCATAGCACGGACTTGTATCGTGACCAACTTTCTTGCACTCTGCATCAACCCAGTCGCGATTAAACATAAACGGAACACCTTCACAGAAATTTGCCGTCGGGCGGCTCGAATTCAAACAACTTTCAATAAACGATTGATTGCTCGTATTGAAAGTGTCCGACGGAGATTCGAGAGAAAAGCCTTTTTCCATACATCCGTTTTGATCTGTGTTTTTACCAAACTCAAAACCTGCGGCTTTTGCTTTATTTCGTTTTTCGATGCGTTCAGGACTCATAACCTCTTTAACCAAATAAGATATTCCGCCAACTACACCCGCAACCGCCAAACAACCTAACAAAAACACGGCGATGACCGACCCGAGTATTATTTTTGTCGCCGTTTTCATTCGTGGACGAGCATTTCCTATTGGCTCAAGTTGTTTGTTCTCCTTAACGGCTTCAATGTGTTTAGGTGGAAAAATAAATAACAAAGTGCCACCGAGAATTGGAACAAATGCGATGATGCCCTGAAAAATTAGCAATATCCAAAATTCGGTTGGTTCGCTCGCCAAAGGATGGTTTCCAAAAACATATCCGCCGTATGCAGTTTTTTTTATCAGTTCAACGGTCGGTAAGATCAGGAAGCAAAGCCCAATCGGAATTATAATAAATGAAGTAATAAGACTTGCCGTCCGCGGCGTAAATGATTTTGCTTTCGGGATTGGGTCAATATCGCGTCTAAGACGCTTCCAATAGAGATAAATCCCGCGAATCGCCTGATATAGAAAAAGCAGAAAAACTATTGAAATATAAGTCCAAAAGAAACCGGAATTGTTTTGATAAAACTTTGCCGGATCGCTGCTTCCGCGTGGAATCATTCCACTCAAAAGGTGAGTTGCGAAGGCAACGTAATAAACGATTGTCATCGAGAAATAGCCGAATGCCCGATATTTGTTTTTTGGTTTAATCATTTTATAATTTAGCTTATTAAATTCTGTTAATCTGATTTTTTCTTTCGATTCATTTTTTCGTCGTTTTTTTTATCACCAAAAATCTCTTCATTTTATTTAAGAATCAGTCCGATTCTGTCTTCGTTATATTTGTCTTCGGGGTCAGCTAAAACCTCTACGGTTAACCCCGGCTGAACTTGTGGGAGGTTGATAATCGGAATCACTAAAGTTTTTTGGGCAAAATAAGTTGGATAATTAGGAATGGAGATTTCTAATTCCAGTTTGACACGGGGATTGTCGTTGATTGTTACGCCCGTATCGCTCATTTTTAGGATTTTGGCTGTTCCTTGTTTGCCGTAAGTAATCATTTCTTTAATCCGGTTTCGTTTTTTCACCGCCCTGCGAATTGACACGAGACTTATCAATAAGGGAATACTTATCACAAGCCCGCCAAACACATAAAAAATCAGTTTTGGGCTTTCGTTATCCGTCAAGGACTTTGCTTCTGTGATGTAGCCCCAATAAATCAAGCCTGCCCCGCCCAATAAAAACGGAATATTGAATAAAAACATTAGTCCTATTGCTCTAATCATCATTTTTCTCCTGACTTGTTTTACTTAAAGTTGCCTGTTTCTGATTTTTCGTAATTTGCGGCACGCCTTTTTTGACTCTTCCGTTTGAACCATTTCATCAACAGCCAACGAGATACGGGAACATCCATTAGCAACATTATTCCTACAAAACCTCCACCCATCAGAATGTTAAAAGTATCGTCCGATTGATAGCCGTAATACATCAATCCGCCGCCGACTCCCAAAAACGAAATATTGAGTAAAATAATTATTAGGATTGCTTTAATCATATTTGTTAATCCTCTTGGTTATTTATTCAAAGCCTGATTGCATCGACCACCGGGATTAAAAGAGAATGGTCTCCGTCTCTCTCGCCGATTATTGTTTGAAAATCGTGCGAATCTCCTTTCTGAAAATATAGTTTGAAGGCTTGCGGAATTATTTTCCTTTTCGGTTCACCTTCTGCAGGAAAATTCCAATAACCCTCTTCTATTTCAACGTAATAAAGCCATAATTCAACTTTATCTTTGGAAGTGCCGCCGCGCGTCCACTATAACAACAAATCGCTTCGGTAATGACATCAGGTTCACCCAAAATCAGCCGAACTTCATCAGCAGATTTTTTCCACGGTTTTGGGTAACCTACCAACTCGCGTAAATTCCCTGCCATTTCACCACGAGTTTGATAATCGCCGTTTTTCCATTGCTCGGAATTAAACTCTTTGACTTGAAAAGGTCGCGCTTGTTTAGGACAATTTTTGGTGATTGAAGTGCAAGAAGTCATAAAACTAACTGCAATGCACCAGAAAAAGATTTGTTTGATAGTTTGTGTTTTCATAGAGTTTTTTATTCTTTGAATTACGCAGGTCAAAACCTTGCACTTTCAGTGCAAGACTTTAGTATTATTCCGCTAAAATCTATGCGAAAATAGCGGACGATGAAAGACAACAGGCACTCGTCGCATACCGTTTCACGATTGACCG
>JANMAA010000070.1:0-64716 GCA_031359215.1 Acidobacteriota bacterium | reverse complement strand
TGATGAAGAAACACCTGCCGCTGACGGCAACTAAAACCCAAAACAATCCGACCTACTCGGAAAAAGCGAGTAGGTCGGATTTTCAGGAGAAAATATGAGTTTAATTACAATTTTTGTTTTTTTTCTTTCTTTAAGTTTCTTCAGCGCGGAGAGTTTGATCACGATGATCGTCGGCACGATTGCCACGCTCGGACTGACGCAGTGGATAAAAAATCAAACCGGCGCGATGAGCTTTGCCGCGATGGTTGTGGCATTGGCGGTTTCGGTTGGCGTTGCTATCGGCGCGGTCGTGCTTTCGATGTTTCTGTCCGGCGACGGTTTTTCGTGGGACAAAGCGGCGGCATCGGCGTTGCAGGTTTTCGCGCTGGCGACGATTGCGTATAAGGCTTTGATGGCTGACAAATAAAAAATAATTATGGACGCAATCGGGTGGGATAAAATCCTCGCACTTCCGGCGGCAATTGTTGTTTTACTGGCTATACTTGGTTTTTTTCTGCGAGTGCTGCCGTCGTGGAAAGAAGTAAAACTCGCTGAAATCAAAGTGCGCGAAACCGAAGCCGGTTCACGAGTTGACGAAGCGTCAATTTTCGGGAAATTGAGCGACTCCTTGAACGCAATGAGTAATGTTTTGCAGCAAATCGTTATCGAGCAGCAGCGCGACACGCGCAACTCACATATCTTGCAGCGCGTCAACGCGGATGCCAGCGACAAGATTTTGAACAGGCTGAACACGCTGGACGAAATGGCTTTAAATCTCGAAACAAACAGCCAGCGTCTCGCCGCGCTCGAAACCGATTTGATGGTGATTAAAGAACAAATCGCAGGAGAAAAACAGTAAATGTTCACAATGAAAAATTATGAACGAGACCGGCGACGCGGAGTAATTATTTATTTCTTGTATTTCTCGCGCCCGAAATCGCTGGAACTCGGCTCGATTATCTATCTGCTCGATACGAAAAATTACCCGATTACGCGTCAGCGTCTGGCGGAAGACTTGGATTTCCTGCGCGATGCCGGATTGGTGCGGATAACTACGCCGTCCTCGGAACTTGTCCTCAACGACAATCAACAGGAAAAATTCCTCAATAAATTTGCCGAGTCCGATGGCGATTGCGACAACGATTTCTGCGCCAGGTTGACCAGCAGAGGCTTGCAGTTTCAGGAGGAACACAAGACCGAATTGGGCGTTATCCGGGTAAATTGAGATGGGCAGACGAAATAAGGTTGAACAACTGGCGGAAACGGAGTTTGATTTTGTCATTCGGGCAGTGACGAACGGCAGAACCGACCGCGAAATTTCAGCCGATTTCGAACGCCAATTCAAGCAAAAACTCGATAAAAACTCCATCAACCGCTGGCGCAACACGGTCGGCGAAGAACTGGCTGACCGCTATCGTCTCGCCCGTTTTCAGGCAAAGCAGCTCCGCGAAGATTTATCACTCGAAGATTCGGACGATTATCAAAACGTCATCAAATCTATTGAAGAAAAATTGCTGACGGCAACCCGCGAAGTCGTTTGCAAAGACCCGATCAGACTTTTATCGGTTCGGCAGGAAGAAGAGCGGATGCGGCTGAAACGTGCCGAAATCGAACTCAAACAAAAGCAGCTCGAATTTGACCGCGAAAAACACAAAAACGCGATTGACAGAGTAAAAGTCGGCGCGGAAACGATGACGGATTTTCTCGAATATGTCGGCTCGGATACAGAGGCAATCGGATTTTTGACGCGCCATTTGCAGCCCTTTGGAGAGCATTTGAAAGCGAAGTATGCAGCGCAAAGTTGAAACCAACAATCCGTTTCAGGATTTGCAGACACAGGTTGAAGCCAAAGGGCGTGAAATCGGTGTCGAGATTTCGCTTGAACCATACACACTCGAATGGTATCGGGAAGACTGGCTCAACCGCAAAATAATTTTTATTGAACACGAAATCAAAGTCAGAGACGCTTTCCAGAAAAACAAGCTCGTTCCTTTTATTCTGAACGACGCGCAAAAAGAACTGCTCAAAGCCTCGAATGATGCCAGTCTTGACAACTCAATCGAAAATTTTACGTTGAAATGTCGTCGTTTAGGAGTCTCGACTTTTTACTGCGCCGATTATTTGGGCGATGCGATTATCGAAAACGGTCATCACATCCGCATTGTCGCGCAAGACCCGCTGACACTTGCCGCTTTGTTCCGCGTCGTCAAAACGATGTATGCGAATCTGCGACCGGAAATCAAACCGGATTCAAAATACAACAGTAAGAACTCATTGGAGTTTAACGACGAGGCAAAAGGCGTTGTCGAGTCGAAATTTTCAGTTTCAACGGTTTCTCCGGGCGAAGAAGAAAAAGGACGCGGCGATACCATCACGCGACTTCATTTAACCGAAATTCCATTTTGGAAAGGCGACGCGGAAACAGCAGCGACCGCGCTGTGCGATGCAACTGCCGGTGGTAAAATCTCCGGCGAATCAACAGCGAAAGGCGTTGGCGATTGGTTTCATCGCAAGTATCTGCAAGGCAAAAATCACGAGGGCGGAATCAGAAATCACTTTTTTGAATGGTGGTGGAACAAAAATTATCAAATTGATGGTGCAAGTTTTGTTGATACGCCCGACGGCATTTATTTAATTCTCAAAAATCAAAACTTTGAAGAACTTTCCGCTGAAGAAAAAAAGAAAGCGCGGCTGACCGATTACGACGAAACAATTCAGCGTGAAAACAATTTCGCTCTGCAATCGGAATTTGCGACGGCAATGCAGATTGCCGCGTTTCTTTACGAGAAAAACCACATTGAATTTGAAGATATTCTCGATGACGAGGTGGCAAAACGCATCGCGTGGCGGCGGCAGCAAATCGCCAAGCGCGGCGAAAAGAAATTCCGCGTCGAATATCCCGAAAACGATGTGGACCCGTTCGCGCAAACCGGCGGTTCGATTTTTGACCAATCCTACACTCAAGAAGTTTTTCCGCCGCGTAATCCCGTTCCGGGACATTCTTATTTGGTTATCAACGATCCTTCAATCGGGATTGAAGAAACTGGCGATCCTGCAATCGTTACGGTGCTTGACCGTTTCACGAATGAGCAGGTTTATTCGTGGCGCGGATGGGAAAAACAGGACGCACAAGCAAAACGGTGCTGTGAACTATCAGACAGATATTTCGGTGCGGACATCGCGGTCGAGTCGAATATGGGCGAAGGCGTGATTATGGAAGTCGAAAATCGCGGTTACGGTCATCGTCTTTATAAATATATTGATGTGCAGACACAGCGCGACGTGGATGATGGCAGAATTTCGATGATGCAAGCGATGGAACGCGCTCGTCCCGGATTGCCGATGACGGACAAAGTGAAACGCACGGCAATTACGATGTTTGAAAAGGCTTGGCGCGAAGGACATTTCAAACCGTGTTCGCAAAACGTCTGCAACGAGGCGACAGTCTTCGTTCAAAACGGCAATAAAATGGAAGCAAAAAGCGGTTTTCACGATGACGAAATAATGGCGTGTGCGATTGGTCAATTCATTATCGAAACGGATTATATCGGCAAGGCAAGTTTTGCATCGAGCGGTCAGAAAATTGGTTCGGCGCGGATGAAAAATTTTTAATTTATGTGCTTTGAAATAAACAATCAAAAATTATTTCACGATAGTTGGCAGAATATTTTGCCGACGTTGCCGGACAAAAGCGTGGATCTGCTTTTATCTGATAGTCCTTACGGCATCACGCCGATAAAGTGGGATGTGAAGATTGATTGGAAGGCATTTTGGGAAGAGATTCACCGGGTTTGCAAGCCGAGCGCGGCGATGGTGATGTTTGCTTCGGGGAAATTCGTGCCGGTTTTAATCAATTCAAATCTGAGCAATTACCGTTACGAATTGATTTGGGAAAAATTTAATGCCGTCGGTCATTTAGATGCAAATCGTCGTCCGATGAGAGCGCACGAGCAGATGTTGATTTTCTGCCGCAAGTGGAAATCGTCAACTTACAATCCGCAAAAGACCGTCGGCAAAACGCACAAAACGGGCGGATTGGCTCACAAGCCGGTGCATTACGCGGGCGCGAATCGGGCGACCAAAGAAGTAATTACCAATCTTTTTCATCCGCGCAGTGTTTTGAAATTCGACAGCCGCGTCAAAGGTGCGAGTCGCCATCCGACGGCGAAGCCTTTGGAATTGGTAACGTGGCTGGTGAAAAGTTTCAGCAATCGCGGCGATGTCGTGCTTGACCCGTTTTTCGGAAGTGGGACGACGTTGGCGGCAACGCTTTTGACCAATCGGCGCGGCATCGGTTGTGAAATCGGCGAAGATTATTTTAACGGCGCGTGTGAATGGCTGAAGACGATTGAAACGGAGTTGAAAAATGCCTGAACTGGACAAATGGATTATTCCTGTGCGCGAAGGCTTTGCCGCTGGCGGCGAGATTTTGCAGTTGACCGATGAGACCGATGCGCTGATGGACGTGCAAAGCCTGTCGGCGGCGATGCGAATCATCGGGTTTAATCGCAACGAGGAATTTTCGACGGAAACCGGAAATTTCGTTATCGTCCAGCCGGTTTTTCCCGCGACAATTTCGACGGGGTGGGAATTTAGTTTGACCGTCGGCAATGTCGCGTCGTTGAAAAACGGCACCAATCAGTTCGAGGTTTTAATTGCCGATGAAAACGATGTTTTAATCGGCACGATCTACGGCGCAATCGAGAAACGCAACCCATGATAAAAGCGGTTCACATCACGCAAAAGGTTCTGAAAGCGCACATCACGTCGGGCGCACGGAAAACGATTGTTTCAGTCAAATCAAACAATCGCGTGAAAGCGGCAATGATTGGGATTCGAGGTTTGCCGGGCGCGGACGGCGCATCAACAACCTCGGTTTCCAAGACGGCTTTTCAGAATCTTGGCGGACAGCGACTAGTTATCGCAAAAAATGCGACGCAGGTTGATTATGCCGACAACCAAACGCCCGGACACGCTAATTTAATTTTTGGCATCACGGAAAATGCGGCGGTCGCGGATGCGCCCATTTCTATCAAGATGTTTGGTGAAACGACCGAATCGAGTTGGAATTGGACAATCGGACAGCCGATTTTTTGCGGCACAAATGGGTTGATGACGCAAACCGTTCCCCAAACCGGATTTCTGATAATCGTGGCAACGGCAATTTCGCCCGATACGATTTTTATAAATATCAGACAACCGATTTTACTTTAAGATGGAGAAAAAACTATGGCAGGCAATAAATATTTAGCAAACAGTAGTGGCGCAGTTACAGAAGTGCAGGCAGTTCAAGCAAGTGCCGGCGCGGGCGATGCCGGAAAAATTCCCGCGCTCGATGCGGCGGGAAAATTCGATACTTCGATGATGCCGACCGGCATTGCCGCCGACACCGCTTTGATTCAAGCGTCGGAAAATCTGGCGGCTGGCGATTATGTCAATGTTCACAACGTGGCGGGAGCCTTTCGTGTTCGCAAAGCTGATGCGACCACTTCGGGCAAAGAAGCGCACGGTTTTGTTTTGGCGGCAGTAACTTCCGGGCAAAATGGAACAGTGTATTTTGAAGGCTCGAATAGCGGCGTAACGAGTCAAACACCGGGCGTTGTATTTCTTTCAACTACAGCCGGAACGGGAACGGCGACCGCGCCTTCGGGTTCGGGCAATATCGTGCAACGCATCGGCTTTGCAACAGCGGCGGCGAACGTGAATTTTCAATCCAATGTCCCGATAGTTTTGGTGTAATGGCAGAGCGAAAACCGTTAGTCAATATTGATGGACAAGTGCAGGAATTGCCGACCGGCGATTCCGTTCTTCCGCCGACGGTCATTACCACCGATGTTGACGGATATACAATTACGCAGACATCAGGAATTGTAGTTGTTTTGGTTGATGCGACAGCAAATCCGATTACTGTTAATACACCGGATGCAGTAAACAATTCGGCAATTATCACGGTCAAAAAAATTGACAGCTCGGCTAATGCCGTATCTGTTAGTGGTGGTGACAAAATAGATAATCTAGGCGTTCGGGATTTGACGCAGCAGTATGAATCAATAACTTTTTACGCCGGAGGATTACCGAATTGGTCTCGAATAGCAGAAGTTCAAAAACCATTTGAGCTGTCAGCGACGCAAGTTTTGCTAGATTTTGGGCGAACTGCGCTCAACGAAAAAACTTTCGTCATCGCAGATGCCGCCGTTATACCGACGAGTAATTTGATTATCAACGTCGTCAGTCTGGACGATACCGAAGAAAATGCCGGTGTGCCTTTGAATTTGCATTGGAAATGCAATGTTGGTTCGTTCAATTTGACTGCTTCTGCTGTGTTTCCGAATCAAAATTTACAAGGAACTTTCAAAATAAATTATTTAGTAGGTTGAATTTATGATTATTTACAATCCCGGAACAACGGTTCATGACACAAATTTAGAACGACCGCGCTCGGACGTGCGGATTTCGGGCAGCCCTCTATCCGTAAATGCCGAGGTCGTCTTGGATTTGAATGGTGAATCGTCGTGGATGGCAACGATTCAAGGCACTTATACATCGGGTTTATACAGTTTTGAAGGGACATTTGACGGCACAAATTACATTGCCTTGCCGATGCTTTCTCCCTTGACAGAGCTGTGGAATACTCAGCCCGTTACGGCGGCAACCGGTAATTTCATCGGCAATTGCGCCGGCATGAAAAAAGTCCGGGTGCGCGTTTCAACCGCTATTGCCGGAGGAACGCCGGTTGTTACGGTCAACGCCTCGCTCGGTGTCAACATCATTCACGCCGTCCCGATTCCGGCAACTCTGTCGGTAACTAATACCGGAGCGGCGGCGGCGGCGGTAACTTTAACACTGCCTGCGCCCGGAGTCGGTTTGTATCATTACATTACCCGTCTTTTAATTCAGCGATTCGCCTCCGCCGTATTAACACCGGCGGCAACTCCGGTTATTGTTACGACGACCAATCTGCCGGGTTCGCGGGCGTTTTCGATTCAGGCGGATGCCGCCGCGATGGGAGTTATTTACACCGAAATTGTCGAACCGTCGCAACCGCTCAAAACATCGGCGGCAAACACGGCGACAACGATTGTTTGTCCCGGCACAACCGGCGTAATTTGGCGCGTTACGGCGGATTATTATTCGGCGGCGTAAGAGTTTATATGGAAAAAGACATCGAAATTTTTAGCGAAATACTGCCGTCCGATCAATTGGGAGCGTATCAGAATTGGAACAATTCCATTACGAACGTCGTCGGCACGGTAGATCCGTCTATTTTGTGGGATCAAATTAAATGGAATCCGTGGCTGGCGATGGCGGTGTATGAGGACTTAAGTGACAAAGATTCGACTCTTTTTTCTTGTTTGGAGAAGCGAAAAGACGGTGTTTTGGCTCTGCCGCGTTATGTCAAACCGTTTTCGGATAGTTCGGAAGATATAAAAATCGCCGAATTTGTCGAAGAAACATTGGAGCAGTATTTCGGCGGAAATAATATGACGGTTGACGCTGCTTCGCACGAATCGGCGTTTGAAGATTTTTTGTCGGAAGCTCTCGACGCGGTTGGCGACGGCGTAACGATTGGCGAGATTATTTTCGCTGAAGCAAGCGACCGCGTTTATATTTCCGAGGTCAAATTCAAACCGCAGCACCTGTTTGCGTTTGGTGAAACCGGACTCGCGGCGTATTCAACCGCACTCGGTTTGTATCCGCAAACGGGCAGACTGCGACTCAGAAGCGGTGTAATGATCGGCGAAACTTCGCCGTTCGGGATGGAATTGCCGGAGAATAAATTCTTTGTTTTTTCGTATCGTCCGAAATTCGGCAATCGTTGGGGAAGTCCGCTGAAGCGAAAAGTCTTCTGGCAGACGTGGATCAAACGTGCTGCCGCAAAAGGTTGGCTGCGCTACATTGAAAAAGGAAGCGGAACGGTTGTCGCCCGATATAACGACGGCGCGGCGAAAGAGGAACAACAAAACGCGGTGGACGCGGCAACTGCCGTGCAGGAAGATTCGGCGGTGGCAATTCCGAAAAAGTTTATTTTAGAAGTTCACGAGATGGTTCGCGCCATCGGCTCGTCGCACAAAGAATTGGTGGACGATTATTGCAATGCGGAAATTTCCCGCGCCATCGTCGGGCAGACATTGACCGGACGCGGCTCGGACGGTGGCGGCAGTCGCGCTCTCGGTGAAGTTCACGAGCGCGTCGAAAGCATCAAAATCGAAAACGACGCAAAATCTCTGATGGCGGTTGTCAACCGTCGCCTCGTGCGTCCGCTCGTGCTATACAATTTCGGTCCCAACGCAATGATGCCGACGTGGATGCTCGAATATGAGCAATCGGAAGATTTAAATGCGATGGCGGAACGCTACGGCAAACTTCGTCAAAATGTCGGATTGCCACTGTCGAAAAAACATCTCTACGAAACTTTCCAAACGCCGGAGCCGGAAGGCGACGACGACGCGCTTGGCGGAAACGAGAACGAAGAAGTTCAAGGTTCAAAGTTTAAAGTTCAAGGTCAAGAAAAAGAAAAAGATAAAGATAAAGCCGAGTTCGCGGAAAAAAAAACTCTGGACTTCAGCGGCAAATCGAACTTGAGGACGGAACGCTTCAAGAGATTGCGACCGGCTATGATTCGATTTTCGGACGAGTAATTGGTTCGATTGCGGATTCGGGATTGGGGATTTCGGATTTCGACAATCTATTGTCAAGCGATTTTCAGCGGATTGACAATCTATTGGCAGACGGAATTTTGGCGGCTTATCTTTTGGGTTTCGATACGACGAGCGCGGAAAATCAAGCAAAAATCGAAGCGGCAAACTTTATACATAATCATACAGAAAAGTATGTATCATTTGCTGACGACGATAAATTAGTCGAAGAAATCGGTAAAGGTGCTTTGCAGTTGCGGTTTGACGTTCCGCCGAAGGAAGCGATTGATTATTTCAAACGCAAGCGCGTGGTTCCGAAAAAGGAATTCAATAAGTTAGAACGCGAAGCAAAAGCGGCAGCTTTCACGGTCGGCGAAATTTACAAAGCCGATATTCTCGAAGCGTTCAAAGACGAAATTTCTTCAGCTCTCGAAAGCGGACAATCGCAAAAGTTCGTTATTGATAAATTCAAGAAAATTCTTGACGGCGCAAGTCATAAAATGCTCGGCGATTATCATCTCGAATCAGTTTTTCGCTCAAACATGCAGATGGCGTATGGTGTCGGACGACGCAAAGCGATGGAAGATTCGGCGGAAGATTTGCCGCTTTGGGAATATTCGACGGTCGGCGATGATCGCGTTCGCCCGACGCATCAAGCTCTCGACGGCATCACATTTCCGGCAAATCATCCGTTTTGGAATGACCATTATCCGCCGTGGGGTTTTGCCTGCCGATGCAATGTTTTTGCAGTTTTCAATTATCGGGAAAATTATATACATGACAGACCCAATCCCGACACGACCATCGCGTTTGACGATGACGGCATTCCGGCAAAAGCTGAATATCTGACGCAGGTCGTAGATTTGAAAGCGACCAAATTTGTCGGTGTTCCGCGCAGTGCAAATCTTGAAAAAGCGTTGAAGGATAACGCGAAACGTGCGCTCAAAAATCGGAAAAAATAAAAAGTAGATTTGTGGAATTTTAAGTTCGTGTTAGATTTGATTGAGCAAATTCTAACTACAAAAAATGGAAAAACAAGCAAAACAAGAAAATCAAGAAGAGTTTGTCGTCCTTCGATGCAACAGTTGCCATAAGGTTTTGTGTGAGGTTTCGGCGCAAACCGTTGGACAAATTAGAAAAAAATGCGAGCGGTGTAAGAATATGGCAAAAATTCGCTTGCCACTGCCACAAAAAACAAATACTATTCATTCAGGACACACCGTCCAACCGGCGTAACGGTTTTTCGACACAAATAGCGACTCGCCAGCAGTCCTAAACAAAATTTTTAAGCGGCTCGATCAGAAGCCCGACAGAGAAGAAATTCTCGTCGGGCTTTTTCTTTTTTACAAGTTTACAAATGCCGAAACAAGGTTTCAAAAATCAGTGGATCGCAATTTCGCAGAAGGGAAAGTTCCGCGACAGCGAAGGCGTTGAACGTGATTTGAACGCTGATTTTCTTGAGCAAGTCATCGCCAACACTAAAGAAGGCGATGCACCGGCAGTTGTCGGTCATCCGAAAGATAACTCTCCGGCATTTGGTTGGGCAACCGCGCTCCGTCTCAACGGGGACGTTTTAGAAGCGCAGTTTGCCGACACGGACGACGAATTCGAGCAAATGGTTGAAAAAGGTTTATTTCGGAAGCGGTCGGCTTCCTTTTATTTAAATCCGCCGTCGCTCCGGCACATCGGATTTTTAGGCGCAACAGCACCGGCGATCAAAGGCTTGCGCGAAATTCAATTTAGCGATGGTGAATCTGTCACTGTCGAAATTTCTTTTAGTGAGGACACAAAAATAATGAAAGATGAAGAAGTAAACCAGGTGGCAGATAGTCTTTGGGAAAAGATTAAAAAGGGCTTCAAACCCGTCGAAGCCGACCAAAGTTTGGCAAAGCCGACGGCACAGTTTTCGGAAGAAGACAAAAAATCTTTGATTGCCGAAGCAGTCAAGTTGGCGAATGAAGCGGCAACCGCAAATTTTGCCGAGCAGTTAAAAACACGCGACGAGCAGATCAAAACGCTGACCGAATCAGTCAACGCAAATTCGGCATCGGGCAAACGCTCGGAAATCGTTGCTTTTGTCGAAGCAATTCCGGCGACACAAGGCAAGCACTTTTTGAAACGCGCCGGTGTGGTCGAGTTTCTCGAATCGTGCGCCGTCGCCGACGCTGCCGACGCGGAAAAGGCGATCTGCTTTAGCGAAGGCGAAGGCGATAAAAAGGTCGAACACAAATTGTCGCGTCTCGAATGGGCAAAGAATTTGTTAGAAGCGTTGCCGCCGATGATCGCTTTCGGCGAAAAGTTCGGCGACATCAAGGCGACGGCAGAAGCTGACGTGCTGGTTAATGCTGACAGCCTCAATGAAATGCGCGACGCAATGGGAATGAAAAAAACTGCCGGAGGTGAAAAATAATGCCGACAAGAGATGTTGAAACTTTTGCAGCGCGAGAATCACTCGAAACAATCAAACCGGAACTGGCAGTCCAGATTCCGTTGACAATGGCTCCCGGTTCAGCCGTTCAAAAAGGCGATGTTCTTGGAGTGATTACGTCGTCCGGTTACGGGCGACGGCGAACGCGCACGACGGTTGATACGACCGCTTTTGCGACGACTTCACCGACCGGCAAAGTGGCGGACGCGACAATTTTCAAAGACGGCGACGTTTTGAAAAATTCAGCCGGGACGACCATCGGCACGATTGCGGTCGGCGGAATCAATCTGACGACGCGCGTGATCACGCTGACGGCGAATGCGGCGGTTGGGGTTGCCGACGGCGCGGCGGTTCTCGGTTCAGACGGTTCGCAGGTGGCGAGTGTTATTGCCGACGAAGGTTGCGACGGGGTTGGAACAAATCCGACTCGCGTATTTATCGCCGGACTGCTCAAACAATCATTGCTGCGCGGGTTGGACTCGACGGCGAAAACCGAACTCGGCGGAATATCGAAGCCGGGCGACATATTCAAATTTTAAGGAGAAAAAACGATGGGATTAACTTTTACTTATCCGACTAATGTCGCTCTCGATATGGTGATTCAGGAATACGTCATTGACACGAGCATGTTTAAGGGTTTGCAGCTTTTGCCGGTTGAAGAGGCAATGACGCAAAAAGTCCAATGGGACGAACTCGACAACGAGCGCGGAATGACCGCGCCGCATCTGCTCGGAACTGATCCGCGCATTGATTTGCGTCCGGGTTCTAAATTGCGTGAATACGAGCCGATTCCGTTCAAAGAATCTGATTTGGTCAAAGAGGATGAACTTCTTCGCGCACGTCAGCTCGGAACGCTCGGCGGCGTGGTCAATATCAATGCGATAGTCGCCCGCCTTGCTAAAGCGCGAATGGATAAAACGCGCATTCGTCAGGAATGGACGATTTGGAACGCGCTGCGCGGTCAACTGACGATTAACGAAAACAACGTCTTTGTCAACGAAACATTTCCGATCCAGCAATATACGCCGTTGGTTTTGTGGAGTGATTTAGCCAATGCAGCGCCGATCAAAGACTTCAATGCCGTCAAATTATTATTTCGCGGAACCGGCGCGACGATTCAGGGAGCGATGGCTTACATCAATCAAACAACCTGTAACTGGCTACTTGAAAATCAAAACGAGAATGATTTGAAGGGTTTCCAAAATTCAAATTATTTAAATTTGACGTTCAGCCTCGAAGAAATCAACAAGATTATGGCAGCCCGCGGATTGCCGATGTTGATGGTTTATGACGAAGGTTATTACGACGAAGGCGGAATTTTCCGCACGTTTATCGAAGACGGCGATGTTCACCTCGTCGGCAAGCGTCCGCTCGGTCAATCGGTCGGCAACTGGATATCGACACCGACGCTGCACCGCGTGAAAAACGGAATGCCCGCGCCCGGATTCTTCGAGATTCTCGAAGTCAACGGAATGCCGTCGAGCGGTGCGACAACGATTTCGCTGGCTGATTTAGGTGCCGGTAAAAATCCGAAATTTGAATTGACAGGCGGAGTTTACGGCGGACCTGCGATGCGCTTTGGACGTTCGGTTATCCGAATGAATGTTGGTTAAGGAGGAATTAATGGCTAAAAAACAAGAACAAACAGTTGATGAAGGTGTAACGCTGATCGCCGAACCGGAAGTTGAAGCGGTAGTCGAGCCGGTTGTCCAGTTGGACGCGAAAGTGCCGACGGTTGAAGTCGAGCGCACGGAAACCGAACCGTTGGTTGAACCGACGGCAATCGTGCCGAATATCGTTCACGAGGTCAATGCGGCTGTCGCGCCGTTGGTGGAAGCACCGCAAGTTTTGACGACGAAAGGCGCAAACGCTAAAAGAGTTGAAATTATTTTCGACGGAATGGTCGGACACAAGGCTTTGAATAAGGGCGACATCACGGATGACGCTGAATATGTCGCACTGCTCAAAACCGAACGCGGTCGTCAGCTCGTGCGCGAAGTTAAATAAAAGTTTTGCGAGTCGGGTTCACGCCCGACTCACAAATTGACCGAAAAAAAAATAACAAGGAGAAAAATAATGTCAGAAGAAAATAAAGAACGCGACGAACAAGAATCGAATTCGGAACAAACAAAAACAACCGAAACAACCACAGAAACCAAGACGGAAAAGGAAAGCGAAAGTAAATCCGAATCCGAATCGTCAAGCGACGAAGATGACAGCTAGTTAAATGCCATATATCGAATTACAAGATTTGTTGGATGAGTTGGGCGAGGATGTTCTCGTCCAACTCACCGACAATGACGAAACGGGCGAAATCAACGAAGCGCGGGCAAGTCGCGCTATTCAATACGCGCAAGGCGTTTTTGATGCTTACGCACGGACACGATATTCGATTCCGGTTCCGGCAACGCCGATGGTCAAATCAATCAATGTTGATCTGGCAGTTATGCACCTTTATAAATCGCGGACTTCGATTGTCCGCGACAGCGTTTATGAAGTTCGGAAAAATGCCAGCGATGAAGCCATCAAACTTTTGACGGCAATCAATCAAGGCAAAGCCGCGCTCGATGTTCCGGCAAGCGAAGAAACAATCGAAAACCCGACGACCGGCGATTCGATTTTAACCAACGCTAAAAAATCGAAATTCAGCGACAGCATCTTGGAAGGCTTTTAAGACGTTGGAAAACAGCCTTTTATTTCAAAATACAAAAAGCACGATGAGAACCTAATCTCATCGTGCTTTTATTGAGCCGCTTAAAAATTTTTGTTTAGGACTGCTAACGAGTCGCTGTTGTTGAAAATGATTGTAGCAGATTTGCTGAAAATTAAATGGTTTAGCTTAAAACTACCGCAGTGAGCGAATTACTAATAATATCGTTCCCACAAAAACCAAAGTTATTCCCAAAGCAACCACCTGCCAGCTAACAAATAATCCTACTATAAATAAGACCATTCCAAGAGAAGTCATTACCTTAAAAACTTCCCCATCAAATCCTAAATCTTGACTAAAAACTGATTTTTGATTTCGGTATCCGCAATGGACACAATGCAACGCAGTGTTTGAGAATTCTTTTTGACAATCTGGGCAATTTACTAAAGACATAGTTTTTATTTACCGTGCAAACTGCAATATTCCAATCTGTTTATGCTAAATTCCTTGAGAGTTTTGGGCTGAGGTAAAGGATTTTTGCAGTGCCGACCGTTCCTTACAATTACCGCACAATGGCGGTCTGAATATCTTCCTGTAAAAACTTCATATTCTCTAACAGTTTCCGTGCTGACTTTATATTTGTCAGCGAAAAATTGCGCCCGATCTTCAACATATTTAACAACTTCGTTTGAGTTTAGTATTAACATCCCGCCCTCAATATCGCCAACCCAAAACTCCACACCTGCGTCCGACATTTTATTGGCAACAACTTTTAATCCTTCTTTATTTGTATTTTTATTACTCATTAGATTTAGTTTTTGTTTTTGGCGGTCTGCCAGCATTACTTTTTCTTTCAATACTGTCTAACGCTTCTCTAAATATTACATAATCACGACCAACGCGGGTTGCTTTTAATCGCCCCTCTTCAATCATTTTTTGAACGCCGCGAACTGAAATTCCTATAATTTCAGACACTTCTTTTGTTGATAAAACATCGTTCTCCATAATTAAAAAATACTCCAAAAATAATTTTACGTCAAAGCGCATTTTAACTTGACTAATTTTACGCTGTGGCGTAAAATTATCTTGTAAGTCAGAAATGATTAACACAAATTAAATTCCAAAAATAATTAAGGAGCTAATCAAATGCAAACAACAACAATCAGCGGTTACAAAGTAACAATTTTCAACACCTACAACGGAACACAGTTATTTATTAACGACGCGAAAGGCAATCAAATTTATGCCCATAAAGTTTCGGGCAATCCGATTGAACGAGCGAAAGAAGTAATTAACCAACAGTAAAAGCGAAAGGCTTGGATAGCGCAAACTGTCCAAGCCTTTCTTACCCCTAAATTAAATTCAGGAGCTAATCAATATGAATAATAACAAACAAAACATCATTGAATCAATGAACCAACTCGTAAAAACCGAAATGCCGATAAGTACGGGTGAAGCCGTCGAATTTATTCAAGGCATCGGCTTTTTAATGTCTATATCAGACGAAAAACTAATCGAACAACACAGCGGTCAGGAAACCGCGCCGCAACTGTATCACATCGGAAAACTGCTTCATTGGCTGTCCGAAAGCCTATTTTTCGGGCTTGACGAAATTACTGAAAGATTTATCGCACTCAATAAATTCTATGAATCGAACGAAAGCGAAAGCGAGAACCTTTCAATCAATCTGCCAATCAAAATAACCAAAACCAAGATTCAAGAAATCTTGAGTTTTTTAGGAATTGACGCGCCAATGCCGCCGCTTGAACAAATCAATCAAATCAATCTGCAAATCACGATTGATAACGGAGGTCAAAACGATGGTTAAATACACAAATAATCGTGATTACAGACATAAAGTCAAACAAGTATTCGCGGCGGTTTGTCGCCGCTACAACATTCACAATCGGGCGGTTGACGAGAGCGATTTTCATCGCATTTGCAAAGGTGAAAAGATTATTCTTTTGCGGCGTTCCGGTAGATCACCTATGAACGGTGTTTACCTTCGCCTAAGAGGTCGGCGTGCTATTTTCATCAGCGAACATCTAATCGCTAACGAGCGACTATGGGTTGCCTTTCACGAACTCGGACACCACTTTATGCACCAAAATCAAACGTATAAACATCTCTTTCATCAGGTTGGCGCAAAATATCTGCGAGTGGAAGCCGAAGCCGAATTGTTTGCCGAATTAGCATTAAAACGAAAAGTGGAGGGTGAATCTGATGGAAATAAATAATACAAAAGCAACGCCTTTTACCACGTATTTCACGATAGAAATGGAAATTGATTCTTATACGCTAAAAAGCAAAGTATCTAATTCCGAAGAAGTAGATGCGGCGGTCGCTTTTCAGCTACGCTTCGTCAGGGAGTTATTAGAAACAATATCGCTTTTGAGCAGTTTCGCGGTTACGTCTTTGTTATCTGATGAAGAGATAAACGAATGCGCTTTCGATCATATAAAAATGTTGGAGTCGTTCAAAGTTCTGACCGAGTTTGCGACTCAAGTCTTGCAAAGTGCCAGCATTCAGTCAAAAACAGGAGTATTAAAATGAATAATCCAATAATTGAAAAACTAAGCAAGTCTGCTGATTTAATTATCAAACTAAACGAAAACCCGATGCCGAATGATTGTCCGCTTTGCGACAACCAAACCAACCCGAACATCGGAGCAGAGATTTTTCTTGACGGAACGGATAAAGTTGTCTGTTTCGATTGTGCCGAATACCACGCGCCGCTTCTGGCAGGTCTGATTACTTTTGCCGATTTGTCGAGAATCTTTCAGACGAGCGAAAACAACTTCGGTGAAAAGTGGAGTGAAAAACAAAACTTTAGACGAAGCCCGATGAATGTTTATCAGAGTTTCGGAGTGCAGAAAACATCATAAAAGGAAAATAAACAAACAGGCGCGTTGAGATAGACGCGCCTTTTATAAAACAAGCGATATATCGCTAGGAAAACGGTCATAGACCTTTTAGGATAGTAAAAATTATGAAGGACATTAAAACCGAAAAATCTAACACGCACATTGCCTATTACGGAAATGTTCCGATGGTCAAATCGCTTTGCCGAAATTGTAAGCGCGAATCTTTTGTAATTGATGGTGTTTTGGTTTGTTGTGGTATTGAAAGTAACTCAAAACCTACATTTACAAAAAGAACCTCTATGCCACCACAGGCTAGAAAAACTCCAAGCCCTACTTGTCAAAAAGAAATTCTCGCTAAACAAGGCAATCGGTGTATTTATTGTAGTGCCGTATTTGGCAGTGAAATTATAAGAAGAAATAAAAACATAACAATTTGCTTGGCGTGGGAACACCTCATTCCATACTCATACAGTCAAAATAATTCAGATTCTAATTTTTTAGCGAGTTGCCAAATTTGTAATGGAATTAAATCTAGTAAAATTTTCAACTCAATTGATGAAGCAAAATCATATATTATGAAACGACGGAAAGAAAAAGGTTATGAAAACAATCCAATGCCTGTATTGCGGGAAAACAACCGAAAGAATAAAAAAGACGAAAAAATTCTGCTCAAATTCGTGTCGGACAAATCACAACGTCTTGAAGGACATTCAAGCCAAAACGAAGAAACACCTTTCGACAGTCAAACAAGCGGCGACATATCTCGGCGTAAGTCAGACGACAATCCGAAAGAAAATTCAAAACCAAGAAATAAAAGCAGGTGTGATATTAGGACGGATAGTAATTTACCAAAACAGCCTCAAGAAATTAAAAAACCACACGAGCCTAACTTAGAGCTTTCCAATTGGTTAAAAGAATATATTTCAGGTTCGGCGGAAAAAAGAAAGTTTGTTTGTAAGATTACTGAAAAAAGTAGAAGTGCGGTTGAGGCTTACGCCAACGGCACTTACTTCCTACCAAAAGAAAATGGTGGTCTTGGTGTTATGAAATCGAATATTGAAGAAAAAATAAAAGAATTTAAAGAATCAGTTGAAAATAATCAAACTAATAAAAACGCACAACCAAGTGTTTCCCGAAAGCCAAAACACGAAATTATAACCGTAAATCCTGATTGTGAAAATAGTTTTATTTTCACTAACGACAAAGGCTTGGTTTTAGCTAGAATCTGTTTTGAGAACGGAAAAGTTACTGGCTTTACGTTTGGTGAAAATTAAAACAATAGCGATAAATTGTAGTGATTGAAATAGTAAATAAATCTGCTACAATCATTTTCAACAACAGCGACTCGTTAGCAGTCCAATTAAAAATTAAGCGACTCGTTAGAAGTCCAATGAGATTAAATTCTCATTGGACTTTTTATTTTATGGCTTCGGAAGTTTTCAATTTAGCAATTTTGCTCTCGCTGAAAGATTTAGCGTCGGGCGGTTTGAATCGTGCCGAAGCCCAAATGCGTTCATTCGGTAAAGAAGGAAAGCACACGCTTGAAACACTCGACAGCTTACGCGCCAGTATGAACAAAGGTCTGGCACTTGGCGGTGTCGGACTCAGCGGATTGGCTTTAATCGGCAAAGGTGTGCAGGTTGCCGGAGATTTTCAATCATCAATGACCGATTTGCGAACGACGCTTTCACAGGTCGGAACGGACGGCAAAGTTAATTTTAATCAACTCGGCGCGGATATGCAGAGAGCCGAAGCGATTGCCGTCAGGTTGGGCAATGCGCTTCCGGGGACGACAGAGGACGTTCTACGAACTATTCAAACATTGAAACAAAACGGACTAGCCACCGAAACTATTTTGAACGGCGCGGCGGACGCAGTTTATAACTTATCAGTTGCGAGTGGCGAATTATCAACCGACACAGCTAAGAACTTTGCTCAATTCGGACAACTTTTTAAGTTGAAACCTGATGAATACATCAAAGCCGCCGACACCTTTTCACGTCTTTTTACTTCATCTGGAATCAATTCGTCAGAACTAATCGAAGGGCTGAAATACTTTCAAGGTCGGTCAGGCGCGGCTCTCGGTATTAGCGGTTTGGAAGATGCCGAAAAAGCGGTCAGGGTAATGGGCTTGCTTCGCAAACAAGGGCTTGAAGGCTCAATTGCCGGAACATCATTCAATAATTTATTTAGCGGGTATCTTGCGGCTCGAAACAAAAAAGATGACCCGGTTGAAAGACTCAAACAACTCGAAGGGATTGACCTTAAATTATTCGATGACAATGGCAAGTTTGCCGGAATAGACAATCTTTTTAAACAACTTGAACCATTACAAAAACTCACGGATGAAAAACGGGTAACTTACCTCAAAGATATTTTCGGCGAAGAAGGAATGTCGGCGGCGACGGCAATACTCAAAACAGGCGCGGATGGTTGGCGGGCGTATAATGCCGAACAGGAAAAAGTAATTTCCCTGCAACAGAAGAACGCCGAAAAAGCTAAAGATTTCAATAATCAAATGGAAGCCTTGACGGGAACGGTCAAGAATTTAGTTGTTACGGGTTTTACGCCGCTATTGCCGTCAATTACCAGCGGCGTTACTTCACTCAACACGATGGTCGGCTCGCTTCAAGGTTTTGCCAAAGAGCATCCGGCATTAGTGGAAACACTCGGAACGCTTGCGCTTTACGGTTCAACCGCACTAACCGTTGTCGGCGGAATTAAAGCACTGACATCGGCTTGGAAAATTTACACGCTGACATCATCACTTTCAAAAGGCAGTGGTTTGCTTTCATTTCTCACCCAAACCGCAGAAGCTACCAATACGGCGACGACGAGAGTTGCCGGATTTACTGGTTCATTAAAAACCGCCACAACTCAAACAAACGATATGAAAGGCGCGTGGGGCAGATTAAAGAGTTCGCCAGCGATTGGGCTGGCGGTTTCGGTTATTGGCGTGGCAGCGGCGGAAATTGCGCTCACGGCATTTATTGAAAAATACGGGGAAATGGTTCAGAAATCCCAAGAATTTGTTGATAACGCCCGATCTCTGCGCGAGGAATATGACTCACTGATGGGACAAGGTTTGACGTTTAACAAACCCGGCGACTACAAAGACAACAAAGGCGCGTTTGAAAATCAAGCCAAACAATATGTCGAGTCAATAAAAATGGGTGGGAATTTAGACCGCGCCCTTCACCCTGAAAAATACTCGTTATGGCAAAATATGTCGCCGACTGGTTTAGGTTCTCCATATTTGGACAAAGATAATAAAACTGTCGCTTTCGAGCCTAAGATAGCCGCGCAAGTTTGGCAACAGCAAGGAATGTCGCACGCGATTCAAGACCCGAATATGTTGGCGCGGGTTGTTGCACAACTTAAAAGTGATCCGAGTTTGAATGAAAACGATTTAAAACTCATCTTGCAAACGCTTGAAACTATCGCGGGTAAAGATGATATGGCAACCGCACTCGGAATTCTTCAAAAAGAGAAATTCGGCGAAACTGCCAAACCCGGACAATTCGGTGAATTCAAACTAGACTTGCTTGGGTTGAAAAACCAAATTCAAACGCCTTTTCAACCGACAGGTCAATTCGGTGTGGCACAAAAGCCGACAAACCAGTTTGAAAAGCCGGTTCAACCGAAGTTTGGAAGTGCGTTTTTGCCACCGCCGACACCAAGCCAAAGTCTTTTTCAGCCACCATCGCAAACATTCGGAACATCGTTAATCAAACCTTTGCTTGATTTGAATACTCCGATTTCTACTATAACCAACAGTTTTAACAGTTTGCCAACGCCGATTACCAACACAGGTCAAGCATTTATCGGCTTGCCGCCGCCGATTGCCAGCACAACCGAAGCTTTTACCAATTCAAATCAACCGTTGGCTGATTGGCAACAAAGTATTTCAGCCTTGCCGCCGCCAACCGATGCCGCCAAACAAAGCATTTCGGATTTAGGCGACACCAGCGGAAGAACTACAACGTCAATCGGACGGCTCAACAGTTCTGCCAACAGCGTCGCCAACAGTCTTGGTAGCGTAAGTTCTAAACTTGCTAATTGGACACCGCCAACACCGCAGATTCAAACCTATCAAATAGGAGTTCCAGCCGGAGCATCACAAGGTTTGGCAGGGAAAGCAGGCGATGGCTATAAACATAAACTAGGCGGTTACGCCAGCGGCGGAGTTGTGGAACGCGATGGGGTGGCTTATCTTCACGCCGGAAATATTATCACTCCGGCGCGTGTGCAAAGAGCCTTCGGAACAAGCGGCGGCGGATTGCCTGATATATTTAGGAATCCAAGAGAGAAGAATAAAGACGCATTTTCGTCGCTTGCAAGCCTGAGAGATTTTAAATTTACCGATGGAAAACTTAAAACGGAAAGTGCTGGTCAATTTCAAAACTTTCGCCAAATTAACAATAAATTCAACCCTGAGCGACAGCAAGACACTACAATCAACGCAAACAGTCGGCGCGAATCGCCTACAAACAACTCTTCTAATTCACCGACAATAAATATCACTTATTCGCCAAATTTAACGATAAACGCTGGCGATAAAAATACCGCAAATGAATTACGAGAAAATTTCAGGCAAGAACTTCGTTCTCATTCAGAGGAAATCGGGCGCATATTTACCAAACTTTATGAGAACGGACGCAAAAGAGGTTAAAAATGACTGATGTAATTTTTCCGTCAAATCCACGCGCAACCATTGAAGTTGTCAGAGAAACGGTTGATAAAAGAACGAAAAAGAAAACGTCCGAATCGGTTATCACTTACGATTCGTGGGATGCGCCGCGATTGTTCAAAAGCGTTGAAGTCGAACTTACGACGAACGCTCAATCACAAGCCGTCTGGAAAATCTTTGACCCGAAGTTTAAAGTGATTAACTTCTTTACCTCAAACAACGCCGTTGAAACTTTCGTCTTTCGCGTTTTTCTCGGTTTTAAACAAGATTTAGGTGAACCTGTTTTCAAAGGCATCTTAGCGAATGTCGAACGCGACCAAATGGACACTACATTTACTATCTTCGATATGGGTTTTAAGATGAAGCAGTTCAAAAAAGCGGGCTATCATAACAAAAAAAATGACTTGGACATCCTAAAATTACTAGCGGAAAGAAACGAACTGCTTTTTAGTCCGCCCGACAAACCGAAAAAACTCGAACCGTATCGGGCAGTTATGCAAGATGAGCAGACTGATTGGGAACACGCACTTGAAAGGGCGCGGGAAGCAGGTTTAGTGTTATTTGTTCGGCAAGATACGCTCTTTGCCCGTTACCCTGCCCAACTTGCCAAACCGAAGTTGATTCTACAAAACCGCAAAGCCGATTTGTTTTCTGATTTTGAATTTGTTTTCCAAACGCCTGAAAATCAAGATGTTCGTCCGCGCATCGTCAAGTTTCGCGGACGTGGCAAAGGCGGGAAACGATTGGAAGGAAAATCAAATGTAAATGATAAAGGCACAGAACTTATTTCTATAAAACGAGGCGTTGCAGGTCGAGTGTCCAAATCTAAACTTTCCGCTCGCGCCCAAGCGCAAAAAGATTTAGAGCGTGAACACGCTTTTGAAGGAAGGTTAACTTTGCCGTTTATTTATCCCGATGTCCGTCTTGATGTCCGCGATACCGTCGGAATTGAAAACATCGGCAATTTATTCAGTCAGCCGTATCTTTGCGACACGGTAAAATACACTTTCGGTGCGGGACAGATGGAGTTAAGCCTTGAATTGTATCGGGATTTTGTAGGTGGTTGAAGGTTGTAAAACAATAGTTTTTAGGGATTTAGTTAGACTAGCTACACCGAGCAAAAAGCCGATTTAAAGTAACTTTCAACACAAGATTGTAAATTTATAATAATTCGCTTGCTCTTACCACAAAAAATGAATACTATTCTTTTAAGGCAAACGCCTGATTAGTATAAAAATAGTTTTCTGATACAAATAGCGACTCGTTAAGCAGTCCAATTAAAATTTTAAGCGACTCGTTAGAAGTCCAATGAGATTAAATTCTCATTGGACTTTTTATTTTTTAAAATTTTCTAAGGCATAAAAAACGATACTGAATGAATTAAATGTCATTAAACGATATTTGACGGTTAATCCAGACGAAAGAAAACTGGCTATCAAATTTTATATCGAGAATTTTATCAAAATTATTTGCGAAAACATTATCTATGGCGGTTGGCGGAATTCAAGGATTAGAACAGATTTTGAGGCGGGTGAATAAACTCGCTACGGATTCGCGCCACGTCGAGCGACCGATGAAAGCGTCGGGAACTTATATGCTCGGCTCGATTGAAAAGAATTTTAAAGCCGGTGGTCGCCCGAATAAATGGACGGAACTTTCCGAGGCGACAATTGCCCGACGGCGCAATAAGAAAAAAAGTTCGATCAAGATTTTGGTTGATACGGCACGGTTGAAAAATTCGCATCAATTCCGGCTCGTTTCCGACGGTGTGCAGATCGGCACGAATGTCATTTATGGACCGCGCCAGCATTTCGGCTATCCCGAAGGCACAGGACGCGGACACGCGGAAACTCCGGCACGTCCGTTTTTGATGTTTCAGGAAGAAGATATTCGGGAAATCGGTGAGATTTTTATGCAGCATATCAAACGTTCTTAATATTACAACGAGCAAACCTGCCTTGATGCGGGTGCCGTGAATTGCAGGTTATAGCGGCACATTTTTAGAATGCGAGATTTTGATTTTTATGTCGGCGGCATTGAAGATGCGATTTTGACGCTCCTTGAAAGCGAGATGCGGTCGCTCGGCGTGAAAACATTTGCGACGTATTCGGGCGAACTCGACACCGAAAATCTGAAACGCGCTCTCGGTGAATTGTCGCCGAAATTTCCGCTGGTGATGGTTTCCTACACGGACGGACGTGATTTGCAACAACCCGTTACATCGCCCGTTTTCGGTTTATCGCGGACGTTCAAACACGAATGCAGTTTCGCGGTAATTTGCGCTTCCAACGATGCGCGTGGCGACAAGGCGCGGCGGCGCGGAAAACTTATCGGCGCGAGAAAGTTCGGTGTTTATCAGATGTTGGCAAAGGCGCGTGAAATTCTGAGCGATTTGCAATTGAAAATTAGCGACGGCGATACGGAAGAACTTTTGACCTATCAACCGTTAGTGCCGTCGGCAACCGAATTTATTGCGCGGATTCCCGAAGTTACGGCTTACGCGCAGATTTTTGACACTTATTTTAAATGGGAAACACGCGACAGAAGTGTCGCCGGCATTCCGGTCAGCAGTTTCACGCTCGATGTGGACAGTTTGAACGAACCGGAAATTCCGGCAAACAATCTTCCGGGCGTTAGATTTGCAGCTTGAACAGTTATCAGTTAGCAGTCATCAGTTATCAAAAAAACTGCTGACTATTATAAGGAGAAAGACAAAATGTTTATTGTCAGCAACGTATCGCATAATCCGCTTGTGTTGTCCGACGGCACAATGCTTGCCGCGGGCAAACAACGCAAATTGGAGAATGTCGGGCAACGCGATAAAACCTATCAAACACACGGTTGGTTAGCGATTGTCGAAGAAAAAGAAGAAACGTCGGCAGCCGCGCCGCCAAAACAGGAAACAGTTGGAGGAAAAACTAAATGAGTTTAACGATTGAGAATACAAAACCCGGCGTAACTGCCGTCGTCAATGCCGGACAAGTTTCGCGTCCGCTGGAGCGTCAACCGTCGTCAACGGCTTTTGTCGTCGGATTTGCCAATTGGGGTCCGGTCGGTGTCAAAAAAGTCATCACGAGTTGGGCGGATTATCTGCGCGTCTTCGGCGGTTTTCATCCACTCGGTTATTTGGCTGAAGCAGCGTATGTCTTTTTCAATCTGTTCGCCGGACGGCAAATCGTCGCGGTGCGTGCCGCCGGAACAACCGTCAAAGGAACGGCAACGCGCACTAATCGCGCTGTAACTCCGCTGGCAACTTTCAAATTCGATGCCAAACATCCGTCATCAACGGTTGATATTCGTGTTACGATTACCGACACAACCGACACGAACACGGTTGATATTCAGGTCAAAAGCCTTGCGCTGAAAATCACTGAAAACTACAAGGATGCGGATTTGCGCGATGCCAGTCAGGTTGCGTTAATAAATTCCAATTCTAAACTCGTTGATGTTTCGCTCGTTGCCGCCGCTGTTACGGGTGCAACCGGACGACCTGTGGCAGGAACTTTTTTGCTCGTTGGCGGCGATGACGGTTCAGCATCATTCGTTACGACGACCTTTGGAACATATCTCGCGCAGTTTGAAGATGAAAATCTCGGAACCGGACAAGTTGCCATTCCGGGTTATTCGGGTTCGGCAGTCAACGCCGCGCTGATTGCACACGCCGAAAATTACAATCGGCTGGCAATTCTCGATCCGGTGTTGGGCGATGCGCCGACGGATGTGGTTGATGATTTTGCGCTGGCGCGAAGTTCGTTTGCCGCCGCTTATTATCCGTTTGTTGAAATGTTGTCGCTTGACGGTTCGGGCGTGAAAAAATTCTATCCGCCATCCATCGTCGCGCTCGGCGCGTGTGCGCGGGTTGACCGCACGATTGGAACGCACAAAGCACCGGCGAATATTATTGTTCCGCTGGCATTAGATGTCGAACGCAATTCCGACGGCACTTCCGTCATTGACGACAATGTGCGCGAACTGCTCAACGCCAACCAAATCAACGCTATTGCGCCGCTTCAGGGCGAAGGCATCAAGATTTACGGTGCGCGTGTTTTGTATCCGGCAGGTGAAACCCGCGTCCGCTTTGTTCACGAGCGACGAATGCTCAATCTGATTTACTACACGGCGAAAATCGGCTATTCCTACGCGGTTTTTGCAGTAGTTGACGGAATGGGACGATTGTTCCGCGATTTGAAAGCGTCGGGGCAGAATTTCTTGCGAAATCTGTGGCGCGACGGCGCACTTTACGGACAGACGGAAGAAGAAGCGTTTCTCGTCGTCGCTGACGAAACGAACAATCCGCCGGACGAATTGGAACAGGGCAGAGTCCACGTTCAATTGGGTGTCAAACTCAGTCCAACGGCGGAAATCATCATCGTTAATATTGACTCGGTTCCGCTTTCGCAGGATTTGAGCGTTTTGCAAAACTAAGGAGATTTAATTTATGCCAGGAACAAGTGCTGGAAGATTTTTATTGGAGATGGACGGCGTTTCAACGGCGCGGGCTTCGGAGGTTTCGGGAATCGGAATCAAACACGAACCTTTTAAAATCGGAGTTGGCGACCAAGCCAATATGATTTTGGGACGCGCCAATTACGAGTGCGAAGAAGTTACCGTCAAACACGCCTATGCTCTGAATAACACCGGGCGCGAGATGTTTGCGTGGTTCGGTTTGTATATCAAAGGTGTTCGCACCGACAAACTGAATGTGCGGCTGATCCAGCTTGCCGAGAACGGCTTTTCGCCGCAGGCGATCTGGGAAATGGAAGAATGTGTGCCGACGGCGTTTATGAACGAAACGAACAAAGGCGACAGTAACGATGCGGCGTATTTTACGCTCAAATTCAAACCGACCGACGTGAAGTTTGTCGGAGGTTAGAAAAAAAAGTCCAAAGTCTAAAGCCCAAAGCCCAAAGTCAATCCGGCTTTGGGCGGTGGGCTTTCTTATTTATTTATGGAACACACAATCGAACTTATCCAAGGCTTTACGGATGAAAAAGGCGTAAATCATAAAAGCGTAACCTTCGGGAAACGAATTACGGCGCAGGACTTGATGGATTTGGATAACGATCCGCAAGCCCAAAATCCGACGCAATACGTTGATCTGATAAAGCGCAAAATGATAACGGCGTTCGGTTCGCTGAAAATGCCGGTGACACTGAATGCGCTGCTTTCGCTCGATTCGATTGACCGCGACGATTTGACGAAAGCGAGTGATAAATTTCTCGCTCTTTCACGCGGAAACCGGACGAGCGAATTTCGCAACGATCACGAAGTAAAACTGTTTTTCGGTTTTGAGATTGACGGGACTTTTTACGATACCGTCAAATTCGGCAACCGGATTACGGGCAAAACGGAAGTGGAAGCCGACGCGCTCGGCAACGGGATTGCCCGATCTTGTTTTTTGATCGGACGGCAAATTTCGCGCATCTCGACCGGCGACGGCGCGGCTTCGATTGACGGCGTTGTGGATCTGCAAAAATTTAATTCGCTCGACGGCGAAGATATGAATCTTTTGAGGATTGGTGCGGAGATGTGGCGCATTTCCTTTCGCTTCAGAGGAAAAGACGTTTCGGGAAACGGAAATGGCGACGGCGGTATTTCTGCTGGCAAGGGAGTTCGGTTGGACGGAAAGTCAAATTCTAAGTCTGCCGACGGAACGGCTTGAAACCTATCTCGAATTATTGAAGGAAAGTTATCAGGATTAAATGGCTTCGGAAGTTTTCAATTTAGCAATTTTGCTCTCGCTGAAAGACGCGGCTTCAGGCGGACTCGACCGCTTTGATGCGAAGCTCCGCGCCGTCGGCAAAGACGGCAAACACACGCTGGAAACTCTCGACAATATCCGCGGCGAATTAAACAAAGGTTTGGCGTTGGCGGGAATCGGCATTACCGGACTCGGTTTGCTCAAAAAAGGGGTTGATGCCGCCGGTAATTTTCAATCGGCGATGACCGAACTTCGCACTACTCTCGCAGTTAATTCCGGCGGCAGTTTGAATCTTGAACAACTCGGCAAAGATATGCGGCAAGCCGAATCAATTGCCGTTAAACTTGGAAACACTCTGCCCGGCACGACGGAAGATTTTATTTCGATGATCCAAACGCTCAAACAAGGCGGTGTGGACACGAAAACTATCTTCGACGGCGCAGCGGAATCGGTGGCAAATCTCGCCGTTGCGAATAATGCCGTCCCGAAAGAAATTGCCAAAGATTTCGCTAAATTCGGACAGATTTACAAACTCAAACCCGAAGAATACAAAGGCGTGGCTGACATATTTTCGCGGATTTATACGTCAAAAGGAATCGAGTCGGGTGAATTGATCGAATCGGCTAAATATTTTCAAGGTCGCGCCGGCAACGCGCTCGGACTAACCGGTTTAAAAGGTGCGGAAGATTCCGTGCGGTTATTGAGTTATCTGCAAAAGCAAGGACTCGAATCAAGGCAAGCCGGAACATCGGCATCAACTTTCCTTGTTCAAGCGGCAAAAAACGAAAAAGCACTTGAACAAATTCGCCAAGAATATGGCATCACGCTTGATTTATTTGACAAAAAAGGTGAGTTCAAAGGTCTTGACAATGCTTTCCAGGAATTTCAGAAATTCCAAAAACTCAACCCCGAACAACGATTGGTCGCATTGAACAAACTCGGCGGCGAAGAAGGTTCGATGGCTGGCACGGCGATTGTCAGCGGCGGCATCGAAGGTTGGAAACAATTTAATGCCGAAGTCAATCAATCCATTTCGCTGACCGATAAAACCGCGATGAAAGCGGCTGACTACAACAATAAAATGGAAGCGTTATCGGGGACGCTGACGAATTTGAAAGTTACGGTTTTTGAACCGATGCTGCCGACGCTTTCTTCAGCGGCTGAAAAAGCAAATGTATTGGTTGGCGCGATTCAGGGTTTTGCCAAAGAACACTCGACAATAACGGGAACGGTTGTCGGTCTTGCCGCGCTCGGTTCGACGGCATTGGTCGTTGTCGGCGGTGTCAAGGCGATGTCATCGGCTTGGAAAATTTGGCGGCTGATCTCGACCTTCAGCAAATCCGATTCGATAATCGCCGGATTGCAGCAGACGCAAACGCAAACGCTTGGAGTCAGTGCCGGATTCGACACAGCGACGACTAAAGCGAAAGGATTCAGAGGCGTTCTGTCGTCCATCGGCAACTCTAAAATTGTCAGTTTGGGCTTAAATATCGCCGCTATTTACGGTCTTGAACAAGCGATCTCGCAAACGATTCAGAGCTATTTAAATGCGCGTGAAGCTGAACGCGGCAAAGCGGATGCGATTCAAAAAAACTCGACGGTGTTTGAGAGTGCCGTTAAAGACCCGAATATCAGCCAAGAAAACAAACAAAACATTCTCAAATCGCAAGCCCAAACAAATCTGTTTGCTTTGCGGCAAGGCGGAATGTTCCGGGCGTTGGGTTTGGAAAAAGCGGACAGTTACGGCGCGAAAATCACCGACTTTCTCAGCACATCACCGGGCGCACATCGTTTCTTTGGCGCGAATAGATTTATGGACACGAATTTCGGTTATGACCGCAAACTCGGTGTCGAAAAATTCCGCAGCGACGCGCCGACATTGGGCAATCCATCGGTGATGCGCGAATTTTTGAAATTACTGCCGGAACGTATTCCGGGCAACGACGCACAATCGGTCAAGGCGCGTGAAGAAATCAGCAAAACCGCACAATTGGCATTTCCCGAATCGTTCACGACGGCGATGCGCGAACTGAGCGGAATTACTTTTGCGCCGCTGACGCAGAGTTTGACCGACTTGTCAACGCAGATGAACGCGCAGGTTGCAGCGCAAACGACCAATACGGAACTTTATAATCAGCAAGGGCAAACGCTTCAAACTTTCGGGCAGAATCTGACGAATCTGCAACAGCCGCTAACGGCGACAAATCAAAATATTTTCGATTTGGGAAATACGACAAATAAGGCAAATGCGCCGATAAATCGTTTGGCGACATCCGCCAACAGCGTCGCTTCGAGTTTGGATAGTGTCAGCGACCGCCTGGCGAATTGGCAGCCGCCGATTCCACAGGTGCAAACCTATCAAATCGGAATTCCGCAAAATCAGACTGCACCGGCAACTGCGCCAATCGGAACGCCGTTTAACATTTTCGGCAAAGCCAGCGGCGGAACGGTCAAATCTGATGGTTTGGCATATATTCACGCCGGAGAAGATATTGTCCCGGCGGACATAACCAAACAGTATCGCCAACCGCAATCGTTATCGTTGCTTTCACAAATTTCTAATGCAAGTTTCGCCAACAGTGTGTCAAACGATGTAACCAGCCGTTTTAATCTTCCGCAAAAAACTTCGGAAAATCCTACAGTTTTCCTGCCTAGTCGCGCTGTTGGCGGAAACGATGGGCGGAATTTATCAAAGTTGCGCCAAACAGATCAAAATCGCGCCGCGAATATTTTTCAAAATATTCGGGAAACGAGTTCAGCGCAAAATTCGCCAGCCGATGACCGACGGATAACGATAAATTATTCGCCAAATGTCACGATCAACGGCGGCGATAAAAAGGCGAAAGATGATTTCAGAGCGATGCTCAACCAACACGTTGACCATATCGGAAACCTCGTGGCGCGAAAATTACAAAACGGGAGAGTGAGGGCATAAATGGCGCAAGCGGGTTTGGCATTGATAAATCTTGAAAATCAGGACGCTTTCGTCTTCCAGTTTTTTCCGCAAAATTTGCGGACGACGGACAGGGCGAATTGGAACGCGCAGGAAACGACGATTGGAGTCAAACCGCTTTTTTTCGCCAACCGCGAACCGCGCACGATTGAGTTTCCTGAATTGTATTTGGATAATACCGACCTCAATTTTAGCTTGACACCGGACATCAAGCGTCTGCGCGAGTTGCAGGTCGAGGTTGAAAGCAGGGGAACGCCACCGGCATTACTGGCGATTTGGGGCGACAGAAACGAACGCTGCGTTTTGCAGGAAGTTTCCATCGAGGAACAGTTTTTTAATACCGAAGGCGAGCCGATTCGGGTAAAAATCAGTCTCAGTTTGGTGCAGATTCAACCAGATGACGCGGAAGTTGTCGGAGTGAGAACGTAAATGAGTGAACGGTCAATCAGTCCTTATGAAAGATTCGGCGCGGCGCGTCCGGTTGGCGACGCGATTTTGCAAATCCACGTTTTCACCGTAACGGATACGATTTCGAGCCTTGCTCAACTGTATTTCGGCGATTGGCGCAAGTGGCGATTGATTGCCGAGCGAAACAACATCGCGGATGTGCGACAAATCGAAAGCGGCGCGGAGTTGATTATTCCGCGGCTCGCGTTGACAACGGGAAGATATGAGTCTAGTTAATTTGCCACGCAATCCACACGCGATTATTGAAATCAATCGTCCGGGCAAAACGGACGGCGAAGCAACCGTCGTGTGGGATTCTTGGGTAAGTGAACGGCTATTTAAAAGTGTGGAAGTGGAACTCGTAACCAATGAATCGAGCCAAGCGAAATGGGAATTTTTTGACCCGAAACTCCGCTTGATTGACGGCTTTGCCGGAAGCGATGGTGTTCCGCAATCGGTCATTCGCGTTTATCTCGGTTACGGGCAGGATTTGGGCGAACCTGTTTTCAAAGGTTTGCTGGCGCAGGTCGAGCGCGGCGAATCATCCACGACGTTTATTGCCTTCGATATGGGTTTCAAAATGAAGCTGATAAAAAAAGCCGGTTATAAAAATAAAAAGAATGACTTGGCGATTTTGCGCGATTTGGCGAAACGTAACGGGTTGATGTTTGAAGGTCCAGAAAAACCGCTAATGCTCGAACCGCATCGGGCAATTATGCAAGACGAACAAACCGATTGGGAATGGACGCTTGAACGCGCACAGGATTCGGGTTTGGTTGTTTTCGTTCGTCAAGACACGCTGTTTGCGAAATATCCGGCAAAGGTCGGAATGCCGGTTTTGAAGCTGGAAAATCGGAAGGATTTCCTGTTGCGGAATGATTTCGATTTTATGTATCGAACGCCGGAGAATCAAGACGGCAGACCGCGTGTGATCAAGCGTCGCGGACGCGGCAAAGGCGGGAAACGATTGGAGGGAAAATCGGATGTTTCCAAGGACGAGAGAGAACGAATCGTGCTGAAGCGCGACGTGCCGGGCAAGGCGACGAAATCGAAGCTGACGAAACGCGCTCAGGCGCAAAAAGAACTCGAACGTGAACACGCTTTTGAAGGGCAATTGACGTGCGCCTATCCGCCCGATAAAACCCTGCTGGATGTGCGAAATACGGTTGAGGTAGAAGGAATCGGCAAACTTTTTTCGGGCAAGTATATCTGCGACACGGTGAAATATCAGTTCGCGCCCGGCGCGTTAGAAGCCGGACTCGAATTATACCGCGACATCAATGTATGAAACTTTTCGCTGAAACAAATAAATCCGCAAAAAAGGCGATTGACGAAACGGGCAATTGGCTGATTGGCGTTCCGGGCATCGTCGCGGACAATCAAGACCCGGAAAATCAGCATCGCGTCCGCGTCATAATTCCCTCGATTGACGAGGATATGATGTTTGACGAATGGGCGCGGCAGATGGTTTTTTGTTTGGGCAATGGTTTCGGTTCAGCGTTTATTCCGCCAAAAAATTCGGAGGTCGTTTTGTTCGGGCAACTCGGACAAAAATTCAATCTTTTTTATGCGTCGCTTTACAACGAAGAAATGTTGATGCCAGCCGGTTATCCGAATGAATTGACCGTCGGCATACACGCGCCCGGCAATCTGATTTTTATCGCCGAGCAGTTGGCGAAAATTCAGGCAAACAATATCGAATTGATTGCCGCGCAAGTGGCGAAAATGTTGGCAAACAATGTTGAAATTACAGCACAATCAACGGCTTTGCTGAAGGGCAGTCAAGTCAATGTGCAGGGCAATATTACGATGAGCAACGGTAATATCACGATAACCGGCGGAAACGTCGAAATAAAAGGCAGTAGCGTAACAATCGAGGGCAGAAAGGTCAGAAAATCAGGTCCACCGATTTAGGAGTAAAAATGAATAGTCTTATTTTTGGAATGGTCGCTTCGGCTATTAAAGGTTTGGTGAAAAACCCAAAAAAGAAACAACAAATGCGAAATCTTTGCCTTGATATTTTTTTGGCACTGAAAGCGGCTTATGCCGATGATGCAGATTTTCAATGAATATTCACGGTTCGACAATTGATTTTCCGTTTCGTGCCGACGTGCGCGGAAGCGTAGCAACGACGGCAAACCGTTCGGAGCAGATTGCTCAAGCCATCGCCGACATCATTGAAACGCGGCAAGGCGAGCGCGTGATGTTGCCCGATTATGGAATTCCTGATTTTGTCTTTGCCGTGCAGGATTTCGGATTTGCGCCGCGTCTTGCCTATCATCTCGAATCGCAAATCTTGAAATATGTGCCGCTTGTGAAATCAGTCAAAGCTAAAGCCGAAACTGACGAAGAAGGTCGGGCGATTGTTTCTTTGCAATACGAAGAAGTAGGCGAAATAAATGCGCCGAAAAACTTAGTTTTTCCGGTTTGGAGGTTGATTGAATAATGATTAGCTATCCACTGCTTGAAATCAGAAACGAAGACGAACTCGCAGCGCAGGCGATTGCGCGGACGAGTGGCGGTTTGACGACGGAGATTGTCAACGCGCAAATTCGTGATCGTCAGGAAATTCTAAAACTGCTTGTCGGGGGACTCGACGCGCCGGTGTGTCTTGAATTGACCAATGCCAATCCGTCTGCGCCGCATACGGTTTTGCTCGAAGCGTTTGCGTGGATGCTGGCGCAACAAGCCTATCGGTTCAATCGCATTCCCGAACAAAATTTCATTGCCTTTGCTAACCTGTTCGGCATCGAGCCGCGACCGGCGACGTTTGCCGAAACGATTTTGCAATTTACGGTTGATGCACCGCTTAACACGGCGGTCAACATTCCGGCGGAAACGCAGGTCAGCGATGCCGACGGCAACTATGTTTTTGAAACGATTTCAGATTTGTCCATTCCCTCCGGGCAAATTACGGGAGAAGTAACGGCGCGTCGCTCCGTTGCCGGACAGATACTTCTCTCGTCAAATATTTTAACCGAGTTGATTGACCCGATTGCCTTTGTCGAGTCGGTTACAAATCTGTCGGCGATTGATTCGGGAACGGAATTTGAGTCGCTCGAATCAACGCTGAATCGGGTCAAACGCTATCAACGGCGCGGTGAACGCATTGTGTCGGTCAAGGATTTGGAAGAAGCGATTACGGATGAAGCTCTCGTTGGCAATGGCATCGTGCGGGCATTTCCGTTTATTAAAAACGGTGAGTTTTTCGATTTTAACGGACTAATCGCGCCCAAAGTCGGACATACAACCGTCGTCGTGATGACCAAAACGGGCGAAGTTATTGACGACCTAATGCGTTTGAAAATAGCAACTTTGCTGGAGCAAGGTGTTGGCAATCAATTTATCTATTTGGTTGATCCGATTTTTGTCGGTTTCGATGTCGAGTTCAAAGTGCGGCTCAATCTCGGCACACCGCAAGGCGCGGTTCTCGCGGCGATTGAAAGAAATCTGCGAAACTTCTACGCGCCGTCGCGGGAACAATTCGGCAGACCGATTTTGCGTTCGGAAATCATCGCCATTATCGAAGGAACAGGCGGCGTTGACCGGATTGTAACCCAAAACAACACGCTGATTTTAGCGCGTCCCGAATGTGATACGCGGTTGCGGGAATATCAATTACCGAAAGTAAATGAAGTGATAATCAATGTCGTTTAACAATGAATATCTTTACAATCATCTGCCGTCGCGCTTTCGGCGTGAGGATAAAGATTTATTTCTGAAACGATATTTGCAGTTCTTTGGCGACACGCTGGACGATTGGGATGGCACGTTTGAAGCGTTTTTCTTCAGTATTGACCCGGCGACGGCGGAAGGAAATTGGATCGAGTTTTGGTTAGAGAATCTGTTCGGTTGGAGTTGGTTTCCTGAATGGTTCACGGTGGTTGAAAAGCGTCGGCTTTACACCAATTTTGCGCGGCATTTGGCGCGGCGCGGAACACGGCGCGGCATCGAGTTGTGGCTGCTCGATTTCGGTATCGTCGCCAGAGTTCACACGCGCACATTGCCGTGGGGTGAATTCGTCTGGGGCGAAACGAATTGGGCGATTAGCGAACCGCTCAATATTATTGTCGAAATTTTGTTTTACAAATCGGCGCAGAGAGATTTGCACGTTTGGGGCGAAGGCGCGTGGGGCGAGTTTTATTACACCGAACCGAAGCCGCTTTTCTCCTTAAAGGAAATTTTAGATTTGGTGCGTTTTGTGCAGCCGCACGCGCAGGAAATTTATTTATTGAATTTATTTGAAGCTGTCGAGGAAAGCGGTAACGACTTTCCGGCAGAAACGATTTTGTATGAAGACGACGAAATTATCTGTGAAAACGGAGTGGAAATAATTGAAATAGTCGAGGAAAACTAATGGGAACAAAACACAAAGACGCAAAAGACATTCACAAATTTGCTTACGTTTCGGACGTTGATCCCGGCGCGATCGGCGCGGATAAAGGTTGGGTGGATATGTCAAAAATGCCGCCGCAATTCAAGGTGCGAAATAAAAATAACGACGGCTGGATTTTAATTGGTGGTGATTTGGCTGAGATGCTCGATATATTGTCCGCACAAATCAGTAATCTGACCACGCAGTTGGGAACGAAAGCAAACAAAACCAATCAGATCAACGGCTATGAGTTAGCCAATCCGAGTATTCAATTGGACGCATCGGACATCGGACTCGGTGCCGTAAATAACACTTCCGACGAAGCTAAACCGGTTTCAACGCCGCAAGCCGCCGCGCTCTCCGGCAAACAGCCGGTAATTGTGGAAAACCAGTTCGGAAAATTACTCACTTTAAATACTAATGCGGAGGCGCAATATGAAATTTTGGTTGAATCTAAACTGTGCAGCATCGACAACCTTTCAGCCACCAAAGATTGCCTCGTGCAAATATACAACAACGAAAATTTCAACGAACCGGCTTTAGTGATCGAACGGGAATTGACAGGTGATGCGGAATCGGTCATTGCAAGTCCGGTTCTGGTCAAAACAACTATGAATAAAGTTTATGTGAGCGTGATCAATAGAGGCACGAGTGGAGAAATGATAGTAACGGTGAAATTTACACCGATTGCATTGTAAGAAAAAAAAAGGAGAAAAAATGAATAAGATAAAATATTTGATAGTTCTTTGTTTGATGATGATTGGATTCGGCACTACCGTTGTCAAATCGCAAACATATTTTGATGCCAGAGTAAGATACGGCGCGACGTTGCCAACCTCTTGTGCGACAAGTCGGACAGGTGCGCTTTTTTACAAAACAGGAACAAATGCCGGTCTCTACCAATGCGTCAGCGGAGTTTATGTTTCGGCAACATCAAGCGGCGGTTCGTTGCCAGCGCAAATTAAAGTTGCAAACGACATGTCAGGGGCGGATTTGGGCGCGAAAATAAACGCGGCAAATACAGCTTGCGGCGCAACTATCGGCTGCGAAATTCTGGTTCTTGATGGCGGATCACAGGCGACGAATACGATTTCGAGCAGGATTGTTGTCGGCTCAAATCATAATTTACACTTTGGCGAAGGAACTTTTTATTGCAATTATACCGTGCAGGGAAACATCGGGACGATTCTGGCACAGGACAATACATTAATTTACGGGGATGGTTGGAGCAACACCGTAATCTATGAAACTAACGATCCGAATGTCGCCGGAATTTACGATCCGGTTTCAGGATTGACCAATGGCGGACACACGGCACTTTACCGGATAATTACCAGCTACAACAGCACATTAGTCGGCGGCACGGAGAGCCTTTCAAACACACGCCGAAGCTATAATATTCACGTTCGCGGAATTCACTTCAAAGGGATTCGCACAAATCAGCACGACGGCGGAGTCGCCGGAGCAGTTACATTTGGGAACTGTTTCGGGTGTTCACTGACAAATAGCTGGCTTGACGAGGTGTCGGGATACGGCGCGGTCTTTGGCGGCACGGCGGATGGAACTGACGGCAATGACGAAGGCGGCAACGGCACGAATCCGGGCGGCAATTATTCAAAAGACAATTGGTTCACCGACAATCTTATCACCAATAATCAATCGCAAAGCCTTGCTGTTATCAATAGTGAAAATGTCATTGTCGCAAGAAACATCTTTCGTGAACCGGGCAAAAAACCTTATAAAATTACAAATATTTCTAACGTGAACGGACAGCCGATAGTTGTCACGCTTAACGAAGCACACCATTTTTACGGCGGACGTAATTACATCAGACTGCGCGGCGTAGCGGCGACAGGCAGCGCGGTCGAGATTGATCCGAACACGGATTATTTTCTAAAACCGGTGACAGCGAATAGTTTTCAACTGATTAGTTCAACCATCAACACCGGCACGGTTGGCGATCCAATCTATATTACCCCGATTTTAGGGACACCCACCGGCAGTTACACACTCAGTGCCGCCTCTAAAACCGACTGGCGCGGAATTTTTGCCGTCGGGATCGATTTCGAGCCGAACGGCGATGAACTCGAGCGCGGTCAGCAGATTACGATTGAAGATAATCTGTTTGATTTTTCGGTTACTAATGGTATGGCGACCTTTGCAATCTTATACCAAACCACCGATCCGCTCGTGGCGGACGGCAACGCGAAAATCAGGAATAACACGATAATCGGTAACAAAACCGGAACCGGAACTTTGAGCGTAGGAATTAACGTCGCGTATTCGGCAACGTCTAAAATGACTATTTCAGAAAATAAACTCGATTGCGGCGCGGGAAATAACAGCGGGATTTTAGCAAGCGGCAGTTATTTAACAATTAACAGCAATTCGATGATAAATTGCGGCGGCGGTGGATCAGGATCACTTCAAACAAGCGGTCTAACTTTTTCAACTGTCAGCGGTAATACAATGCAAAACCCGAACTTCGGGCAATCGGGAATTATCGAGCGCGGAGTTTCAAATAATAACCAATGGTTTAACAATCAAACAGCGACGCACATTCACGATGCAACTTCAACAATTACCAATTCCGTTTATCGAAACAACTACTGGGTGAACGCTCAGAACTCGGGTTTTAGCGAAAACTCGGGCAGTTCCAATAACAATATTTTTATTAATAATGTAACTAAACCGAAAGATGCGCCGAACGGCAATGCCGGACTGGTTATTTTCGGCGCAGGCAGCAAAGTTTTAAGCCATCAATACACTGACGGGCGGACGTTTATTACAAATCTAAACGGTGTTTCGACCCCGTTCACCAATCCGAACTAGAGAGGAAAATATGAGCAAAAAAGCACTCGTTCAAACCATTACGCAGGACGGCAATTTATTCGGACAAGTCAGTAATCCGCAGGATTTGATGAAAGCGCAGAATTTTCTGCACAGTCGGATTGGCGATTTGACCGTTGATTTTTTAAACAACAGTAAAGCTAATGAAATCACCGGATTTACTTACGAACTCGGCGCGGGAAATGCTTTCAACATCACGGCAAAAACACCGGGCAGAATCTACACTCAAACCGGTGTGAATTACGAATTGCTGGCAAATACGCTAATGACGATTCAACCTGCCGACCTTAATAATCCGCGCTTTGATTTGGTTGTCGCGGTTTTAGAAGCTGATGTCGATGCTGATTTTGCTTCGATTCCATTTGTTCGCTTGCGGACATCGGAGGAATATTCAAACGCAGTCCTTCCATATCCGCCAAATAATATCAACGCTCCGCGCGAAAAACATTTTCGCGCGGTTATTCAAATCAAAACCGGAAATCCGGGTCCTACGCCGACTCCGCCCGGTGTGTCTTCTAATGAAGTCCCGCTTTATCTGGTTAATATTGCCGCCAAAATTGAAAAACTCAGCGATGCCGACATTACCGATTTGCGCGACGTGATCTCGACTCTCCGCGATGTAAATAAAATCTCCGGCAAAAATGCGAATGACATTTCCAATCTTAACCGGCGCGTTGGCGAGGTCGAAATAATTGCTCACATGCCGGTTGATTTAAGTCAGGTTTTCGGGGAAATTCGCACATTGGGTGACATTCTGGCATTGTATCAACGTCAAATAAACGCCCTGCGCGACTTGCCGGACATTCGTTACGACATACCGAAATATCCGCTAACCAATGCAAACAGTTCAAAAATAATGGCAGTTAGTTCAATTGTCAGTGGAACGAAGGTAGTTGATATTGATGTCGGCGGACGTATCAATTTCGGGGATGTGGATGTGATGTTGCGACCTGAAAAGTTTGCCGATGCGTCGCTGAACGCTCGTTTTTCTCATCCGGTGACTGCTACAGTCAGAAATGAAACCGACTTAATTTTAAATAATGTTACGCAAATCGCCGCCGATGGTTTTACTGATTTTGTCGAGCGTGCATCCGCTTTCACCACGCCGCGAGCGCGTCCCGGTGTAGCGGCGCGAAACTCCCGATTTGTCGAAATTTTCGGCGGATTGGCGTTGAACAATGCTTCAGCATTGGGTGATTGGCTGACTTATGATGTCGAGAACGACACGCTGACACCGCGCACTTCCCCGATTCCGGTCGGCGCAGATCGACCGACGATGGCTAGTTGCGGTGACGGCACGAATGTTTTGCTGATTGCCGCCAGCACCGGCAATCAATCGCCGCGTTGTTTCAAGTTAAATGCCGTCACCGGAACTTCGGTTGAAATCACATCAACCAAACCGACAGGCACCCAGTTTATCGCCGATTTGATTGCACCGAATATAATTTTTATTGTTGCTGTCAGAACGACTGTCGGCGGAACTGTAACGGAATTTTGGGAATTCGACACGACGACAAACTTGTTCACTCAACTCGGCGCAACCGGAAGCGTTCCGGCGTGTGACGTTGACTCCGCGCACGGCTGTTTATATCAAGATAATCAATTCGTTTTGGTAAAATTTACGCCCGGTGTAAGCAGCTCGGGACAGACCTTTATTTTTGATCGCCCAAGCCTGACGTGGACTGAAATCAACATCGGTCAGCCCTTCGGCAAAACTGCCGAAAAACAAGCTCCATTGGTTCATTTTAGTATGGCTAATGTAAATGGCAGACCGTTGCTTGTCGGCGGACTTCTGACAAAGGAAACGGACACAGATAATTCACGAGTTTGGGAATTGACACGCAATTCTGCCACACCATTTTCAGCCGAAAGATTAAAATGGCAATCTTTCGACGGCACTTTTCCACCAGTGCAAAGCGTTGGTTTTTGCTCGACCTTAGTAAATAATTCACCGCGCGGCAAAGCCTTTTTATTTGCCGGACACGACAATTTCAGAGGTGCTAAAAATTTAATCTTCGCCTCCGTGCAAGGCGGACTTATTGCCACGACCTACAACGGGCAACCGGCAATCAGTATTGCTGACTCTTCGACTTATGCAACTTTCGTTTTGCCTGTTTACACTGCGCCGTGGGAAATACAAGGATATTTGCTGAGTTTGAAAGGCATTTTCGATAAATCGAATTTAAAGGTTGAAGTCAGTTTTAATGGAACGGATTACCTGCAAGTCAGTCCCGATCATTCGATTCAAACAGATACTTTTATGTCGGAAGTGAGGCAAATTCGCATTACCTTATATAATCTGAAATCGTCTAAACCGATACTCTCGCATCTGACCGAAGTGTTTGACCAAGACGGTGCTGACACACTCGAAAATCGTGTCGTAATTCGCTATGATGCCCCAAACTCGGCTAAGGCTTTATATGTTGACCGCGACGGTGTGATTACATTGTCCGGCACGATTACACCATCAACTGCGGACAAATGCTTATTACACAAAATTACTCCTGATGGTGCCAATCCGCCTAAAATAAAAAATTACATCAACCGCCGCCGACCTCATATTAAATACAGCAAAGTTAAAGATGCGACGGCAGCATCTACGCAGTTCGAGAATGAGATGGCAATCGATGTCAGATATGTTGACGCAAGGGCAGTGTCCGTTAGTAATAATACTCTGTATAAGATCGCCGAGCCGAATATTATTTTCGACGCTACTATTTCAGTAACCGGAGTAGTTATGAACGGCGACACATGGGTGGTCGAATTGGAAGGCTGACAACCAAGTTTCAATCATAATTCAGAAGCATTTTAATACAATTCAATCAACATCATATTGAACCTTTATTGAAGTGCTTTTGGATGCCGTTTAGTAAATGATGTGCAAATTCAACAACCACACTGTTTAGTAAATGATGTGCAAACGTTTAGTAAACGATTTGCAAAACAACAGATTTTGTATGAATAAAACTTTTTGTGCTTCTTTTTGTTGGTTGCATCCGAGAAAAAACCAAACAATTACTAAAAGCATAAGTTTAATAAGAAATCTGCAACTATTGAAATAACAGGATTTAGAATTTTGCATAAATTCTTGCATATTGAATGTGCAGAATGCTAAAAGTTGTTTGAAAATAACTATTTAAGTTGATAAAAAGCGAGTTTTCCACAGACTTTTCCACCGCGCTTGTGGAAAACTCTATAACTCTCTGCCTTCTTCAGCTTCCTGCAAATCAGTGTAGGCTTTCTGCAAAATCGGACGGGCGCGTTTGCTGCCGTCCATTTCACCGATATAGCCCTCGGCAACCATTGCATCTAAAATCGCGGCGGCACGTCCGTAACCGATGCGTAAATGGCGTTGCAACAGTGAAGTAGAAGCACTTTTTGAACTGACCACCGTGCGAAGCGCATCTACGAATAAAACATCTTTTCTGCCCGGTAAATCACCCGAATCATCCATTTCTTCTTCCGATTTCGTGATTGTCGTGTCGTATTCGGGATTGCCCTGTGCCTTGATGTGATCGACGATTTTAGCTATCTCTTTTTCGTCAACAAATGCACCGTGAACACGGATGATTTGCGATGTCGCCGGCGGCAGAAAAAGCATATCGCCTTTGCCTAACAGACTTTCCGCACCGTTGCCGTCAATGATTGTGCGTGAATCAATCTTTGACGAAACACGAAATGAAATGCGCGCCGGAAAATTAGCCTTAATTAAACCGGTAATAACATCAACCGACGGACGTTGCGTTGCCAAAACGAGATGAATGCCGACGGCACGCGCCATTTGTGCCAATCGAGTAATTGATTCTTCGACTTCTTTGCCCGAAACCATCATCAAATCGGCGAGTTCGTCAATAATGATAACGATATACGGCAAGGTTTTATATGGATCACCTGTGTCATCCAATTCCCCATTGGCAGTTCGCTTCTTGACTTCGGCATTAAATCCGTCAATATTTCTAACACCCCAACCGGCAAGGTCTTTATAGCGTTTTTCCATTTCGGAAACCGCCCATTTCAGAGAAATCGCGGCGCGTTTCGGGTCGGTGATAATCGGTGTTGCCAAGTGCGGAATATCGGCATAAAGTCCGAGTTCGAGCCGTTTCGGGTCAACCATTATAAATTTTACTTCGTCGGGTTTTGCCTTATACAAAATCGAAACTACAAGTGTATTGACACCGACGGATTTTCCCGCGCCGGTTGCACCCGCAATAAGTAGATGCGGCATTTTGGCAAGATCAGCAACATAATTTAAACCGTCAATCGTTTTGCCAAGCGCAATGGAAAGCAGCGAATTTGATCCTTGAAATTTTTTCGATTCGATGACTTCGCGCAAAAAAATCGTTTCGCGTTCACGGTTCGGAACTTCGATGCCGACAAACGCCTTGCCCGGAATTCTTTCGATACGAATTGATTCTGATTTGAGTGCAAGACATAAATCGTCCGATAGACTCGTTACGCGCGAATATTTCACGCCCGGATCGGGTTTGAATTCGTAAGTTGTAACGACCGGACCTTGGCAAATATGCATCACGCGTCCGGTTACGTTAAATTCTTTAGTTTTGTCAGTTAATTCTTGAGCGATAGAAAGTAATTCGTCGTCTTTTTGTTCGATGCGCGGCGGCGGCGGCGTTAGAAATCCCGATGTCGGCAATTGGTAATCATCAAAGTTAAGTTCTTTAACCAAAGTCTTTTGCGGTTCGGCATCGATCAAAGCCGCAAAATCCGCATCTAATTCACCCGTAGCCCGAATTGGCGTGATCGGAATTTTTTCAGATTCGGCAACTAAATCCTGAGGTTCAATTGTCGGGATTAGTATTTCTTCAGACATCTCCGGCTTATTTTCATCGACAAGTTCAGAGGTAATGTCAGTTTTTGTTCCGATTTTTACTTCTTTAATTTCTTCTCTGATTTCGGGCGTTTCCTTAATTTCAACCGTCGGTCTGCCTTTATTTTGAAACATTGCCAAAAACCTTTCGCCTACTGATTTTGTTATCCAGTTCCCTTCGGCGACAGTTTCTTCCAACGAAATGGTCGGCGTTTTCGTCGGTTTAATTCTTGATTCATTGAGTTTTTCTAAACGCGCCTGTGCTTCGCTGTCTGCCTTGCGGCGTTCCCGTCGTTTGTTCCACCATTCATCAAAATGAACGCGGAAATTTTCCCACGCAAGGTTAAAATTACCAAAAAAAGAATCCAAAGAAAGATTTGTGATCAAAAGAACCGAAGCAGCAAAAATCGCCGTCAGCAAAATACCCGTTCCAATTTTGCCAAGCAGCCAAACTAAATTTGACGACCAAAATGCGCCTGTAATTCCGCCGTAAAAGTTAAAAAGTGCTGCCAGACTCGAAACTGAAACGACGAAGAGTGAATATCCGATAATGCGGCTGATCGAGATCGGCAATTCTTTGTAGCGAAAAAAACGCCAAGCAATTAAAGCCAGTAAAGCCGGTAAAAAATAAGCCGTTAAGCCAATCGCTTGAAATAACAAATCCGCCAAAACCGAACCGACAACGCCCACCCAATTATGCGTTTTTTGTGTGGAAGAAGTATTGAGCGACCAATCGGTCGGGCTGTATGTTACGAGGCACAAAAAAACCAAAACCGCCAACGCCAACAAGACCACAGCGATAATCTCGTTGCTTCTCGATTGATTTTTAGACAAGGTTTGTTTTTTTTCTACTTCGGTTGCCATAAATTATGCGTTGTTTATGGGTTAATTATGGATTTTACGATTAACCATTAACGCTTTTTAAACAATAAAAACTCTTTAATAAATTCGTCAATATCACCGTCAAGAACCGTTTCGACATCGCTTCGTTCAAACTTGGTGCGTGTGTCTTTTACCAGCCGATACGGATGCAGAACGTAATTGCGAATTTGCGAACCGAAGGAAATATCCTGCTTGCTCGCTTCGAGTTCGGCATTTTCAGCTTGGCGTTTTTCAAGTTCCAACTCGTATAGTTTCGATCGCAAAACCTTCATCGCCACGAGTCGGTTTTGCAATTGTGAACGCTGATTTTGGCACGTTACGACAATATTGGTCGGCAAATGCGTAATTCTGACCGCGCTGTCCGTTACATTAACGTGCTGACCGCCCGCGCCGCTCGAACGATATGTGTCAATTCGCAAATCCTTATCGTTTATTTCAACTTCAATATCTTCGTCAATTTCAGGCGAAACGAACATCGAAGCAAACGACGTTTCACGGCTTCCGCCGGAATTAAACGGCGAAATTCTCACCAACCGATGAACGCCCGCTTCGGCAGAAAGCAAGCCGTAAGCATATTCGCCTTCGACACGAAAAGTGGCGTTCTTTAAACCCGCTTCACTTCCCGCCTGTTCATCTAAAATTTCAACCTTGAAACCTTTCCGTTCCGCCCAACGCAGATACATCCGCAGAAGCATCTGCGCCCAATCCTGCGCGTCCGTGCCGCCTGCGCCTGATTGAATCGAACAAATCGCGCTGTTCGCGTCCGTTTCGCCCGACAACAAGGCTTCGGTTTGGGCTGCATCAACCTCAGCTTCAAGTCTGCCGATCAACTCGCCCAATTCATTAGCCGAATCTTTGTCGGTTTCGGCAAATTCAAACAACACTTCCGCATCGGAAACGGCAGTTTCAAACTTTTCCTGTGCTTCCAAAACCCGATCAATACGGCTTTTTTCCTGCACGATTTTCTGCGCCTTTTCCGAATCGTTCCAAAACTCAGGATCGGAAATCAGCTTTTCAAAATTTTCAACTCTGATACGTTTTGTCGGCGCGTCAAAGAAACCTCCCAAGTTGAGTAACTTTTTCTTTTATTTCTTCGTATTTTGTTTGTAAATCGTTTAATTCCATTATTTTATCTGTGCTGTCCGATGTGAAATTCTAATCCTGTAGTTTGTCTGTCAACATAACTTAGCGGACGAAAAATATAGTAAAACATTTTGTTTTCAGGAAATATCAGATAAGATTTTCCGTCTTTCTCCCAAATTTCCGTGTTAGTCTGCCGAAACCAAAAATAACTCGGCAAATAAAACGAGAAAAATATGAAAATAAGTATTAAAATCTTTCGTTTCATTTTCAAATTTTTCTTCGCTTCAAAAAACTAATAGACAATAATCCTAAACTCAAAATCGAGCAAAGCCACGCGAACCAATCGCCGTATTTCACATAAAAAGTTTGGCTTCCGTCGGACTTGGAAACTGTCCAAACCCGCGTGTCTTCCGTATAAGGTTTCGACGCATCCAAAACTTCGCCGCGTTCATTGATATAAGCCGTGATTCCGACATTGGTAACGCGCAAAACGGGGCGGTTTGTTTCGACGGCGCGGAAAATCGCGTTTGCCAGATGTTGCCGCAAAATCGGAGTTTCGCCTAAATATCCGTCATTGGTCATTTCAATCAAAACGTCCGCGCCATCCCTGACATATTGGCGTGAAAGACTTGCAAAGTGCGATTCAAAACAAATCATAACACCGCCTTTTACATTACCGAACGACAGTAAATTAGATTTATCGCCGATCTCAAAATTGCCGACCATCGTCGGCACAAATTGCGCTAACGGTTCCGGCATCGGGACATATTCACCAAACGGCACGAGATGAATTTTATCATATTGACCGATTTTCTCGCCGTTCGGATTTATCATCACGGCTGAATTATAAAAATTTGTGCTTTTCAGATTTGGTTGAGCCGAGTTAAAAAGCACGAAAGCATTATTTTTTACCGCAAAACCCCTGATAAATGTCTGAAATTCGCGGTCGTCTTCATACATAAAATTCATCGGTGATTCGGGGAAGATTATGATTGTGCTTTGACTTTCGCCAATTGTGCTTTGTGCTTTGCTTAAAGCATCTTCCGCGAGTTCGACGTGGCGTTGGCGCAGTTTTTCCCACTCGCCGTATTGCAAGCCACTCATCGGCACGTTTGGCTGAACAGCGATAATGTTCCCTTCAACTGAATTTATGATTTTTTTTGATTCAAAGAGTTCAGGAATTTCCCACAAAACAGCCATTAAAAAAATGGTTGTTGCAAGAATAATCCAATCCTTCCTTATTGGTTTTATTGATCTGCTAAGTATTGTTAATTTTAAAGTAAGATAGGTATTAAAAAATATGATCAGGAAACTTACTAGATAAACACTGCCTATTGAAGCAAGTTGCATAGTTCCTAATCTAAACGCTTGCGAATAACCAATCGCATTCCAATTATTTCCCGTCAAATTAAAACGCAAAAATTCCGTCGCTGTCCATAAAAAAGGCGCGGCGAAAATTGCGTAAGTTCCGAAGCGTTTCAAAAGTAAAGAAAAAATCGCACCGAAAATTGCGGGAAAAAGTCCGACAATCAAGGTTACGCCAAAAAGCAAGATGTAGGCGATGACGGACGGCACTCCGCCATAAGTTATCGGCGCAAAGGTGAGCCACCAACAAGTTCCGAAAAAGAAACAAATTCCGAAAATCCAGCCTAAAACAAACGACTTTATCACCGATTCTTTTTCGCGTTGGATAGCGCAGAATAGTGGAATAAGCGCAAACCACGCCAAAAACCACCAATCAAAATCAGGGAATGATAATGTTAAAAGTATGGATGAAAGTAAAGCTAACAGCGCATTTATGGGTGAAGGCAATTTGGATTTTGCGGCGGAAAACTTCATAACCGACATTTTAACAAAAAAATTCGTTAATAGTCAGTCGGTAATTTATTCTTCGATTGAACAATTCGGCATCGTGATTCAATTTGAAGGACATTCAATCAGTTTGAACGGTCAGGTTGAATGAACAATCAAAAATTGTCACCTATAAAATGACGAATTTTGTCATTTCGACAGAACTAAGTATTTTCCTTAAGTCAAAATGGGTTGTTTCATTGAAAATAGATATTTAATCTGAATAATGCTGTCCGGTTCTGTTAATACCCTGATATAATAAGGTTTTAAAAGCAGGAGAGTCTAGCCGCTCTCGGCTAGACTCCTAAACAGGAAAGATAACTGAAGGAACGCTCGGAAGGTGGTCAAGCACAATAGCAAACTGCGCTCGGAGAAGAGTTGGCGGCGGGGTCTTATTTAATTTCAAATAAGCTAGCCACTCTTGGGTATTGCACGTTACGTGCCAAAAAATTCATTTCACTTTTCGAGTTTCAAGGTTTTGGTTTTAACCTCAATAAATAAAGGCTTAAAAACCGTTAATAATTTTCAAAAACTCAAAATTCCGGTTAATCTGAAACCCCGAAACTGAAACCCAACACTGAAAAAGTTACACTATTTGCGACATTTAATCATCAGCTAAATTTGATTCATTTTATTTCGTATATTTAGCTATTTGCCGCATCGTTCAATTTGTCTTTCTAAACCAAGTGCATCCTGATTTTCTTTATCAATCGCCATCGCATTTGCCGAATAATTTTTTGCTTGCAGACAATCACCTTTTTGAAAATAAATCTTACCAAGTGCGATATGTGCGTCAATCAATTGGTTATCCCAAAACAATGCGGTTTTCAGAGAGCTTACGGATTGTTCTAATTCACCCCGCCGAATATGTATATTACCAAGCAAAAGATATGCCTCGGCACTCATCGGTTCGCTTACTAAAACACGCCTTAACACCATCATTGCTTCGTCATCGCTTCCATTTTTATAAAGCACACGGGCTTGCGCCAATAAATTTTCGGTTTCGTTCAGAGACGTTTGCACAGGTGTTGCCTGCTTTTTGCTCAGGACAATGCTGACAAAATCTTTTCGCAGAGGTTGGGCGACACGCAAATTTATGCCGTCAATTTTTGCATTTTTCCAATCGTTTTCCAGTTTGGCGTATTTATTATTTTCAGTTAAAAATCGGCGTGCCTGATTATCAAAATCAACGGCTGACGTATCACCAACCTTCTCCAACGCCTTTGCTAACAGAAAATAAGATTCTCCATCACGCGGATTATTAGCTAAAACCGGACGCAATTCTTTTGCGGCATCCGCATAATTGTTATTCAAAAGAAGCCCGAACCCGTAATTAAATCGGGTATTCGAGTCATCGGGCGCGGATTCAGCCGCTTTTTTTAGAAATTCAAGACCTTCTTTTAAAAATGCGTCCGACTTACCTTTATTCTTTTTTTCGGCAAGTGCGGCTTGCACATCAATTGCGCCAATCGTGTTGTAAACGCTCGTTAATTTCAAATCATCCGCCAACGGGCGCAAAACGGCGAGTGCCTGTTCATAATTATTTTGCTGCCATTGAATCAATCCCGTATAAAATGCGGCTTCCGCATATTGCGGACTTTCTTGCGGAACACGCGAAAAATACTCGATCGCCTCGCTATTTTTTTTCCGGTTCAAAAATAAATACCCGAGTTCGAGCGCGGCATCGGCATAAGTTGCGCCGGATTTTTCATCCGAAAAAATCCGCAGGGCATTCTTAAAGTAAATTTCGCGGGTTTGCGAATCAACCGATTCGGGTAATAGCAAGCCCTTAATATATGCTTCAAAAGCGCGCGCCGGAACTTTATTTGCAGAGTCTTTAAAGTAATTTTCCGAAAACGGCAGGGCTTTGTCGCGTTGATAAAGAATCTGATAAGCAACCTGACCTTCGACGGTTTGCAGATTTCCAAGCGCGTCATTCAACACAATATCGCGCGTAATACGCCTGCCGTCAGGAAATTCTTCGCTCAAAAATCTCCCTTCATTGACGCGGATAATCTTCGCCGTAACGCTGACCGTCGCTCCAATATCGCCTTGTGCCGGTGCGATGTTATATTTTCCTGCAATCAAAAGCGTCGCCTTCGCCTCACGCGCAAGTTTCAGCGAAGTTGCAAGACTCGGCAAAATCGTCAACGGCACACGAAGCCGTTGCTGAATAATCTTGCGCTCCTGATTGGAAACGACATTCAAACTCGGCACTTTGAGCAAATCGGAGAGCGAATCGGCAAAACTTTCACCAACCCAATTAAATTCCGCTTTTCTCGAATCATTCTCAAACGGCAAAATCATCACCGTGTCGGCATTGCTCTGAGCTTTGACCGAAACAATGGCGATTACCATAAAAAAAATCATCATTAAATTTTTTCGCATAACTTTATTAACGTCGCATCACCGAAAAAGATGCAAAAACTTGCAAGAAACGGCAATAATTCTTTTATAAAATAAAAAAGTTCGCCCTTGTTGTAAGCGAACATTTTACGAGTTTGATGCCGACGATTGAAAAAAAGTTGGTAGTCTGTACGGGATTTGAACCCGTGTCGCCGCCGTGAAAGGGCGGTGTCCTAGACCCCTAGACGAACAGACCACAAAAGCAAGTTACTATGAAAACATCTCTCTTAATTAAAAAAGATGTTCAAAAAAGCTGATCTCAAATAACAATGCCTCGACCGAAAGCAAATCATAAGAATACAGCACGGTGTTTTTTCTTGTCAAACGGCTTGGCGATTTATTACAAGTTTTTAACAATGACACTTCGCCGAACAGACGTTTTAATTGATAGCAGATCAGATTGAAACATTGATAACACCGAGGTCAGATAAAAGTTGAGTGCGTCTTTGTTCGAGCCGGTCATTCTGTTTATTTTCTTGAGCGATCAGCAATTTTTGAATTTGTAGGAGCACATTATTTCTAATTTGCAAATCTTCCGACATCCATTCCGTTGTTTTACCGAGCAGTTTTTCAGCGACTTCAGGCGCAGCTTCAAGAGCTGCTTGACCGGCACAAGTTGCCGCATTATTAAGATTCGAACAATCGATGTCATTGCGGATTTCCCCGTTTTTCAAAGCATCACCAAAGTATTCAACCGCTTTTATCAACTTACCGGCACTATAAAAATCATATGCTTGAATCAATTTGTCGGCTGCTTCAAAATTTTGGTCGGTAGTTTCCAATTGTTCTAAATACCCGGGAAGCGAAACATCGTCTTTAACAATTCGAACGGGAGTTGACGAATATTGTCGGGCAGAAAGATGAATGTAATAGTTGTCATCATAAAGCCCTCGTCCCAATATATCTTTTAGATTGAAAGTAAAAGGCAATAAGCGAATCGGTCGTCCATCGTTCAACTTTGCTTCGCTTGAATGTTCTTGGATAAGTGTTCTGTCGCCCACAATTTTTGCAATAATCGGTAGTTGGTTGGATTCACTGACCGCCACCAGATTCAGTGCTTCAAGCCAACTTTGCTCGGTTGCAGGAGAAAAATTGCTTGCCTCGAGTATCAATATACCGTGCAGCCAAACAGCAGTGGTTTCAATACCGCCGTGAAACCGCGAGGCATTAAGATAAAGCCCGACATCGCTGTATTTTGGCGTGTAACTGCTCAGGTTCAGAATTGGAATCGCATTTCGCATTATTTTTATTCGTAATTAATTACGTCTCCGGTTGATGCTTTAATTAACACACAATTTGATAAAAGGTTTTGCATAAAAACCCGTAAATAGATCAGATCCATCGAATCTGCATTTGTGGTCGCTGTAATATGCAAACCGAACCGTTCGCCGAAACAGGATGTAACAGGTTCGTCGATCAGCGGTTTGCCCGAAAAATTAGGAATCGCAGGTTTTACGTCAGGATCGCCCAAACGTAGTATTCCTACTGCGCCGGAGTTTGGTGATTCCAAAGATAAAACCATTCCGTTTATGATATTTTTGAACGATTCGCCGAATTCAAAAGAAAGTTGGTAGCCGACAATTAATCCAAAAGAAAATCCCGATTCGTTTGATTCAATATTTCGCACATCAATCTTGATTCCGCTTTTGTAGCCGTCTATTTTCAAAGCATCCCAAGATGTTTCCGCACCGATTGCCTCCCTGATCATACATTCTATTATTTTCATTTTATTTCCTTCATTTTGGCTGCTTTTACGAGGTATATTCCCATGGTTTTTTCCAGTTATATAAATCGCCCAATTTAAGATCATTTTTTCTGAGTTTTGTAAACTTTAGATACTTAATACAATTGTCGCAAAACTCAGGACCTGCCTGATCATGCACCTGATGATACATAACACACATTTTACCTGCGCCCCCATAACGATAAATTCCGTTCACATCTTTTGCATTGTATTTACAGTGAGGACCAGTTCCACCGTGTTGAGTATAATGATCGGGATGCTTAAAAGAATTAATAGTATCAGGAACTAAACCTACGGCATGTCCGATTTCGTGAATTAGAATCTTAGCCAATGCTTGCGGTGATTGCAGATTGTTATTTTCTGTCTGGTGTGTTCCCATGACGATTTTATTTCCATCATTAACTCCTGCAAAATTCGTATCATATACTTCTACTACAAATTCTAAAGCAACATTTTTCCCATTTGACAAGGCTGTGGAAATATACTCGAAGGGACCGACTAGTTTAAATGTAAATTGATTAAGATTATCTCTTACAACCACAAATGGTCCGTTTTCTATTCGCGGATTTTCCCCCTTAATAGTAACTGTCAAAGATTTAATTGTTTGTGCAAATATATAGTCATTGCGGAGTTTTCCAACCTGTTCAATCATATCGTCAGTCAGGAGGTGATATTGCTTTGGAACTTCAATCTTGATACCGGTAATCTTCATAGTTTCCTCTGCCTCAATCACCTCAAACTTGGAGAAATCATAAGGTCCGCATATTGACTTTATATCTATCCTCTTGATTTCCGCACAGCCCTTGACCATTACCACTTGTATATGGAAAGGCTTTCTTTGAAGGGCGGGATGCTGACCTCCGTGTATCGCTTTAACAAAATCCTCCATCATGTTTGGAGAACGAAGAATTGCGACTGTATCGTGATAATAATCCAGTTTAGTTGCTGCCGGCACATGAACCATATCAATTTTTGCTTCGGCATAAGCACTTGTGATTGCGTTGGCAACATTATTAATCAATGGTATTTGCTGATCATCCGTCCAAAAAATGGTGAACCAAATCCTTCTCCAAGTTTCAACTTCTACCTGCAAAATATCTCGTCCACCACGCGTATTTAATTTTTTCTTTGAGACGGTGACGGTATGTTTGTCACCTCCAATATCAGGTAATTTTAAGCGGTTTTTGAAAAATCTATCCTTCGCCTTCGGGTCTTCTTCAGTCGTTTCTGCCTTCTCAAGCGAAGACGGCACACAAGCAGTCTGCAAATTAACGTCTGTATTGTTGGGATCCGATTTCAGAGACCAATCCGCCTTAAATGATTTTTTATTATTGGTAACGAGAATCGCCTTAATTGGCATTACCGGTCCGGCAGTTGTTCCCTTATCATTATTCTCGTCCTGATGAATTAGGGGAAATTCTTGAAAACTTTCTAATCTGGCATCCAGATTTACAAGCCATATTGCCTTCTTCTTAGTTAACAGTTGTTTAGCTTTACCTGATTTCTTTTTTTCTTTTGATGAAAATGCATCCATTATTTTTTACTCCTGTATTTATTCGGGTTCTTCATCCGGCAATAATACTTCGACCAATTCCCAATCGTCTTCTTCCTCAACTTCATTGGTCTCAATCCACTCAACAGGTTCCGGCTCTTCTTCATCAACGAGTATTTCGACCAACTCCCAATCCTCTCTAATATCTAATGTATTTATTTCTTGCCGCCCGTTCATTGACCGGGCGACATAACTGGTCAGATTCATAATTTTATACTCAAAAGTTTATTAAATTTCATATTATTTTATATCCGGCAAAACGATGATTGCCCTTGTTTCAGCAGCCGTAAATCTCTTTCAATTTGGCACGATTTGTTTCCGTGATCTTTCCCGTTTGTGTTAGTTGATGATCGAATTCAAATTCAAAAATTGCGTCTTCGAGTTCCTCCGTGATTTGTTCATTCAAACTTCCAACCTTATAGCCGAGATTGTGCAAGCGTTTTTTGACTCCGCTTACCTGTTCAATCGGTTCAAGTGTCCCAAGATTAAGATCATATTTTATTTGATCCCCGACTTCTCCAACCAGCAACACTCCTTTTTTGGCATCAGGCGAAATGGCAACTCGTAATTTGCCTTCGCTGTCCGTTGTTCCTTCGTTGATTTTTCCGTTAATATCCAAAATAAAAGGCTCGTTAGCCATAGGTTCTCCATCATTGAGCAAATGCAGATGCAAATTAGCCGGTGCCATTTTGCAGATGAATTTATGAACCTGACTGGTCGGCTCGCTGACTTCCTTAAGCCGTTTATCCGGCACGAATACATTATCTCCCGGCATCAGAACATTCGGGTCTTTACGCTTGCCTTTCAAAACGGCATTATTTGGATGATCCCAAATAGTATTGGGAAGAAAGCCGTGTTCAAATGCGATGCTGGAAATGCAATCACCTTGTTTTACCTGATAATTTATCGCCATAAATTTTAATCCCAAGCGTCTTTGTCCAAATCCGGGAATGTGATTTTACAATTTCCCGGATCAATCTGATAAAGCCCTGCCTGTCCGTATTGATTAAGATTTCCTTCAACGGATGCACCGTTAGGCGGTGTGATACGATACTTCACCCCGGGCATCGGATTTCCGTCCAAATCCACCAAAATTATTTCTATCCATTCCTTTTTTACTTTAGTTTTCTGAGTTGCCGTGCCGATACTCATCGTTTGCATAATTTGCTGCGTGAGCGCAAAAGCAGTTTCAACTTCAACCGGCGACGGTGCTTCGGACACCGTTTTTTTGAACGGACAAGCCGTAACCGATCCGGGTGGTTGGGACGCAAAGGAATTCTGCGTATTTTTAATTTTATCGGCTAAAGGATTTGGCATCGTATTTTATTTCACGAAGGATTCATTACCGTTTCCTGTAAATCGAGGTTTTTCGGTTTGATCCCGTCCGTTTCCGGCGTTTGCTCGACAACTTCTGCCGATTTCCACGCATTCGGATCATAATCTTCTTTGATCGATTCCCAATTTTTTTCGGATAAGACATTCAACAATTCATCAAGCCGTTTATTCGATTCTACGTCCTCGTCATTCAAAAGAACCTGACACAAACGATGTTCATCAAAACTCGGAGAAACCTCGAACATCAAAGTTGTGAAAGCGGCAATAGCCGATTCAAAAGTCAATTGATGACTGCGGGCGCGTTCAATTCCGACACGAACTAAATCATAGAGAGTTTCTTCGGGCAGTTCATCAACCGCAGACTTTTTATCACCGGGAAGTTTGACAATCGCTTTCGGATATTCCGCGAGCAGATGAGCGGCAATTCGACGCACAAAATTTTCTTGAGCGACTGCTTCGATTACTGTTTTTTGTTCCGCGCGAATTGATAGTCTCATCTGTATTTTTAATTATTCAAGACTCAGTTTAGCTTCGTTCAATTTATTATCGGCAAAATGAACCCGCGATATTTCGTTTGTGTTTGGCGATTCGGAGAAATAATATCTCACCTCGCCGAATATGATCTCAAGTTCATCGCCGTTGCAGGTCATCAGGAACGGCAACAAAACTCGCGGATCATAATAGCGAAAAAGCATCGGTTTACCATTTTCATCATCCACGGTTAAAAGCAAACGAAAATGTTTTCGCATTCCGGTTAATGAGACGCGGCTTTGTGCAAATATTCCCCAATGTTTGCCCCAACATTCTGCTAAAAGCCAGTCCGTAAATGCCGTATCAGGAAATAGATGAACCAGATACGGCGCAGTGTAAACAAGGTCGGGTTCGAGTTCGCCGCGATACAGACAGAAATTTGGCGGATTCATCTCATACAACTTTACCGGCAAATCGGGAACCGACGCGCCATCGAGCACAGTATATGTATGAGTGTCATTTCTAAAAAGATATTTTTCCAATTGCTGTTTCATTACTTATCAGAACCGTCGGCGGTAGCGGAGGGTTGAAGTTAAATTTTTGAACTATCTTTTTGCATCCCGAATCATTGAGTTAAACCGCCCGCTACCGCAGACAGTCCTGACAAATCGTCTATCGTTGTCTGGAGCAAATTTCGCAAAATGTTGCTCCGCTTTCTGCCGCATTTACCAATGCAAGGGCTGCCAAACTCTTAAATTGCGGTCTAGGCGGAGGCGAAACTTGCGGCGATAAACGGGTGCGTTGTCCCGGTTCGGCTGTATCGGCTTCTTTCGGAGGTTTTGGAGCTTCGGGATTACTTCCCGACCCCGCGCCTGCCGCGCCGCCGCTGTTAATCATCACCATTGTTCCCTTGATAAATATGCCGCCCGAATTAATATTTATGAAATTGCCGCCAACTTTTAAGGTTAATGAAGTGCCGGTTTCCAACGTCATATTTGTTCCCGACTTAAGATGAATCTCCGTTCCGGCATTAACTGCAAATTTTGTGCCCGCTTTTTCTTCAAAATCCACACCCGCATTTATCGAAATCGAGCCGTCAACCTTTTCGTTATGATCGCCCATAACCTTTAAATGCTTATCTTTTTTGACTTGTTCAAACTGCTCGTTTTCGACTATCAAATGACGGTCGTGTTTGATAAGTTCCAGCGCATCGTTTTTAACGCGAATGTCCTGATTTTTTTCGGCGTGAATAAAAATCTGCTCACTCCCTTTTTTATCCTCGAAACGCAACTCGTTAAATCCGCCGCCGCCTTTTGACGAGTCGGTTTTAATGGTTGATTTTGTTTTCTCGTCCGGCAATGTGTAAGGCGGCATCGTTTGCGGGTTATAAACACAACCCGTAATTATCGGCTGATCGGGATCGCCTTCGAGAAAATGGACGATTACTTCCATTCCGACGCGCGGAATGAACATCGTTCCCCACTTATTTCCCGCCCATGCCTGTGCCACGCGCACCCAACAAGAACTGCCGGCATTGACCTGACCATCCCGATCCCAATGAAATTGGACTTTGACGCGACCGTATTTATCGGTAAAAATTTCTTCACCCGGCGGACCGACGACAAACGCGGTTTGGCTTCCTTGAATTATCGGTTTCGGAGTTTTTCTCAAAGGTCTAAACGGCGGCGCACCCGCACCGTAGTCAATACAGGTAAAGTTATTCGAATAAGGTTTTTCAATCATATCATCCGAAACATACGTCGGATTCTGCTCGGCTTCGTGCGTTACCGAGGTCAGCACATATTGTTTATCGTATTCGTTGTTCGGATGATTAAAAAGTTCAAAACGATAGCCCGAAGTCATTGCCGAACAATCGCCCGCGCCGCTAATTACTTTATACTTATCATCCAACGCTTCCATCATTGATTTGGCGGTATTTAACTTATCAGGGAAAACTTTTTGTAAATCTCCGGCATTTTCGCCTCCGCCGGCAGCAATTCCGTCATATTTTCGCGCATAACCGCCCGGAAAATCATAAAGTTCCAGTATTTGATTATCACCGACCGAAAATACACTCGTTTGCTGTTGGTCGAGTTTGTTTGTGGGAAGTTGGAAATTATAATCCCAAAGAGTTACTTTGCCAGTTTGAAGCTGATAATCGGTTTGCCAAATATTGATCGATGTTATGTAATCTTCGATTTGACGGGTAACGTCGAGAAAATATGGAACTTTGCTTTTTGAAGGACAATCGGGATGTGATTGCGGCGTATTGGCAACCACCATTTTATGTCTTCCGTCGAGATGTTCAAAGTAATAATAAATTCCCTCTTCTTCCATTAGACGACAGGCAAAATCAAAATCCGATTCACGGTATTGAACACAATAATTGCGCGGATCGGTCAGACCTTGAATCTGCCAAGCAACATTAAAACCGGCAAAGATTTGCTTCAAAATATCTGGAACGGACGTATTTTGAAAAATGCGGCTTTGTGATTTTTGCGTCAGAATCCAAACGTGCGGCACGATCGTCGCATAATAATATGAAAAACGAACATCGCGGCTGCCTTGCGAAAAACGATTAACGATTCCCGTCCATTCACGAACCGTCCCGTCGCGTTGGTCGATCTGAACCGTAACCGCCTTACCTATAATTGATTTCGGATCAACAATCGTCGGAGTAAAACCGGACTGATCTTCCTCGTGAAGCAGTTCCACCTCAAAAGAAAAAAGTTCGGACAGACCTTCGTGTGCGGTAATTCGATTAAGCAAAAGAAAATCCTTCCCCAAAGGAGTATAAATAGCCAACAATCTTTTATCCTGCGTTGTCGCCATAAGTTTCTTTTATGTTACAAATAGGGTTTTCAGATAAATTCTTTTTAATTAAAATGGACGATAAATCCGATTATATTTGCGGTAAAGTTTTCAATTTTTTTATTTTGCCGTGATTATGCACTTCTTAAGATTAAATCACTGTAAACTAAATCTGAAACACCGTTTTACACTAAGTTTGAGAGTCATCTTACCGCTGATTATTTAATGAAGTCAATTATTTTGAACTATTTATTTTTCAAATTCGGACTTACTTAACAAAAGCGATAAACTTATATCTCTTTGAATGTTTAACTATCATTTAAAGATATTTATGCTTCGTCATTCGTCGGTTATTCAATTTTATTTAAGACCGGAAAATCAAAATTTCGAGGGACAAAAAATTACAAAATAATGAAAAGAGTGTTTTTGATCGATACGATGTCGCACATTTTCCGTGCATTTTTCGCGCCGATGGGAATGCGGCAAGAACCTTTGCGAAACTCGAAAGGACAAGTTACGCAAGCCGTTTTTGTCTTTACGAATATGCTTCGCAAACTACTAAATGACGAACAGCCGGATTACATCGCCGCCGTTTTCGACACACCTGAAAAGACTTTTCGCCACGATAATTTTGCCGATTATAAAGCAAATCGCGCCGAGATGCCTGATGATCTGTCTTCGCAAATGCCTTATATTGTTAGAGTTTGCGAAGCCTTCGACATTCCGATTTTGAAGATCGGTGGTTTTGAAGCTGATGATCTGATCGGAACTTTGGCGCAGAAAGTCGCCGAAAAAGGAATGCAAGCCGTCATCGTTTCCAACGATAAGGATTTGTGTCAACTCGTGCGCGATCCGTTGATCGTTTGTATGCGGCAGAACTCGCAAAATCTGAAGCGCAAAGTTCCCGTGCCGCCGATCGAGTGGTGCGATGAAGCGTGGGTCGAAAACAAATTCGGTTTGCCGCCAAACAAAATTATTGATCTGCTCGGTTTGATGGGCGACGCGATTGACAACATTCCGGGTGCGCCGGGAATTGGCGAAAAAGGCGCATTGAAATTGATCTTGGAATACGGTTCGGCGGAAGGAGCGATGCAAAATGCCGAGCAAGTAAAACATAAAACTTATCGTGAGTCTCTGCAAAATAATCAGGATTTGATTCGCCAATCAATCGAACTGGCGACGATTCACAAAGAAGTTCCGATCGAACTCGATTTGGATGCACTGAAACACGGTGAACCGAATCGCCCGCTTGCCTACGCGCTTTTCCGCGAACTCGAATTTAACACTTTAACCCGCGAATTTGCCGACTCAACGCCGCTTTTTGACGGTTTGTATAACACGCCCGTTGCCCAAACCGAAAGACATTATAAAATCATCAACAGCCGCGAAGATTTGGATAAATTGATTCGCGGGCTTTGGGAAATCGAGCATTGGAGTTTTGAAGTTGACAGTTCAAATTCCGACAAAAAAGCTGATTCCTACGCGAAAAATCCGCCGCTTGGTGTAGCGATTGCGACAGGCGCAGGTGCGAGCCATTACATTGATCTTGAAAATTTCACCGACGGACAAGAATCGGCAATCACGCCGCTTCGGGATATTTTGGGCAATGGATTTTTGGCAAAATGCGTTCACGATTATAAATGCAACCTGGCGGTTTTGAAAAAGTTGGACATCGAACCCGAAGCCGTCGAAGACGACACGATGATCGCCGCTTATCTGATTGATTCGACTCGCGCCGGCTACGATATTAATTTGCTCGCCGATCAGGATTTGGGCTTAAGCGTCGCTCACGAAATTCCCAAAGGTTTCACCGAAAATCAATATCGAACACTCGAACGTGCCGATTTTACGTTTCAACTCGCGCCTTTTCTGCGGCGGCAGATCGAGGAAAAGAAACTCGTTGAAATTTATACCGAAATGGAACTTCCGCTTGTGCCGCTGCTTTACGACATAGAAATAGCGGGAATGAAGGTTGATGTTGATGTGCTGCGCGGTGTTTCCGACTTTGTTACAACGGAACTCGAAACTTTGAGCGAACGAATTTTTGCCATTTCAAACCGCGAATTTAATATCAATTCGCCAAAGCAAGTCGGCGAAATTTTGCAGGAATTGAACATTGAAACGCGGCATAAAACCGCGACGGGAAAAATCTCGACCAGCAAAGATGTTTTGCTGGAAATCGGCGAGACTTATGAGATCGCCAATTTTATTATCGAATACCGCGAACTGGACAAACTTAAAGCGACTTATGCCGACGTGCTGCCGACATTGATTGACAGCGACGGACGAATTCACGGAAATCTTAATCAAACCGTAGCAACGACCGGCAGATTGTCGTCCACCGACCCGAATTTACAGAATATTCCGATCAGAACCGAACTCGGTCAGCAAATCCGCCGCGCATTCATTCCTGAAATCGGCTGCAAACTAATTTCCGCCGATTATTCACAACTCGAATTACGGATTTTAGCGCACATTACGCGCGACGAAGTGATGCTTAAAGCCTTTCAAAATAACGAAGACATCCACGCGCAAACCGCAAAACTCGTCTTCGGCGCACAAACCGGTGCGGAATTAAAAGAAAAACGCCGCGTCGCAAAGATCGTCAATTTCGCCATTGCCTACGCCGTCGAAGCCTTCGGTTTATCGCAACGTGTCGGTTTATCACGCAGTGAAGCGAAAAAGGTTATCGAAGATTATTACGAAACCTACAAAGGCATCAAAAAGTTTATGGACGAAACGCCCGAATTAGCGCGTGAACAAGGTTACGTTTCTTCGATCTACGGCAGACGCAGACCGATTCCGTCGATCAATGACAAAAATTTCAATGTCCGTTCCCGCGCCGAACGCGAAGCGATCAATATGCCGATTCAAGGTTCGGCAAGCGATATTGTCAAAATTGCGATGCTCAAAGTCGATGCCGCCTTGCGCCGCGAAAACTTGAAAACAAAGATGATTATGCAGGTTCACGACGAACTGCTACTCGAAGCACCCGACGATGAAGTCGAAAAAGCAATGGAAATCGTCAAACGCGAAATGGAATCGGCAGTCGTGCTCGATGTTCCGCTAACGGTAGAAATCGGTGCTGGCAATAATTGGATGACAGCAAAATGAGCCGCGTTATACGATTCGCTGAAACTGAACCTGAAATAAAAGATTGTTATGCGGTAATGGCGGAACTTCGTCCGCATTTGTCGCTCGAAGATTTTACGGCGCAAGTCAAAAGACAGATGGAAAATTCAAATTTCCGGCTCGTTTATTTAATTGATTCGGAAATAAAAGCCGTCGGCGGAATTCGCGTTGCCGAATGGCTTTCGGGCGGCAAAAGTCTGGAGATTGAAGATTTGGTTTCCAAAGAATCGGAAAGATCGAAAGGTTTCGGCGGCGAGCTTTTCGATTGGATCGTCAATTACGCGAAAGCTGAAAATTGCGATCAAATCAAACTCGTTTCGCACGTTAAAAGATACGGCGCACATAAATTTGATCCAAACAAAGGAATGATTATCGAAGCGCATTATTTTTCGCTCGCCCTGTAAAAAATATGAATGAAATTTGGATCGAACATCCGACGATCTTAGAAGGCGAAACGGTCAAATTAATTCCGCTCGAACGCGAACATTTTGACGAACTTTTTGCTGCCGCATCGGACGAAAAACTCTGGGAATTTACGCCTTTGAATTGCGCGAAACGCGAAACTTTCGACGCGGCATACAAAGACGCGCTGGGCGAAAGAACGAATGGCGGACAATATCCGTTTGTGATTTTTCATAAACCGACGGGCGAAATTATTGGTTCGACTCGGTTAATGGAGATTTTTCCGTCAGACGAAAAATTGGAAATCGGCTGGACGTGGATCGTGCAGAAACATTGGGCGACGGAAGTAAATTTCGAGTGCAAACTGCTGCTTTTAACGCATTGTTTTGAGGTTTTAAAGGCGCGGCGTGTGCAACTTAAAACCGATGAAACGAATATGCGTTCGCGCACCGCAATTCAAAAAATAGGCGCGAAATTCGAAGGCATTTTGCGCCGCGACAAGATCAAGGAAAACGGCGCGTCGAGAAACACCGCGTATTTCAGTATTCTAGACGACGAATGGCAGACGGCAAAAGAAAAAATCAGCGCACAGTTAAACGAGCGAAAAGTGGAAAAATTATGAGAGAAGCGAACGGAAATCAATTAACAAAATCCAACGAAATCAAATGGCAGCCGCTCGGCAAAGAAAATACGGACGGTTTTTTTGTGAAATCTCTGATGTTTGATGCCGAAACAAATCGTTCGCTGGCGATACTTTTGAAATGTAAAGCGGGTGCGACTCATCCGTTGCACAAACATCTGCTTTAACATTGGCTACCAATATTCATTAAGTAACAGCCAATAATTCCCAAAATTATATTTATAGAAAATAATAATATTTATGAAAATTCTTTCCGCCGATTATGTCTTGCCGATTTCTTCTGCGCCAATAGAAAACGGGGCAGTGGTGATCGATGAAGACAAAATAATTGCCGTTGGAAGCCGTCAGGATATTGCCGAAAAATTTGCCGAAGCGACTGAGGAAAACTTTGGCGAAGCCGTGATAATGCCCGGTTTGATTAATGCTCATTCGCATCTTGAAATTACCGCGATGCGTGGATTTCTCGATGATGTGGAAGATATTTTTTTTACGTGGCTGATGAAACTGACGACGACACGCGCTGATAAATTAACCGAAAATGATATTGAAATTTCTGCTCTGGCAGGCGCGGTCGAAGGCGCAAGAGCCGGTGTAACTTGTTTCGGCGACATTGGACGTTACGGTCAAGCCGGTTTTTCAGCATTAAAACGAGTCGGTTTGCGCGGCGTTTTGTTTCAGGAAACCGAGTTTTCGCCGAAAAACGAAGAAGCCGAAAACGATTTTGCCAAACTCAAAGATAAATTTCTAGCGTTAAAATCGGGCGAAACAAACCTCGTCAAAGTCGGTATTTCGCCGCACGCGCCTTATACTGTCAGCCGAAAACTTTTTGAACTCATCACAAAATACGCGCTTGATGAAAATATAAAAATCTCGATTCACGCCGCTGAATCAGATCAAGAAAAAGAATTTTTTCTCGATGGCGAAGGGTTTTTCGCCGAAATGTATCGAAAACAAAATCTTGAATGGAATGCACCGAAAACATCCGAGCTGGAATATCTGGCAAAAATCGGTGTTTTGCAGGCAAAACCGTTGCTCGCGCACTGTATCAAAGTTTCGGAAAGCGACGTTGATTTGATCGCCGAAAGCGGGACGCGTATTGCACACTGTCCAAAATCTAATGCCAAATTCGGACACGGAATCGCGCCGCTTGAAATGTTTTTGGATAAAAAAGTGCGCGTCGGTTTCGGCAGCGATTCGGTAGCAAGCAACAACATTTGCGACATTTTAGAAGAAGCACGTTTTGCCGCGCTTTTCGCCCGAAATTCCACACATAAAAAACGATTCTTAACCGCCCGGGAAATAATCGAAACTGCGACTCTCGGCGGTGCTTCGGCGTTAGGTTTGGAAACTGAAATAGGAACTCTCGAAGAACATAAACAAGCCGATTTAATCGTCATTTCATTAGACAATATTGCACAACTTCCTGTTCACGATGTTTATTCGGCATTACTTTTCACTTCAAATGCGCGTGATGTGCGGCTGACAATGGTGGCAGGCGAGGTAATTTTCCGCGATGGTGAAATAAAAAATATTGACGAAAATAAATTAAAAAGAGAGATTAAATTGGTTGGGGAGAAAATGTAAGGGTGAGAAAAAAAAGTTTATCTTAAATTTTCTCCCATCAATTCCTAAGTTTTAAGTTAAATATAAGAAAGTCGGAGTCATATATTTATAACTCCGACTTTTCCTGTGTTTATGCCACAATTCTTTTTTCTTTTTCTGTTGTGGGCTGGTTTTTTTAACTTTTTTGCTTCATTGACAAATCTTATTCACCAAAGAAGAAAGTGTACATTCTGTCAATTAGTCCTAGTTCATTGCTTTCCGGTTGTCCGTCTTGCGATGAGAGCGGGAAATCCTGTTGTTTACCCTGTATCGCAGGTGCCTCCAACTGCGGCATTGCCGAATTAATTCGGGCTACCGTGAATGTCCACGGGAAATCAACCGGTGTGTTGGCAAACGAAGTTACGACCAGCGTGTAATTTCCAGGTGGCAACGGGGTTGTCGTAGTAATACGTGATTGCGCTCCGACGGCATCGTCATTAGCGGCTATCGCGTTTGCACACGGTGTCGCCGGATTAAATCCGCCCGTTCCATAGAGCATCAAGAAGGTATCGGCAGTGCTGGGCGTAATAGTTGCCCCGTCAGCCGGCACCAAACTCAAAGTGACGTTTGTCGTTGCGCTCACGACAACCGTAAGTGCCTTATAGTGAACGGCTGTCCCGACACCCGAAAGAGTGCAGGTTCCGCCCTGTGCAAAAGAAAGTGAACGATTAAAGGTCGGATCGGTGATTGCCAGCGTTCCACTCAACGGAGCCGGAGTCGGAGTCGGAGTTGCCGTCGGTGTTGGCGTAGCCGTTGGTGTCGGTGTTGCTGTCGGTGTTGCTGTCGGTGTTGGCGTAGCTGTCGGTGTTGGTGTTGGTGTTGGTGTTGGCGTAGATGTCGGTGTCGGTGTTGGCGTTGGAGTAGCTGTCGGTGTTGGTGTTGCCGTCGGTGTTGGAGTCGGTGTTGGTGTTCCTCCGCATCGTGCCCTGATATTCGCCGCGTGGAACGTGCTTGCCGCCCGCAGCGTGAAATCTACCGGCTGATTCGGATCAATCGGGATAAATGTCACTGTGACAGGCATAAATGTTCCCGGTGTAAATGCCGGTATCATTACTACCGCATTGGTCGGTGTTCCAACCACTGTTAATGATCGAAGTCCCGTTCCCGCATCAACGTGATCGACCGTTACTGATCCCGGTCCACTCGTGATTCCAAAGGAAACTATTCCACCCGGGAACAAGTCGCCCTCAGTTACTGTGGTTGTCGGTGTGCAAACCTGAGCACAACGAGCACGAATGTTGGCAGCGTGGAAAGTGCTTGCCGCTCTCAGTGTGAAATCAACCGCCAATCCCGGATTGATCGGTGTAAATGTCACTGTCACAGGAGCAGTAGTTCCCGGCGTGAACGGCGGAATGTTGACCACTGCATTAGTGGAACTCACCACCGTCAGCGATTGCAAACCGGTTCCGGCATTGACGTGATCGACTGTCACCGAACCCGGACCACTCGTCACACCAAAGGACACAACGCCACCGGGGAACAGATCGCCTTCGGTCACAGTTGTCACCGGAGTGCAAACATTACCCGGAGTCGGTGTCGGAGTTGGCGTAGCTGTTGGCGTGGGTGTTGGCGTTGCCGTTCCAACCGGAGTCGGTGTCGGCGTTGGGGTCGGCGTTGGGGTCGGAATAGCACCGTTGCGAGCGGAAAAGATATAACGTCCGACTACATTAGAGTTACGGGAGTTGTTGGTCAATCCGGTTGCTAAATTCGAATCTTCCAAACCACCATTGACTGCCGAACCCGGCAGTTCCAAAAATGTGCCGGCAGTCATCGTGCCATTAGCGTATCCTGCCCGCGCCGAATTTCCACCCTGTCCGCCGACACCGCCGGATGCGTCACCCGTTTCCCAAACAATTTGATTATAGTTGAATTCAATATCGAAGTTGCCTGCGCCCGTGTCTGAACGGTCAATCAGGACAAGTTGAAATGAATTTAACAAATCCGTATGCGAAGCAAAATATCCGACATTAACCCAATTGACGCAGAACGCCGTCCGTCCGCCAACCGTGTCGTTGCCGTATTGCACCAAACCCGAACCCGCACCGCGCGTGTCAACATCGGCGAAAAACGGCGCGATGATTTGCCGATTGGTCGTATTCAAGGCAAACGGCGTAAAGGTCGAAAGGGCTGAATCGAAGGTTACATTACCGTTGTTATTGACAAATAATTGGTTAAATGTAACCCCAAAAAAATTGGCACTGAAGGGTAAGGCAACCGCGCCGGTCGATCCGTCGTCGTTCGCCGGGAGTGTATTTGTCAGACAACCCGGAAGACTGCGAATGGCAGTTGCTACGCTTGGCACAATTGGTCGGGCGGCTTTCTCAGTCTGAACCTTGCCGTTACGGACACTCATCAATTGCCGTTTCATCTCGGCTTGTGCCAAGTCCTCGGTAATCGGCACGATATT
>JANMAA010000068.1:0-22276 GCA_031359215.1 Acidobacteriota bacterium | reverse complement strand
CAAGTATCAATGCCGAGCGCGTTACAGACTTTTGCCATCTCGTTTGCCATTCCGATATTGATGGCGCGGAAAGTGTTTTCCCAAAGTTTGCAGGCTTCGGCAACTCTCGCCGACGAAACTAAATGAACTTCATTGACGATGTTTGAATACAGCAACGAAGCGACTTCGCCCGAATCTTTCGATACGCCGCCGACGACTTTCGGGATGTTATGTGTCTGATGAGTCGGATTTCCCGGATCAACTCTTTCAGGCGAAAACGCCAGCAGAAAATCTTCGTCGAGTTTGAAGCCTTTTTCTTCAAACATCGGTTGCAAAATTTCATCGGTCGTTCCCGGATAAGTGGTTGATTCAAGAATCATAAGCTGTCCGCGCCTCATATATTTTTGAATCTCGCCGCCTGCCGCTAAAATATACGACATATCCGGGTCCTTCGTTTTTCGCAGCGGGGTCGGCACACAGATTATCAGCACGTCGCATTTTTCCACTTCGGAAAAATCCGTCGTCGCTTTCAACTTTCCGCTTTCGATACATTTTTGGACATTTTCGCCGGTTACGTCCACGATGTATGAATTACCGGCGTTTATTTCATTCGTTTTTTTCGTATCAACTTCAAAACCGATGCTTTGAAAGCCTTTCAAAGCAAATTCTACAATTAACGGTAAACCGACGTAGCCGAGCCCGATTACGCCGATACACGCATTTTTTTCCGCAATAAGATTTTTAATATCGTCTTTTATCATAATGTTATTTGATTCCTATTATTTATTATTGAAGGTGCGAGAGATGTTTCGCAAGTTTTTAGACTAAGTTAAGCCTTTTTGATAGTCAAGACTGTAAATTATTTCAGTTATAAATATGTTATAATGTTTTTGAATGTCACTTCAAAATGAGTAGCGACATTCAATTATCATAAAACAAGCAATAACTTCAAATCTCCGACAATATTTATGAGTGTTGAATTAACCTCTACCAATCCAATCGTTAAAGCAATAGTGGCAGGAACTGCGCCGCGCCCTGCCCAACTTGCCGCCTCACGCGGGATTTTGCCTCTGCCGCAAAATGATCTGCTCGAAGTATTGGTTGCATTCACGAGTAAAGATGATGCCGAACTTTCCGAAAACGCCCGAAACACACTTTCCTCGCAAGATACTAATGAACTTGGAGTTCTGCTTAGATCAAATGAGATTGCACCGCCGATTTTAGATTATTTTGCGGGACAAGAAAACCTGCCGACAGAAATTCACGAAGCGATTATAAGTAATCCGAACACACCGAAAAAGACGATTGTAACATTTGCGCGGCAAACCAATAAGGGAGAATTGCTCGAACTTATATCTTTTAATCAACAGCTTTTAATTCAAACTCCGGCAATAATTGACGCAATCATTGCCAATCCGCACCGGACGGCGGAAGCCGAACGGCGCGTAACAGAAACAAAACGCGAGTTTTTTGAAAAAACGCGTGGAGCACAACAGATCGCCGATGAGTTTCGGGCGCAAGGTAAAACAGCGGCGGCGGAATTTATCGAACAAGCCGAGTTTTCGGCTGATTTATCAGATACGCCTTCCGATATAGACTTGAGTTTTGAAGACGCTGTTTTTCTGGCTGAACATATCGAAGTTCCTGACAGCGAAACAGACGATTCGTGGCTTTCCTTAGAATTTATTGAAGAATTTTACGAGGAAACTGAAGAACAACGCCAATTAATCGTCAATAAAATCTTGGGCGAACTAAGTTCGGAAGACGACGAAATTTCCAGCGAACGCATTTCGGTAATTAACCGTATTATGAGAATGGGAATGAAAGATCGCGTAAAAGCAGCGATGAAAGGCGACCGTGAATTCCGCAATATTCTCATCCGTGACCCGAATCGCGTGGTTGCCCAAGCAGTAATTCAAAATGCGCGAATAACCGATCAGGAAGTAGAAAAGATTTCAGCAATGCGAGCCGTTCCCGAAGATGTGTTGCGGCAGATTGCTATTAATCGGACTTGGGCGCGAAATTATTCGATTGCACATAATCTGGCGCGCAATCCGCGCACACCGGTCGCTAATGTAATGAGTATTTTAAGCCGTTTACAGTTGAGGGATTTAAATGCCCTGTCAAAAAACCGGAATGTTTCCGACAACGTGCGCCGCCAAGCCTTTCGTCTTGTCAGCGCACGTTCAGGCAGATAAAAATAAATAAAATGTCGTCTTTGGGTTGGTTAATCGTTTTCTTTTTTGGCTTGTGTTTTTTGGTAGTATTGGTCTATGTATTTGTCGTCAGAGCATTTTATTGGGGCGACAAAAAAGAACCGCCTACGAAGGAAGGTAAAAGTAAAAAGTAAGAGATTGTAGTTTATTCCCTTTCCGCCTTCCCTTTCAAATTCTTTTTCCACTTTTATAAAGCTAATTTGTGCCTTTTTTCTTTGAACATTTTTATTTCCCGACAATTTTATCAATCAACATAATAATTTCGTAGGACAACGCTGCGAGTAACGCTGCTAACGGAATCGTGATAACCCACGCCCAGACGATTCGGCTGGCAACGCCCCATTTGACCGCCGAAAATCGTTTGGCTGAACCGACACCGACGATTGCGCCCGTAATTGTATGAGTTGTCGAAACGGGAATGCCGGCGAAAGTGTTGGCAAAAAGAGTTATTGCACCGGCGGTTTCCGCGCAAAATCCGCCGACGGGTTGGAGTTTGACGATTTTTGTCCCCATCGTTTTGACGATGCGCCAACCGCCCGAAAGTGTGCCTAAACCGATTGCTAAATGTGCCGTGAGAACTACCCAAAGCGGAATTGCCGGAAGTTTTCCGCCTTCGCCGTATTGCAAAATTCCGCCTGCCGCGAGAACTGCCGTGATAATTCCCATCGTTTTTTGCGCGTCGTTGCCGCCGTGTCCGAGCGAAAAAGCAGCGGCGGAAAATAATTGTCCGACGCGAAAACCTTTGTCGATTTTGGTAATTGAAACCCGTCGAAAAATCCAATAAACCGCGACCATCAAAATAAAACCCAAACTCATTCCGATAAGCGGTGAAAGAACGATAAATAACAGCGTTTTTATCCAACCTGCCGCGATTAAAACATTGCTTACTCCGGTAAATCCGTTAATTCCGATATAGGCGGAAATCGCGCCGCCCGCGTAACCGCCGATAAGCGCGTGTGAACTCGAAGTCGGCAATCCTAGATACCACGTTATTAAATTCCAGATGACAGCGCCCAAAAGTCCGGCAAGCAAAACATAAAGCCGTGAATCGGCGGCAATCGCATTGATGTTGACCATATCGCCGCCGATGGTTTTAGCGACGGCTGTGCCAAAAACGACAAAAGCGATAAAGTTAAAAAACGCCGCCCACGCCACCGCCACACCGGGCGACAAAACCCGCGTCGCTACAATCGTGGCTATCGAATTTGCCGCATCGTGAAACCCGTTCACATAATCGAAAACGAGCGCGATAATAATGATAAAAATGACCAGACCTAAAGTTATCGAATGTGCATCCATAAATCAGTTAGCAGTTAGCAGTTAGCAGTTAGCAGTCATCAGTTAGCAGTCAACCGTTGTCAATTGTTTGATAACTGATTTAGTTGTGTTTCAAGACAATGCTTTCGATGATGTTGGCAACGCTTTCGCAGCGGTCAGTGGCGTTTTCCAAAATCTCGTAAAGTTCCTTCCATTTAATCAGCTTAATCGGATCGGTTTGCTTTTGGAAAAGTTCTCCGATGGCACGAAAATATATGTCGTCAGCTTCGTTTTCCAAGCGGTGAATTTCAACGATATGTTGATTCATTCCATTCGGTTTTTTGAGCATAGAAACAGCCGCATTTACTTCTCTTGCCAAATTTTGAAGGACTTTAGCAAGAGCTTTGGCGTAATCGCTTATATCCTGAATGTCATACATCATAATAGCGCGTGCGCCGGCATCGATGTAATCGCACACGTCGTCCAACGCGACCGAAAGCGTAAAAATATCTTCGCGGTCAAACGGCGTGATAAACGATTTATTGAGTTTTGTTACAACTTTGTGCGTTAATTCGTCGCAGGCGTGTTCCACGTCTTTGATGCGTTTTGTGTATGATTCAAAATTCTCGCGGTTGTCGTTCAGCATCTCGACCAGAATATTTGAAGCCTCTTGAATTTTCTCGGTTATCTGCGAAAAAAAGACAAAATACTCGTCTTCGCGCGGCAATAAACTAAAAGCCATTTTTCAGAATCTCCGTTTTTAAGATTTTAGATTGAAGAAAGTTAAATATAGCGAATTAGAAATGCCTTGTCTATTAAGAATATAGAGATGGAGAGAAAAGGAGATGGAGAGAAAGGGAGATTTTTTCGTAATATCAAAATCTCACATTTCAATTCAGGAGTTATAAACGATTGTCCATCTCCCTTTCTCCCTTTCTTCCCTGCTTAACTTTTCGGGCTGTGTTTTATAAATGCGGCTTCTCTCAGATAAACATTTAGTTCGCAAATATCTTTGACATAATCGCCGATGCGTTCGAGATGTTTGGCGACAAAAAGCAGTTGAGCGGCACTCGCGGTGCTTGACGGATTATCGATCATTATTTCTATCAACTCATTAAAAACACGTTTATAGCTCGCGTCAATCAACTTATCCTGCTTGATAATTTCGCGTGAAAGCGCGGCATCCTCGGTCGTGAAAGCGTCGAGTGCCGTTCTTAACATTTCCGCCGCAGTCGTTGCCATCGCGGGCAAATCTATGTAGCTTTTCAACTGCGGTTCGTCATTAATCCTGATCGCGGCATCGGCAATATTCGTCGCGTGGTCGGCAATTCGTTCGAGAATCGGCGTAATTTTCGCTACTGAAATAACAAATCGCAAATCGTGCGCGGCAGGTTGCTGAAGGGCGAGAATCTCGATGCTCAGACGGTCGATTTCGAGTTCCATCTGATTGATAATTTTATCTTCTTCCAAAACCTGTCGCGCCAAATCGCTGTCGCGTTCCGTCAAAGACTGCATTGCGCGGTGAAGTGCTTTCTCGGTCGTGCCGCCGAGAAGAAGCAGTTTGTCGCGCAAAACGTCGAGTTGTTGGTCTATAATTCGATGTTCCATTTCCTTTACTAATTTATCACATTCATGGTTTCACATTTCGAGTTTCAACCCGATTTGAAACCTGAAATTAAAAACTTAACCAAATCTGCCCGTAATATATTCTTCCGTCAACTTTTCTTCGGGGTTTGTGAACATTTTTTGCGTCGCATTATATTCAACCAATTTGCCCAGCATAAAAAACGCCGTGCGGTCGGAAACACGCGCTGCTTGCTGCATATTGTGCGTTACGATGACGATTGTATATTGTTTTTTTAATTCAACGACGAGTTCTTCGATTTTCTGTGTCGCAATCGGGTCGAGCGCAGACGCGGGTTCGTCCATCAAAATAATTCCGGGTTGCACCGCGAGCGCACGGGCAATGCACAAACGCTGTTGCTGTCCGCCCGAAAGACCGAAAGCCGATGTATTTAAGCGATCTTTTACCTCGTCCCAAAGCGCCGAATCACGCAAAGCCTTTTCAACCTGTTGCTCCAAATCAGCTTTATTTTCATACATCCGGTTGATGCGGATGCCATACGCGACATTTTCAAAAATTGATTTCGGAAACGGGTTCGATTTCTGAAAAACCATCCCGACCTTGCGCCGCAAAGCCACCACATCGGTATTCGGCGCGTAGATGTCTTTGCCATCGATCATCACCGTTCCGTCAACTTTAGCAATTGGAATCGTGTCATTCATCCGATTAAGAGTCCGCAAAAAAGTCGATTTTCCGCAACCCGACGGACCGATGAACGCGACGACTTCGCGTTCGGGAATTTCCAGCGTGATGTCATACAAGGCTTGCGCTTTGCCGTAGTAGAAATTCAGATTTGAAATGCTGATTTTGCTTTGCATAATCTCGAACAAACACTTTTAATTAAAATCGCTTGCGCGTCAAAAACCGCACCAAAATATTGATAGCTAAAATAAGCGTTATCAAAATGAGCGTCGCCGCCCACGCCATTTGATGTTCGACATCAAACGGTCCGGTAGCGTAATTATAAATCTGCACAGTTAAAGATGCCATTGGTTGGTCATAAAAATAATTGTAAAAACGGCTGTTTAGTGCCGTAAAAAGCAGTGGTGCGGTTTCGCCCGAAATTCGCGCAATCGCCAGCATCGCGCCGGTTGCAATTCCCGTCGAAGTGGCAGGCAGAACAATATTCCAGGTTACGCGCCACTGCGGTGCGCCGAGTGCAAGCGCGGCTTCACGCATCGAATTCGGCACGAGATGAATCATTTCTTCGGTTGTTCGGGCAACAATCGGAATCATAATTATCGCCAGTGAAAGACCGCCCGCCAGTCCCGATTGTCTGCCCATCGGTAAAACAATCAGCGTGTAAATAAAAATCCCGACAATAATCGACGGCACACCGATTAACGTATCAGCCAAAAATCGAACCGTTTTGCCGAATAAATTTTCACCGAATTCCGCCAAATAAACGCCCGCCCCGATGCCGATCGGCAAACCGATAACACACGCGAGAAGCGTCATCAAAACCGAGCCGACAATCGCATTGCCGATACCGCCGCCTTCGCCGACCGGTTTTGGCGTGTCAACTAAAAATTGCAGATTTATTGAAGCAATGCCGCGCACCGCAATATACGAAAGAATCAAAAGCAAAACCGCAATCGCAAAAAACGCACACGCGGCGGTAAGCGTCGTCATCAGACTGCTGACGATTTTTCGGCGGCGATGTAATGATTCTTTATTCGACATTAGGCGTGCATTTTTTGACCGACTCTTGAAACGAGAAGTTTAGCAAAGGCATTGACAACGAATGTAACCAAAAATAAAACCAACCCCATCTCGATCAACGCGCTCAAATAAAGTTTATCGGTTGCTTCGGCGAAATTCGCCGCCAATACCGACGCGATCGTATAAGCCGGCTCGAATAACGATGCGGAGATTTGCGGTGAATTCCCAATCACCATCGTGACTGCCATCGTTTCACCGAGCGCGCGTCCTAAACCTAAAACGACCGCCCCGGCAATTCCCGAAGCGGCATTACCGAGAACGATCTGCGTTGTTTCCCACTTTGTTGCTCCTAACGCAAGTGCCGCTTCGCGCTGTTGTGTCGGAACAACTTCCAAAATATCGCGGACAACCGCCGTGATGATCGGCGTAACCATCAAAGCCAAAATTACTCCGCCGGTCAGCATCCCGATTCCGGTCAAACGTCCTTGAAAAAGCGGCAGCCAACCAAGATATTTTTCAAGAAAAACACCCAGATAATCGCGCACGAACGGTGCCAGCACAAAAATCCCCCATAAACCGTAAACCACCGATGGAATCGCCGCTAAAAGTTCAACTAGAAACGCAATCGGCGTGGCAATTTTTTTAGGTGCCTGCTCAGTCAAAAAAATTGCAATACCGAGCGATAATGGAACGGAAATTATCAGAGCGATGACGGAAGAAACGATTGTGCCGTAAATAAACGGCAACGCTCCAAAGATGCTTTGCGCGGGCTTCCATTTGCTTCCGATGAGAAATCCTATACCGTAACTTTTAATTGTCGGCAGAGAATTCCACACCATCATAAAAATCATCGCCGCCATAATCACAACGATAGTTGCGGCAGTGATGAGTAAGATGGAGCGAAAAACTTTATCGCCGAATGTTCCTGTTTGTGCCAAGTTAGTTTTTAAGAGAAGGCAGACTTTTCTGCGTTTCGACTTCTACTTGCAGGCAAGGCTGCCTGCGCTCCTAACGCAGAGGCTTTCCACCGTTGGTCATCGAATTGATTTTTGCTTCCGCTTTTTTGACGACTTCATCCGGCAACGGTGCGTAGTTCAAATCTTTCGTGAACTTTTCGCCGTCGTGAATCGCCCACCATAAAAAGTCTGTTAAAGCTTTACCTTTCGTTGCATCCTGCTGATCTTTATAAACCAAAATATAGGTATAACTGGAAATCGGATAAGCGTCTTTGCCATCGGCGTTCGTTATTTGAACACGCATATCGGCAGGCATTGCGGACACCGAACCCGCCGCCGCCGCCGAAACACCTTCCAAACTCGGCGCGACAAATTCGCCCGCTTTATTTTTTATCAAAGCCGTCGGCAGATTATTCGCCTTCGCAAAAGTCAGTTCGACATAACCGATGGAATTCGGTGTTTGTTTGACCTGTCCCATTACGCCGTCATTGCGCGGCGCGCCGGTTCCAACGCCAGTAATCCAACTCGGCTGTTTGTTCGCGCCGACTTTTTCCTTCCATTCGGGAACCGTTTTTGACAAGAAGTCGGTAAAAACCGCTGTCGTTCCGCTCGAATCAGCGCGGTAAACGGGAAGAATATCGGCATCCGGCAAATTCAAATTTGCATTATCCGCTTTTATCTTTGCATCGTTCCATTTTTTGATCTTGCCGAGATAAATATCGGCGATCGCTTCGGGCGAAAGTTTGATCGGTTCTTTCACGTCAGGCAGATTGTAAGTTAAAACGACCGCGCCCAAAACCGTCGGAATATGCATCAATTCGCCGCCCGCGCTTTTCAAATCCTCGTCCGACATCGGATCGTCCGATGCGCCGAAGTCGGCGGTTTTGGCGATAATCGCTTTTTGTCCCGCGCCTGAGCCGGTTGATTGATAATCAATTTTTATGTTCGGATTAACTTTGCCGTATTCGCTTACCCATTTTTCATAGATCGGTTTCGGAAAGCTCGCACCCGAACCTTGCAACCGAATCTCGCCGCCGCCATTTGAAGTCGAACCGTTACTTTGTCCGACCGGCTGACCGCTGCATCCCAAACCTAAAGCGACCATCGAAACCAAAAATATACTAATAGCCTTTCTACTTAAAATATTTTTTATAAACATTAAATTCTCCCTAAAACTTACGCAAAATAATATCCTTAACTTCCTTCGAGTTTTGCTAATAATTAAAATCGATACTGCGTAAGAATAGACTATAACCAGAATTTCCCGATTAGTTAAGTCTGTTCGGCAAAAAATGTAACATTTATTTAACATCCAGACATTTAACAAAAATTTATTATTGTTCTAATATGAAGTCTCCGCAAAATAAAAATCAGTCATAAGTTACTTTTTCGGAAGACAGGTGTATTTTTAGCACAGTAATTTATAGAGCGAGGCAAAATATGGATTTAGTAAATGAACTTAGTGGCGAATTGGCATTGGCATTTTTAGTGGAGAAAAAACACGCCGAAAAGTTGGATACGAAGGCTGTTTTAGCTTTGATCGGAAGAGTTAAAGAGGTTTTGCTGCCGCTTTCGATTGAACATTCGGCGGACACGGTAGTTTTGTCTTCCGTTGTCAGTGCAAAAAGGATTTCACATTAAATTCATTAGACATTATTTGAAATAAGAGATTTGCCCGCGAATAACACGAATCGGCACGAATAGTTGAAGATTTACGGCGGTTGATAAATCCGATTTTGTCGAAAACTTAGATTTATTCGCGTTTTTTCGCGTTCATTCGCGGGCAAATTTCTTCATCAAACTTTAATTTGCAAAGTTTTTGTTATTTCAAATAATCTCTATTTATAAAGTTGCATAAAAAAGGAACGCCGCGAAATTTTCCGGCGTTCCTTTTTTTTGCTGATAAATTGTTGAAATTATTTTATCGCTCATCAATCGGCGTATATTTCAGATCTCTTTCACCGATATATTCGGCACGCGGACGGATCAGTTTGTTATTCGTGTATTGCTCCAAGATATGTCCAGCCCAACCGCTAATGCGCGACAGCGCGAAAATCGGTGTGTAGAGATCGAGCGGGATATTCATCAGATAATAAGTCGAAGCCGAGTAAAAATCGACATTCGGATACATTCCTTTTTTCTCGAACATCAGTTTTTCCAGTTTTTCCGAAATCTCGAACCATTTTGTCACGCCGGTTTTCTCGCCCATTTGTTTCGAGAATTTACGAAGCCACGTTGCGCGCGGGTCTTCGGTTTTATAGACGGCGTGTCCGATGCCCATCACTTTGCGTTTTTCCTCCAACGCCTTATCAAGCCACGGTTCGACGTTTTCGACCGAATCTATCTCGATCAAAGTTTTCATAACGGCGGTATTCGCGCCGCCGTGCAGGGGTCCGGCAAGTGCGGCGATACCGGCTGTTACCGCGCCGTAAATATCCGCTAAAGTTCCGGCGACAACACGCGTCGTAAAAGTTGAAGCGTTAAGTTCGTGGTCGGCGTGAAGAATCAAACAGATGTCGAGCATCTTTGCTTCGTCCGCTTCGGGTTTTTCGCCGCGCAGCATATAAAGGAAGTTTTCGGCGATACTCAAACTCGAATCGGGCGCGACAACTTCTTTGCCGTTGCGGATTCGGTCCCACGCGGCAACGATGGTCGGCATTTGTCCGGTTAGTTTGATAGCCGTTTTGATGGCGGCTTCGGGTTTTGTATCGTGTCCGCTCTGATCGTAAAAATCGAGCGCGGAAACCGTCGTTCGCAGAACGTCCATCGGGTCGGCGTTCTTTGGAAAATGCTTCATCATTTCCAGAACTTCGGTCGGCACTTCATAATTTGCCCGGAATTCTTTTTGCAAAGCATCGAGTTCGTCCGCGTTCGGCAATCGCCCGTTCCAAAGCAGGAAGACGGTTTCGGCAAACGTCGAATGTTCGGCTAAATCGTGAATGTTATAGCCTTGATAAATTAAAATTCCCTCTTCGCCGTTGACATCGCCGATCTTGCTCTGCGCGGCAACGACACCGCGTAATCCGGCGGCGGCGGTTGATTCTGTAGCTGTACTCATTATTTTTTCTCTTTTTTTATTAAAGTTAGTGTCTTCAGTTAATTTTAGCCAAGACCGCCGTCAGAAACAAGCGACAATTATCGAAAATACGAATACATATCCAGAAACACGCTCGAAATCGGTGTGCGATTTCACATTGATCGGAAACCACAAAGCACCCGGTGTCATAATTTATTTTCCCCTGTGAACTAGAAGATTTATGGTAAAGCGCAACGAATAACAACAATTATTTATTGCACGAAGCCTAACATCATTTGCACGAAGCCCTCACGCATTGAACGAACGCCTTCAAACAGTGTATGAAAGCCTTCACACGTTGCAAAATAGTCGTATAACACGATTGGAGGACCATTTTACATTGATTGTCAGCGAACAAATAAAGAAATTTCACGCCCAATAAACGTCAACACCCTGTTTTTATCTGATTTATCCACGATCAAACAAAAGTGTTTGGCTGAAAAGCACAATAACCATTCTTCCAATAAAAAGGCTCACTTAAAAACCCTTTACTTTGCAAAATAAACAAGTCTATAATTCCCTATCACAGACTTTCGTCATTTGTTTCATAATCATATGAACTAATTTAGTTATCAACTTTTAATTCACAAGGAGTTCTTTCATGAAAAATACGAGTTTTCGGCTTACAGTTTTAGTTTTTTTAATCTTTAGCGGTTTATCCGTCCAGCAAGTTGTGGCGGCAATTCAAATTAATATCCCGGCTCCGGCGGGTAGCGGACGGTTCGGCAATCTGGTAACGGCTTTACCAAATGGCAATATCATTGTTACCGACCCGGAATTTGACCTGCCGGGCTTGACGAATGTCGGCGCGGTTTATTTATACAACGGGGCGACGGGCGTGTTAATCAGTAGATTGACAGGCAGCACGGCTGGCGACTCTGTCGGCAACCGTGACGTAAGGGTATTGCCGAACGGTAATTATGTAGTAGTTAGTGTGTCGTGGAGCAGTGGTGCCGGAGCAATAACCTGGTGCAACGGCACAACCGGTTGCACAGGCGCGGTATCGCTGGCTAACTCTTTAGTCGGCTCGACATCCGGCGATAATATCGGTAGTGACGGGATAACGATACTTACAAATGGCAATTTTGTCGTGCATAGTCAGGGATGGGACAACGGTGGGTTAAATGATGTTGGCGCAGTAACTCTGTGTAACGGCACAACGGGTTGCACAGGTGCAGTTTCACCCTCTAATTCTTTAGTCGGCTCGGCAGCACAGGATAGAATTGGAAGTGCTAATATAACGGTATTAACAAACGGCAACTATATTGTGAGCAGTTCGATTTGGAATAACGGTCCAATATCTGATGCCGGAGCAGTAAGCTTTTGCAACGGCACAACCGGCTGCACGGGTTTAATAAATCCGACTAATTCTTTGGTCGGCTCGACGGTGAACGATAATGTCGGTGTGGCACTGGAGTTGACGAACGGTAATTATGTGGTGGTTAGTTCGTGGTGGGACAACGGCATAACCGCCAATGTCGGGGCAGTAACTTTTTGCAACGGCGTGACGGGCTGCACGGGTGTCATAACATCGGCTAATTCTTTAATCGGCTCAACCACAAATGATTCCGTCGGCAGGACAGTAAAGATACTGACGAATGGTAACTATGTTGTAGATAGTGAATCTTGGAATAATGGAGCGATAGATGATGCCGGAGCAGTAACCTTTTGCAATGGCACAACGGGCTGTACAGGGGAAGTTTCCGCCGCTAATTCTTTGGTTGGTTCGAGGATGGATGAGCGAATCGGCAACGGCGGGGTAACGGCACTAACGAATGGCAACTATGTCGTGAGCAATCCGAATTGGAACTTTAGTGCTGGAGCAGTAACCTTTTGCAACGGCACAATAGGTTGCACGGGCGCAGTTTCAGCGGCTAATTCTTTGGTCGGCGCACGGATTAACTTTAGTCTCACCCACTCAGTAATGGCATTGCCAAACGGCAACTATGTCGCCAATAGTTCGGGTTGGAGCGGCAACGGAATAGTTAATGCCGGAGCAGTAACTTTTTGCAACGGCACAACGGGCTGCACGGGCGAGGTTTCATCAGCCAATTCTCTGGTCGGCTCGACGAATGGTGACTTTGTAGGCGATAACTTCGGAGTAATGGTATTGACCAACGGCAACTATGTCGTGAGTAGTGAGAGTTGGGATAATGGCACTATAGTTAATGCCGGAGCAGCAACGTGGTGCAGTAGTGTAACGGGTTGCACAGGTGTAGTATCGGCGGCTAATTCGCTAGTTGGTTCGTCACCAAACGATAGTATCGGCAGAGTCCTAAAACTGACGAATGGCAATTATGTTGTGAATGCTTCAGGTTGGGACAACGGGACGACTGCCAATGTCGGGGCGGTAACTTGGTGCAATGGCACAATAGGTTGCACGGGTACAATTTCTTCAGGCAATTCTTTAATCGGCTCGACGGCAAACGAAATTATCGGTAGCTTTGGTGTAACGGCACTGACGAATGGTAATTATGTCGTGAACAGTCCTAATTGGAATAACAACGGGGCGATAGTTCTTGCCGGAGCGGTAACGTGGTGCAACGGCACAGCGGGTTGCATTGGCACTGTATCGCCGACTAATTCGTTGGTCGGCTCGACGGCATTTGATAGGGTTGGCACCTTCACCATTGACAGAATGGACGATATAAGAATCGGTAGAGTAGTGCCATTGATCAACGGTGATTATGTTGTGCATAGTTCGGATTGGAGAAACGGCACAATAGGATTAGCTGGGGCAATTAGCTTTGGCAACGGCAGCACCGGAACATTCGGTGCGATTACCGCTGACAACAGTGTGCGAGGAACGCTTAGTGGTTTCGGCTCAACTTTGAAATTTTCTTTCGACGCGGTTAACTACCAACTGATTGTCGGTCGTCCATTTGAGAACATAGTAACGCTATTTCGACCAACTACGACCGGACCAACACCAACGCCGACTCCAACAGTAACACCGACTCCAACCGCTACTCCAACAGCAACTCCGACTCCGACTCCGGGTAATGTTTGCACTCCGGTGACAACTGTGACCGAAGGCGACTTGTTCCCGGGCGGAATCGTGTCTTTTGGTGTGACGAGTGGTCCGGGTTCAGTCACGGTTGATCATGTCAATGCCGGAACAGGACTTCAATCATTGACGGTTGTCAGTGCGACTAATGCGATTGTCAATGTTCCGGCATTTACGCCGGGAACGACTGCTCCTGTGGTGGTGACATTTACTCCGATCAATCCGGGATTGGCGGTTGATTTTACATTGAGAGCAGCAAGTCAATTCCACGCCGCGAATATCAGGGCAAGATGTGCCGAAGTCTGCACACCGACAACGACCGTCACCGAAGGCAATTTATTTCCGGGCGGGATTGTCTCGTTCGGCATTTCGAGTGCGCCGGGTTCAGTGACGATTGATCACGTCAATGCCGGAACCGGATTGCAGTCATTAACTATAACGGGAACGCCGGTTAATGCAAGTGTGAATATTCCGGCGTTTACAGCAGGAACGACGGCACCTGTCGTTGTCACATTCACTCCGATCGATCCGAATCAGCCGGTAGATTTCACGCTTCGAGCGGCAAGCACGTTCCACGCGGCGAATGTTCGGGTGAGATGCGGAACTCCGCCAAATAGTTCTAGGAAATAAATAAACGAGAATTAAACTGAGTGTGACATAAAAAATTTTCACAGCTAAATTTCACGTTATCAAAGGCTTCGTCAAAAGGTGAAGCCTTTTTATCTTTGCGAGGTTTTGATTAAAATTTCTGCCGGTTAAAAAACAAACTCAAAACTTCGTTTGCAACTATTTCATAAAAAAGTCATCATAGTTAGTGTTAGTCCTTCTCTTGCATCAGAGATGATGCGCTCGTCAAAGACGGTTTTTTGGATAGTTTGAGAGCAGGTTGATTATTAGTTATAGAAGCCGCTCTTTTTTTGAGCATCCGAAATTAACCCTTCGTATTATAAAAAATGCCCGAAGACTTTTGATTCGACGCTTCTTTTGAAATTCCCAAAATCGGGAAAAGGTAAATATTTTTATGTCAGCAAAACTTTATGTAGGAAATCTTTCCTTCGATACAACAACTCAAGATTTAGAACAATCATTCGGTGAGTTCGGCACGGTTGAATCAACCAATATCATTGAAGACCGCGACACGGGTCGTTCACGCGGCTTCGGATTTGTCGAAATGTCGAGTCAGGAAGAAGCTCAAAAAGCTATCGCCGGACTTAACGGCAAAGAAATTGACGGTCGTGAATTAAAAGTCAACGAAGCCAAACCGCAAGAAAAACGTGCCGGCGGCGGCGGCGGCGGCGGTCGCGGCGGTTATGGCGGCGGCGGCGGCGGTTCACGCTGGTAATTTTTGAGTGAAGTTACAATAACAAAAGCCTTCGGCAAATGCTGAAGGCTTTTTGTTTTTCGACCGTTTTTTCCAAAGTCGAATCAATGACGTGAAATAGTTTGATTTTCCTTTAACTGTCGTGCCGTATTTTCCTTAACAACTCTAAAAACATCCGAAGTTGCGGACAAAACAAATTGATTAATGTTTGCATCGTCAAGTTCGATATTATTTATGAAATTGCCAAAGCTACTTACATTTTACAATCGCATCTACCGATGCCTGTGTTATCGGATGATAACCGGCACGCGATTTAGCATAAATTTCGCAGGCGCGTTTCATTCCGCTTTCGGTCTTTGCGAGTTCGAGAAAAAGCGGTCGCACAAACTTGCGTCTGCCGATATTTATCAAAAATTCTTCAAGCCGCACGTCTGCCGCCGCATAATTATTTTTAATCGACATCAACAACCATTGAAACGCGATTTCGGAATTTCCGATTTTTGTAAAATTAAACGCGCTGTCGAGTTCCGCCATTTTCACCGCGCCGACATTTTCAGGCAAAGTCTTTAAAAAATGCAGCCATTCCTGCGTCGTCCAACTTTTGGCATTGATCGCATCGGCGGCGACTTTCCCGTTTAAATAATCGGTCGCTTGCTGTTCGACTTTGGCAAAAGCGTCGGATTGCGGCGACGGTGCGCTTGCCGGTAATCCGGCTTTTTCGATCCATTCGTCAACTTCGGCGCGTGATACTACATTCGGGTTTTTGTCCAACAAATTCTTTTGCAAATAATCAACAAAAGTTTCGGTTGTAATACTCTGAAAAGCGTGTGAATCAAAATATCCGCGCACGAACCCGTCAAATTTTTCGCGCCCGAATTTCTCCTCCAAATATCTTAAAAATAACGCGCCTTTTTCGTATGGAATCCCCGTAAATCCATCGTCGGGATCGCGTCCGTTCAAATTAACGTGCAAAATCTGATCGCGCTGTTCCGTTCCCGCGAGTTCCTCGATGAGCGATGCTTTGCCGAGTTTCGCTTCCATTTCACGGCGCGGAACACCATAAACCGCTTCGATAATTCGTCGTTCCAAATATGTTGTAAAACCTTCATTCAGCCAAAAATCGCGCCACGTTGCGTTCGTTACGAGATTTCCCGACCACGAATGCGCGAGTTCGTGCGCGACGAGCGAAACAAGACTGCGATCACCTGCTAAAATCGTCGGCGTGGCAAAGGTGAGCATCGGATTTTCCATTCCGCCGAACGGAAAACTGGGCGGTAAAACCAGCAAATCATATCTATTCCAACGATAAGTTCCGTAAATCTTCTCGGTCGCTTCGACCATTTTCTCAGTGTCGGCGAGTTCATACGCCGATCTTTCAATCATCGAAGGTTCGGTGTAAACGCCGGTTCGTTTACCTAAACTTTTAAACTGCAAATCTCCGGCGGCAATCGCAATCAGATAAGTCGGAATCGGCTTCGACATTTTAAAGCTGTAATCACCGTTTCTTGCATCATTATTTTGAGAATTCCCTTCCGCACTCATAACCGCCAATAAACCTTTCGGAGTGCGGACGTGCGCCGTGTAAGTAACGCGAACTCCGGGCGAGTCTTGAAGCGGAATGAAACTGCGCGCGTGAATCGCCTGCGCCTGCGAAAACATAAACGGCGTTTTTTTGCCCGCTGTTTGTTCGGGCGCAAGCCATTGCAAACCGGAAGCATTCGGACTTGTCGAATAAAAAACACGAACTTTTTTAGCGTTCGGAGAAATTTGAATCGTCAGCGATGCGCCGAGAAATTTGTCCGCTTCGCCGAATTTGAAAGTCGTTTTTTTGAATGTTTTACCGTTAGTTGAAGTTTCGACTTTGGCGATCTGCAAATCGCGCGTGTCAAGAATTAGCGGAGCATTTTTCGTCTTCGATGCGCGTTCAAAACTCAGTGTCGCCGTGCCTTGTAAAATCTTTTTATCAAACAAAACATCCCAATCGAGATCGATATGCGTAACTCTAACGGCTTGCGGATTTGCATAAGAATGAACATCTTCCGCCGCTGTTTTCATAGCTGAAGTTTTTTGCTCCATTTTTGATTCCATCTTTTGAGCATAGCCGATATTCACCAAACCCGTAGCTATAAATAAAACGGCACAAACCGCATTCGCCGCATTTTTAATTCTTATTTTCATTCGTATATTCTCCATAATAATTTTCTTAGTTGCCAAATACGGTATGAGGATTTGCAACAAATGTTCGGGTTTTTCTTTAGATTATAAATTTTATTAGAGTTAAATGCTAAATTGAAAGAAATTTGCCAAAAACCGTTAATTCCGAATTAACTTTTGTTTTTCACCGCAATGATTTCCGCCGCAATCGAAACGGCGATTTCTTCGGGCGTGCGGCTGTTGATTTTCAAACCGATCGGTGTGCGAATTTGTTTAAGTTTTTCCTTGTCGAAATTTTCTTTTTCCAGATTTTTCAAAAGTGTTTTCATTTTTGCCTTGCTTCCGAGAACACCGAAATATTTAAAGTTTTTGTGAAATAATTTACGAATCACGATTTCGTCAAACTTATAACCGAGCGTCATCACGACGACATATACATTCGCGCCGGATTCGATAAATTCGCCGATGTTTTCATACGAATCAATGATTCTTTTCTCGTCAACAAATTCATTTTTCGCCAGCGTATTCAAACTTGCGCGGTCATCGAACAGCGAAATATGAAAATCCATCTTCGACATCAATTCCGACAAAGCCAGAGCGCAATGCCCGCCGCCGATGATGTAAAGGTTGTTTTTGAAACCGAGTTTTTCTTCGTAGAGAAAGGTGGAAATTTGTGAAACGTCGGTTTCTATTTTGTCAGCGGTCTGAGATTTCTCTGCGATTTTTATGTCAGTATAATTAGGGACCAATCGGACATGAGTTTCCAAACCGTGTGGGTTATTCACGACAAAATTAAAGTTGAAATTACTTCTTTTGTGCCAGCCGACTTGAATCTTGCTTTCGGTAATCTGCAAATATCTCAAACGATTATTTTTAAGATATTGAATGATTTTTTGAACTATTCTTAAATCTTCTATATTTAGTTTTCGGACGATAATAGTTTGCTTTCCCGAACAAATCATTCCGCTCGCGTCCGGCGAATTTTTGCGATGAACCTGTTCGACGACTTCCGATTCAATTTTGAATTTTGAACTTTGAATTTTGAATTTTGCCTGTTCGACGAGCGCGACTTCCATCACGCCGCCGCCGATGCTTCCCGCCAAATCATCACGAGCGACGATCATTTTAAACCCTTGTCTGCCCGGACTGCTTCCCAAACTTTCTGCGACGACAAGAAGCATGACCGATTCGTTTTGCTTCAATCGTTCGGCGGCAAAGTTCCAGATTTCGAGTTCTTTATTCATAAATCGGAAGGCGCGGCGATTCAGTTTTTCAAACCGAATCCGTATAACTCGTTGGCATTTTCGCGCAAAACCATTCGGGCGAGTTCGGATGCTCTTTGGCGCGTGATTTCGCCGTCGTTGACCATTTCAGTCAGCGCAATAGCGAGACCTTCGCGGGCGGTTTTGTTGGTCAGCCACGCCGATTCTTCCCAATTTACGTCAGGCGTGGCGGGCGAAGCATCCGTGCCGAACAGGATTTTTTCGGGTTCGTATTCGAGCCAAGATTTTAAAATACGGCTCAAAGCGGACGGCGAAAGCAAAAACGTCTGCGCCGAAAAATCAGCGTAAACATTCGGCTTTTCAAGCAAAAAAGCGGTTTCGTTCGTGAATGGGTAACCGCCGTGAATCAATACGATTTTCGCTTTTCGGTTCGGATCGTTGAGAAAAGGTTCGAGCAGAATCGGATTGGCGGTTTTCAAATTAAAAAAATGTCCGCAACCGCCGCCCGTGTGAATATGAACGACCAAACCGAGTCGAGCCGCTTCCGTTGCGATAAAGCGAAAAACGTAGTCCTGAAACTTTTTATATTCTTCCGCCGTCGGCTCGCCGCCTTTGAAATATTTCGCATAAATGCTTTGCGCTTCGGCTTTTGAGCTTTCGGCAAAATCGAGCGAGCGATAATAAGCCGCGACGAATTTGACGGCAACCGCGCCGCCTTTTTTGTGCCGTTCGAGTGTCGGCGTGACGACGGTTTTCAGATATTGTTCAAACGTGGCGGGAAGTTTTGTGATTTTCAATTCGGACAGAAAACGCTTGAGAAGTTTTTCTTCCTGCGAATAGAAAAATTTGACATCCGAATTCGCCTGACGCGCTTTTTGTGTGTTGAACGGCAAAAGCAGCGGATCGCCGTAAGCAACCCATCGAAAACGCTTTGAATCAAGCCCGCGTCCCATCGCCACGCGATTTGCCAACATCAATTCGATGTTGAGTTTGTCCAAAATCCACGCCGGATAATTTTCGCCTTTTTCGCGCCTGATTTTGTTTTTAACCAAAAGATATTCGCGCGAAGATTTTTCCGTAATAATGTCGGCGCGAAAGCCGAAAAAATTGAACCACGCGCCGGTGTAAATCGGATTATCAATCCGCAGACGCATCGGCGGCGGCGAACTAAATTCCAAACCACCGCACGCAATCGCATCGCCTTCAGCATCAATTTCGTTTTCATTTGTCACGCGCTCAACGTGCGAATGATTATCAATCGCCTTGATTTGATTAATTTCGGCAAGCAGCGACAAATCGGCTTTGGTTTGCGCCGAAACTTGTAAAAAAAGGAAGAACACAAACAACAGACTGGCTCTTTTCATATTTTCCTCGCGGGCTAAACTTCAGCTTTCATCGTTTTAACATCTTCGCTATACAAATTCATCAAAACTTTTTCGGGCGTAAAAGGCGCATCGAATTTTATAAATTGCTCGGCGTTAAACGCTTTGACGGCTTCACGAATCGCAAAATACGCGCCGATTCCATACATCAACGGCGGTTCGCCGACGGCTTTTGAATTGAAAATGGCGAGATTCTCGCGCTCGGTTTCAAGCGGCAGAATTTCGATTTCTTTCGGCACGGAATAAATGTCGGGAATTTTATAAGTCGAAAGCGCGTTTGAGCGAAGTTTGCCTTCGCGGTCGTAGAAAATTTCCTCCATCGTCATCCAGCCGATGCCTTGCACGATGCCGCCTTCGATTTGTCCGTAGTCAACCGCAGTGTTCATCGAACTGCCGAAATCGTGGCAGGTTTTGGCATAATCAACCTCATAAATTCCGCGCAGGCAGTCAACCGTCACGCCGACGATTGCCGTGCCGTAAACGTGATATGCGAACGGATGACCTTTGGCGATTGACCAGTCGAAATTTATTCCGGCTGTTGTGTAATGTGCGTGTTCGCTCAAGTTGACGCGCTGCATATATGCTTCGTTAACGAGGGCAAGCCAATCTAATTCCGTCGGCTCGCCGTTATGAAACACAAAACCATTTTCAAACGAAATCTCTTCGTTCTGAGTTCGCGCTTCAGCGTGTTCTTCCGCCGCGCTTCGATGGCGGTTGCCGTCTAAAGACGAAACTCTGAACGCGCCATCCTTCAACATTTCTCTTGCGACAGCTTTTAATCTTTCCAAAATCGTTTCACAGGCGATTTGCGTAGCGCGACCGTTTAAATCAGCCGCCGCCGATGCCGCCGTCGGCGAAGTGTTGGCGATTCGCAAAGTGTTGGTTGTGTGGACTTTTATCCGCTCAACCGGCAGCGAAAAAACTTTCGCGGCGACCTGCGCGATTTTTGTGTTCACGCCTTGTCCCATTTCGACCGCGCCCGTCGAAACGGCGACTGAACCGTCGGTGTAAACGTGAACGAGCGACCGCGCCTGATTCATCGGCGTTTTGGTGAACGAGATGCCAAAACAGATCGGCTGGAGCGCAACGCCTTTTTTGATAAATTTATTGTTTGCGTTAAATTCATCAACGTCTTTTTGCAGTTTCGCAAAATCATATTTTTCATCGGCTTGCGTCCAGGAAGTCATCGCCTCGCTTTCCGCAATTTGCCCGTAAGGAAATTCGTCGCCGCTTTCGATCAGATTTGCACGCTGAATTTCCGAAGCCGAAACGCCCAATTTTTCCGCCGCGTGCGCGATTGCCGATTCGATGACGAACATCCCTTGCGGTCCGCCGAAACCGCGAAAAGCCGTGTTCGGCGGCAGATTAGTCTTGCACGAATACGCCGTCGCCGAAACATTCGGGATGAAATATGAATTCGTGCAATGAAACAAAGTCCGCTCCAAAACGGGCAAAGATAAATCGCAGCTCGCGCCCGCATTCTGATAAAAAGTTGCCTGATACGCGACGATTTTCAATTCTCTATTCAGCCCGATTTTATAATCCGCCGAATAAGGATGCCGTTTGCCCGTCATCCGCATATCTTCCATCCGGTGCAGCGCGTATTTGACAGGCTTTTTTGTCAATTGCGTCCCGACCGCGCAAAGTGCCGCCCAAGCATTTGCCTGATCTTCCTTGCCGCCAAATCCTCCGCCCAACCGCGTGACATCAACTTCGAGATGGTGCATCGGAATTCCCGTCACGCGCGCCACCACCCGCTGAACCGCCGTCGGTCCCTGCGTCGAAGAATAAATTTTCAAACCGTTCTGTTCGGTCGGAACCGCATACGCGCCCTGCGTTTCGATATACAAATGTTCCTGCCCGTTGACATCGGCGCGACCTTCAAAAATATGTGCGCAGGTCGAAAATGCCTTGTCCGCGTCGCCCAATTTGAAATGCTTCGGCGGCGAAATCAGTTCACCTTTCGCCTGCGCCTGACGCGCGTCCGTAATAATTTCGAGCGGCTCGATCTCGGCTTTTATTAGCTTCGCCGCGTGTCTGGCTTGTTCCTCGGTTTCCGCCAAAACCATCGCAATCGGCATCCCGCAAAAATGAACTTCTGTGTCAGCCAAAAGCGGTTCATCAGGCAAAATCCCGCCAATCTCATTCTCGCCGATCAAATCCTTCGCCGTGATACTTTTCACCACGCCGTTCGATTTTTCAGCTTCGGAAACGTCAAGCGATTTCAATTTCCCGTGCGCCACCGGCGAATCATAAACACACGCAAACAAAGTCCCCTGAATCAACGGAACATCATCCAAATAAACCGACTCGCCGCGAACGTGCGATTTTGAATCTACATTTTTCATAAATCAAATTTAAGCGGTAAAGAAATTGGAGAGAGAGTTCTTAAACTTCTAAATTAGTTCGATTAAATGTT
>JANMAA010000067.1:0-2609 GCA_031359215.1 Acidobacteriota bacterium | reverse complement strand
GGTTGTTAAAACTCTTTCGATGCGTTTGGCGGCTTCGGGTGTGCCGTCGGCGACGATTACTTGTCCCGCGTGGAGCGAATAGCCGATGCCGACTCCGCCGCCGTGGTGGAGTGAAACCCACGTTGCGCCGCCGACGCAGTTAATCATCGCGTTGAGATAAACCCAATCGGCGATTGCGTCCGAGCCGTCTTTCATCGCTTCGGTTTCGCGGTTGGGCGAGGCGACCGAGCCGCAATCGAGATGGTCGCGTCCGATGACGATTGGCGCGGAGAGTTCCCCGCTGGCGACCATTTCGTTTAATTTGAGTCCGGCGCGGGCGCGTTCGCCGTAGCCGAGCCAGCAGATTCGGGCGGGCAAGCCTTGAAATTCGACTTCCTTTTGCGCCATCGTCAGCCATTTGATCAAATGATCGTGTTCGGGGAACAGATTCATCATCGCTTCGTCGGTTTTGTAGATGTCTTCGCGGTCGCCCGACAGCGCGACCCAGCGGAAAGGTCCTTTGCCTTCGCAGAAAAGCGGGCGAATGTAGGCGGGAACAAAGCCGGGATAATCGAAGGCGTTGGCGATGCCGTTGTCTTTGGCGCGTTGGCGCAGATTGTTGCCGTAATCGAAGACGACCGCGCCGCGTTTTTGATATTCGAGCATTGCTTCAACGTGCCAACTCATTGAATTCATTGCAAGTTTTTCGTATTCGGCTTGATCGGATTTTCTTAGTTCGGCTGCTTCTTCAACAGAATATCCAACTGGAATGTAACCGTATAAAACATCGTGAGCAGATGTTTGATCGGTTACGACATCAGGTAAAATATCCAAATTTAAGACTCGTTTGTAGCCTTCTCGATGTTTAATAATTTGCCAGTGAACTTCAGCAGCGTTTCCTAAAAGAGCAATGGATTTCGGCTCTCTCTTTTCCTTGAATTCGCAGACAAGTTTCAACGCTTCATCCAAGTTTTCAGCGACCATATCAACTTGTTTCAACTGCAAACGCCGCTCGATTCGCCATTTATCAACCTCAACGAGCAACCCGACTCCGCCGTTAAAAGTGATCGCCTGCGCCTGCGCTCCGCGCATTTCGCCTAAACCTGCGGTCAAAACAAACTTGCCCGCCAAACTTCCCCAACCGTTTTGTCTTGCCAAACTTCCGAAAGTTTCGTAAGTTCCCTGCAAAATCCCCTGCGTGCCGATGTAAATCCAACTTCCGGCGGTCATCTGCCCATACATCATCAAACCTTCGCGCTCGTATTTGTCGAATTGCTCCTGCGTCGCCCAAGCGGGGACGATGTTCGTATTCGCAATCAAAACCTTCGGCGCGTCAGTGTGCGATTTGAAAACCGCAACAGGTTTTCCCGATTGAACAAGCAAAGTTTCATCCGCTTCGAGATTCTTCAAACTCTCCAAAATCGCATCAAACGATTCCCAATTCCGCGCCGCTTTCCCGCGCCCGCCGTAAACAATTAAATTATCGGGATCAAACGCAACTTCTGCGTCTAAGTTGTTTTGAATCATCCGATACGCGGCTTCGATAAGCCAGTTTTTACAAGTAAGTTCGGTCCCGGTCGGTGCTTTGATTGTTCGTTTCATTTAGTTATTTTTATTGAAGGATTGTCAGATATTGTTTCCACGCGCCGACGTTTTCCGTGTTTTGTTTTGCCAAGACGGTAACGAGTTGGCGAATGTGCGTTAAATCGTGAACCGCCCACGTTGCCAAAAGTTGTCCGAGCGTGACTTCGCCGAGTTCGGGGTGAATTCCCTTGAGATTTAGCTGTTCGTCGGTCAAATTCCAGGATTCTAGTATTTCGATATTTTTGCGGCGCAAATCGGCGAAAGTTTCGAGCAATTCCGGCAATGTTTTTCCCTTGGAAATTTCAAACTGCGCGAAACGGTCGAAAGGTTCAAATATTGCGTTTTCGCCCCGCGCGAGAATGACTTCGGCTCGCGGAATCCAATCGGTTTCTTCGCCGTGAATATAATGCCCGATGATGTCGAACGGACTCCAATTATTTTCACCGTCGGACGCATAAATCCACTCATCGGAAAGATTTCCAAGTAAAGATTTGATAGTTGCCGGAGTTTGAGAAAGAATTTCGACTGTTTGCGTAATTTGAAAATCCATAAAAATTATCCTTTTAATCCTTAATTATAAGTCGGCGAAACGTATGATGCCACTTTTCATTTTGTTAAATTCAGGAATTGTCGTGATGGATGAATTTTGATTATCGGGAATTGATTTTACTTCGGCGCGAACTATGTCCGTCATCGTAATCATTTCGAGAAACTCAGGTTTCAATGATAACAAAATCGTTCACACGGATAAAAGCCGGATGGAAGAGGATAGATCATTAGACATCTTTCCTAAATAATTTCTTTGAATTAGCAAACGCGCGTTTGCGACATTATTCCCCGCTTCGCCGCCCACAATGCAATTGTGGATTATGTATCAGGAAAGATACCAAAGCCATTAAAAATGGCGGCATAATTTATGTCGTTCTCTTCGAGAACTTGAATTACTTTGTTCACTTAATCCCATAGTTGCAGTATGGGCTACAAATATAACGTCATCTTCGATGACTTTATTCTGGTAAATCTATCTTTCTCGACATTTATTTTGG
>JANMAA010000044.1:0-5397 GCA_031359215.1 Acidobacteriota bacterium | reverse complement strand
GCGACGAGCCTTTGCGTATATTGCCCAAAATCGGCAGTTCGCGTGAGTGAATCTTCTCTACGCGGGCGGCGCAGGCTTTGTATTCCGGGATTTTTGAAACGGGGTCGAGCGCGGGATTCGTCAGTTGATTCGCCGCTAAGTTCTCGCCCCAATGATACGGAATAAAAATCGTGTCGGGGCGAATCGTCCGCACAATCAAAGCCGGAAATATGCCTTCCCCGCGACGCGAAACGACTTTCACGCGCTCGCCGTCGTTGATTTTTAATTTCGCTGCCGTTTCCGGGTGAATTTCGACATACGGCTCCGGGCATTGCTGCACCAGAAAACCGATGCGTCTGGTTTGATTGCCGGAAAGATACTGATAAACCACGCGCCCGCTCGACAAAATCAAAGGATATTCGTCGTCGGGAACTTCGTTCGGCGGATTGTATTCAATCGCGTGAAATTTCGCTTTGCCGTCGTCGTGATAAAATTTTTCCTCGAAAAGGCGCGGCGTTCCCGGATGGTCGAGCGTCGGACACATCCAGAAAACGCCGTTGTTTTTCTCGATTTTTTCGTATGTGATGCCGTAATAGTCGGCTTTCCCGCCACGTGATGCGACGCGCATCTCGTCGAAAATCTCGCGCGGTGAATTAAACGGAAAATACTTTCCGCGTCCCATCCTTCGAGCAATTTCGTTGATAATCCACCAATCCGCTTTGGCTTCGCCGGGCGGCTCATTCGCCTTGTTGATTTTCACGACGCGCCCTTCGGCACTCGCCGTTACGCCTTCGTCTTCACTCCACGCCGAACCGGGCAAGACAACATCGGCGTAACGCGAACTTTCAGACATAAAGAAATCAATGCAGACGTAAAAATCCAAGCCTTCGAGCGACTTTCGGACTGAATTTATATCGGGTAGGCTGACCATTACATTGTTGCAAATCGAAAGCAGCCCGCGAATCTCGCCCTCTCGCATTTTGTCGAACATCTCGACGACCGAAACGCCCGCCTGCGGCATTTCCTCTTCGGGCAAATTCCAGACTTCGCAGATATATTTGCGATGTTCGGGATTCAGCATCGAACGCTGTCCGGGCAGCTGGTCGGCTTTTTGCCCCATTTCGCGCCCGCCCTGCCCGTTGCCCTGTCCGGTAATCGTGCCGTAGCCTTTGCCGGGCGCGCCGATTTTCCCCGTCGCTAAAACTAAATTGATATAGGAAAGAACATTGTTTACGCCGTTCGTATGGTGTTCGATGCCGCGGGCGTGCATCACCATTCCGGTTTTGGCGCGTCCGTAAAGGAGCGCGGCTTGCACGATTTTTTCAGCCGGAACGTCGGAAATTTGCGCGGCGATATCAGGCGTGTATTTCAAAGCCGTCTCTTTGGTTTGTTCCCAATCATTAGTTCGGGAATTGATAAACGCTTCGTCAATCAAATTTTCCCGAATAATGACGTTGAGCATTCCGTTGGCGACGGCAACATCCGTTCCGGGCTTTAACTGCAAATGCAAATCGCCTTGTCTCGCCGTCGCCGTTTCACGCGGGTCAATGACAATCCAAACGCCGCCGTTGTCGCGCTGCTGCCACAAAAACTTATTGAGAACGGGAAAAGTTTCGGCGCAATTTGCTCCGGCGATTATCAAAACTTCGGCAAGCGGAATATCTGACCAAGGATTAGCGGTGCGGTCAATGCCGAACGCTTTATTATTTCCGGCGGCTGCCGAAACCATACAAAGTCTGCCGTTATAATCAATGTATCTCGTTCCCAAACCGGCGCGGGCAAACTTGCCCATCAGATAAGTTTTCTCCGTCGTCAAAGACGAACCCGAATAAACGCCGATTGAATCTTTGCCGTATTTCGCCTGTAACTCTTGAAATTTTGCAACGACCAAATCGAGTGCTTCATCCCAACTCGCGCGTTCAAAATTTCCGTTTCGTTTAATTAACGGATAAAGCATACGGTCGGGATGATGCGTTTGCAGATACGCCGTCACGCCTTTCGGACAAAGGCGACCTTCGTTGACGGGAAAATCATAACGCGGCTCAAAACCGACGAGATGTCCTTTTTCAACCAGCAAATTCATTCCGCACTGCACGCCGCAGTATGGACAATGCGTTGGCACAACCTTGTCAATCACGCGGTCGGCTTGCCAGCCGCCATACGGCTCGTCGTGCAGGTGCGGTCCGAATTCTTCAATGATTTTGTCTAAATTTTCTACTTTACTCATTTATAAAATATAAAAGTCTTTTAGCCACAGATTTACACAGATAAACACGGATAAATCAAAACAAGATAAAACTAATACAAGACAGATAAAATTTTATTTAAAAAATCTTTCTTAAATCTGTGTTTATCTGTGCGAATCTGTGGTTTCATTCTTCTGTTCTCGTTCCGTAAAAAACCGGCTCGCTGCGCTTCGGCAAATTCGCGTAAGCCAGCCCGCGCATAATCCGTTTGCAGCGCGGGCAATAATCCTGCAATGTGTGACCGTTTTCCATTCGATAATCAAAGCCTAATTCGCCGACAACTTTTTTCAAATCGTCAATCCACATTTGCCCAACAAATTCGGTTTTACAGCGCGGACAAACCGCTTGCGGCATTTCCTGCGAACGCTGTTGATAAAGCTCGACACCGATTGAAGCTGGACGCTGAACGATGTGAAACAACTTTCCAAAAGGTATATAAAACAACGTCATAATCACCGTGGCTTGATGCGTCAGGGAGATGAACGAATACATATAGCCTTCAAACCAGAGGCTTGAAGCCGTCAGCATCAAACCGGAAACCGAAATCGCTATCAACATTAGATGCGGCGTAAAATCGAGCAAAAATGTTTGCGAAACTATCACGCCTCGGTCCGTCAAACGCCGGTGAATCGCAATCGCGCACCCGGCGATAACCATAATTGCTGAGAAATCCAAGCCGTGAAAAACAATCCACGCCCAAATGTCGCGTCCCTGCATCAATTGAGTCGGGATGCCGAAAAGATAAGCGCGGTAACCCAAATCGCCTTCAAGCTCGAAATGCACCCAGACGAAGACGAGCGGAAACGTAATTAACGCGGCAATGATGCAGCCCCACATAATCAGAAAGTGCATCAGCCAGCGCATCGTGCCGCGTTTGAAAATGAATTTCTGCGCGACTAGGTTAGTCGCAACGGTTGTCGCCGCGGTCGCTGTGTTTGCCGCAAACTTTTTGCGTTGGAAAAACAGCTGCAGACCGCGCCGGAAATAAGTGCGCGTTGCGGGGCGTTGCAGCCAAATCGCATAGCGGAAAAATATCGCGCCGAACGCCACGACACTTGCAATCGTGTAGCCGAAAAGCGCGGAATCAAAATGTTCGAGGTTGCGTGAACCGACAATGACCAGCAGCGTCAGAAGCGCAGAAGCGATAATTCCGATTAAAGTCGGATGAAGATAATTTACTATCCCGGACGGCGGTAATTTTCTCAACGCGGCTGCCATAATTTTTTACCCCAAATTGATTCCGAAACAACACTTTTGCCTGAAATAAAGTGTGCGAATCCAATATCTTGCAGTTCTCAATTAAATTTTCACCAATACAAAGCGTTCGATAAAAAAGCGAAGCGGATGAAAATGCTTCACGGGCGAGTTTTAATGCCAATATGATGGCAGTAAAGGACAACATTAGCAAGAGTTACTCTTTAATACTGATTTTCAAAACTATTGATTTTCGAATATTTACATCGCTCTCTAAAGAACGAATAATAATTTTTCGGATACAAAACTTTCCGGCGTAATTGAAAACCATCTATCTAACATGCTTTGCCTTCGAGCGGGTTCGGAAAAGCGTCTGATTCGTCCTCATTCGGTCTTTCCTCAAGACAGGCAAAATCTTTTTCAATCAGAATACGCAGCGTTTTACCCTCGCCGGTAGATTGCTCCGTTCCGAGTCCGACCCGGTTGGTCTGCGTCCATTCTTTTGCTTGAGATTCGGGAACCATAATGGTTAGACGATTGATTTCCAAAGTGGCTCGCACGTCTTCGACCTGCGCCGAAGTTGTTAACTCATAAACAAATTGCCCGTGCGGTTCGGTTCCGAATTCAACCGTTTCCCGCACCGAGCCTGTTTCGCCGAATTGCGCGACTTCCGTTTTAGTTAAACGCAGTCGCACGGAATTTCCCCGCAAACGTAATTTCATATAAGTAAGCGGACAGAATTATTTTATAAATGCTCTGTCCGTAAAGTTGATCTTGTATTCTGTTCCTAATTGGCTCAAGATTTCCCTGATAGCTTCCGTCAGTTTTTCAAACGAAGCATAATCTTCCGGCTTGAGCCATTCATATTTCATCTTCCGCCATAAAATTTCAATCTTGTTCAAATGTGGCGAATAAGATGGCAAATTGAAGATGTAAAATCCTTTTTCTTCCCATTCAACCACCTTTTCCTGCATCTTTTTGGAACGATGAATCCGTGCATTATCCAAAACTAAAACAGTCGGCTTTTCCCCTTTCTCCACCAGCCATTGTTCAAGACATTCAATCACAAATTCGGTTTTAATCGTTTTCTCATTTGTCCAAAAACGCCCTTCACCTTTCAAATTCAAAACCCCGAAAACCGAAACCCTTTTGCCTTTTTCGGGAAACAGCCGAATTTCTTCGCCCGCAAATTGCCACGCACTGGCAATCACCGGATTCTGCCAAAATCCACTTTCATCTCCAAAATAAAGGTCAATCAATCCAACTGCCGCTAACGCCTCCTTTTTGCTCGCTTGCTCAATCGGACATTGTTTCTTTTTCAAACATTTGCGCCATCTTTTGTAGCGGCAATTAAACTTTTTAAAAAACGCTTCAAGGTTTTAGTTGAAAACTCCCTGCCTAATTCGGCTTTCAACTTTTCTCCGGCAATTTTCAAGCGTTGGGCATTTTCTTGCACCTTTTCTTTGATAATGCTCAAATCCTCATCTCTTAAAATCGGCTTTCTGCCTCGACCGGCTTTGTCCTTTAATCCAACCAAACCGCCTTTTTCCCATCGCTTGAACCAAGTGTAAATGCAAATCTCGGAAACCCGAAAAATCTCAGCTAACTCCTTGACTTCATAGCCTTGAGAACTCAACACCAAACAATGACAGCGTTCCTGAAAAGTTTTAGCTTTGCTGTTCTTATGACCTTCTTGTAAAGTTATCCTTTGAACTTCGTCTAGTTCAATAAATTTCTTTTTCATTGAATTAGCATACAAGATTTTCAAATATCTATAAAATTATTCTGTCCACTTACTTAAACAATAATATTTCCAAAAAAAGTTCTCGCCGTGATTTAAGAAGCTGTTTTAAAACTCATAAAGGTTGTAATCGGCGAAGCATTACACGAATCATCGCAATCTGAATGAGCGTTTCGCTCGTTTTGGTAAATCGCTCATAATCTTTTGATAATCGCCGATGATTATTGAGCCACGCAA
>JANMAA010000041.1:0-5436 GCA_031359215.1 Acidobacteriota bacterium | reverse complement strand
AACTCAATGTTGAGAATTTACAGAGAAGATTAATCAAGAAGTTAGAAGCTTTAGGAGTGAAAGTAACGGTGGAAGAATTGCCTTTAGCGGCTTGAAACGAAATTTATTTTCATCAGAGTTTCATTCCCAGCATTTTTTCGCGTGTCGGTGCGGAATGCGCTTCTTTTAGCGGAATACTGATTGATTCGCTATACATCGAATAGCCCGACAAACGATCACCCCAACCGTCGTTATAATCGTAACGGTGTCCGGCGGGCTTAAAGTATTGACAGCCGATTTCGACCAATTCGCCCAAACGCTCTGACCAGTAACTGGAGTCATTCAGCCCTAAAGCATCACAATCGGTTTCCGAATCAATTATCAAGTAGTCGTCGGGTTCGGAAATATTTCTTTCGGTCAGCACGCACAACTCAAGAAATTCTTCTAATTCCTCCGCGCCACCGTTTTCGCAGAAGAATTCCGCGCCCCATTCATTTTGGTCATCAAAAGAGCGAAAGAACGGGTCTTCAGGGGTCTGATTGATTTCGTTCCAGAAAAAATCTTCGAGTGTTTCCACCATAACTTCTTGGATAATATTTTCGATTTCCGAATCTTCCAATCCGTCAATTTCTCTTTGAAAATTAATTTGTGCTTGGACCTTTTCTTCAAGTTTTGCCGTCAGCTCTGTGAGATTTACTTCGTGAATATATTCTTCGGATTCGGGATAAAATTCCGTATAAAAAATAGTTCCAGTTCCATCACTCCTTATTTCAAAATGATAACGGGAATCACAAGTTGAAAAACCGCTTTTCAATTTGATTACGTTTGGATTGCTGCTATCGCTTTCTCGCTTGCTAATTTCTTCCACTCGTCAAACTCCGACTCCGACATCATGAGATTTCCGTCTTTTTCATAAAGGTCTTCCCTATCATTCAGTTCCTGACGGATAACTTCATCGCTGTATCGGTAATCAATTTGGGGATTTACGCCCAAACCCCCGAAAAGTATCAATAAGCCTTGACTTCAATCTTCACGCGTTTTTCGCTTGTCCATCCAAATACCGATAAACGCTGGCTTTCGAGAGTTTATATTCACCCATCAGATTTTTTATCAGGACTCCCGTATTGCGCTTTTCGCACATTTCTTCAATCTGATTTTTAGTCAGTTTTTACGTGGCTCCGAAGCGGACACCTTTTTTTTTTGCTTTAATGATTCCGTCTGTTTGTCGTTCGGCACGGATTTCCGTTTCAAATTGATTGATTGCTCCGAGCATATTAAACAAGAGCCGTCCGGTCGCATCCGCCGTGTTGATATTTTGGTCAATGACTTGCAGTTCAACTTCTTTGCGCCTGAGTTCATCGGCTATCCGACACAGGTGGAGCGTTAAACGCGCAAGACGATCAAGCCGCGTTACAACTAAAATGTCGCCTTCCCTGACATATTCCAAACACACCGCTAATTGCGGGCGTTTTCCTCCGGTGGCACTTTTCTTTTCCTGAAAGATTTTTTGACAGTTTTTCAATTTATCGAGTTGAATATCCAAACTCTGACCGACCGAACTGACTCTCGCGTAGCCGACTAATGCCATATATTTCAAAAATAGAAAATGGGAAAATTTATTTTTATTAAGCAGACAATTCGATCAAAAGCGATGGATTTCGTCTAATTATTGAAAGCAGTTTCAAAGAGGCACCCGACGGTTTGCCGATTCCCTGTTCCCACGATTGCACCGTTTTGACCGAAACATTTAAGTATTTGGCAAAAACCGCCTGAGAAAAATTCAAACTTTCCCGTATTTTAACAACTTCTGACTTATCCATCGCCGGCAGCGGTTGCGGCAGCATCGTTGTTCTTAATTCCCGTTTTCCGCTCGCGTGTTCTTGCGCCTGATGCGCTGACTCCATGAGTCTGGCAAATTGTTTTTCGTCCATAGTATTATTCCTCGCCATATAACTTTTTAATTGTCCGGACTACCTCACCCAACGCTTTGGCTTGTTGCGCGGATAAATCGCTCTGGTCTTTTTTGCTGTAAATTGCCAATAAATAAAATCTGTCATTTTTCGGCAGATAGATATAAATGAAGCGAAAGCCGCCGCTTTTTCCTGATTTATTTTTCGGATTACCAATGCGACCTTTTCTGGCTCCACTCGTTCCTTTAATGACATTTCCCAACAAAGGATTTGTAAGGAGCGCATTTTGGATGGCATAAAGCGTTTCATCGTCGGTAATATCAAGGAGGTCTTCCGTAAAAATAACGGTTTCGGTAAAAGCGAAAAGTTTCCTCTCATTCATTTTGCAACTATACTATTAAATCGGATATATTTCAATAAGTTTGAACACGAAAAGAATTTTTGTGTATCTTTTTATTTTAGATGTTTTGAGAATAATATCATAAGACATTAAATAAGACATACTTTTGAGTGTGTGTCGGAAATTCTACTTTCTGAGTCTTTTCATAACAGATAAAAATGCCCGATAAATCAAAAACTTCATATTTCGGGCGACTCCATATTTTGACCGCTGAAGAAATTCAAAATATGCTCTATCTGCCTAATTTCACCGATGAGGAAAGATTGCCGCATTTTTCTTTAACCGAAGCCGAATTTGAAATTCTCAATCAAACTCGTTCTTTTGCTTCAAAATTGAATTTCGTTTTGCAGCTCGGCTATTTCAAGGTTCGCCAACTGTTTTTCAATTTTGAGGTTTCAGCAGTTTCCGCTGACATCGAGTTTATTCGGCAAAAATATTTTCCTGATGAAATAATTAAAGTTGATAGCTTACCGAAAATTGCCGTCAATACTTTACTCAAGCATCGCCGGACAATTGCCGAATTTCATCAGTTTCAATTCTGCGGTCGAAGGGCGCGAAATTTGATTGAAAACATCGCTCAAAATTCCGCTAAAATATCAAGTAAACCGATTTTTATTTTTCGAGAAATAATTCACTTTTTGGAAGCTAATCGGATTATTTTGCCCGCCTATAGTTTTCTTCAGGACATTGTTTCACAATCACTAATCGCCGAAGCACAACGTCTGAAAACTATTCTGCAAAACAAACTGACGGCTACCGACATTAAACAACTTGACGAACTTTTTTCAGATTCCGGCGGACTTTATGAAATATCCAATCTTAAACGCGAACCGAAGGACTTTACTTTGAGTGAAATCAGACGCGAGATCGAACACGGCGTTAAAATCAAAGAACTTTATCAAACCGGAAAACAAATTCTGCCGCTTTTGGAAATCTCCAACCAAAGCATTGCTTACTATGCTTCGCTCGTTTCTTATTACCGGGTTGATAAACGCGGGGCGTTTTGATAACTGGACAACTTATCTTTATCTCCTGTGTTTTATTCACCAACGAGTCGGACGACTTCACGATATTCTCATCAATTGTCTGCTCTTCCGGGTTCGACAATATACCGACAAAGCCAAAGAATTTGCCGCGCAAAAACTTTCCTCCATCAATTTGAGCAATAATCAAACCGCCGTCAAAGCTGCCGACGTTTTAAAATTATTGACTGATGACCAAATTCCGTTCGATACTCCCTACGGTCTGATCAGGCAGCAAGCCTTTCAGATTTTGGATAAAGATGAAATCACCCAATTTACCAATCAAATTCTGCACGAAAACGGATTGGATGAAACCGAATTTCGTTGGGAATGTATCGAAAGAAGCGCGGCTCAATTCAAATTGAACTTACGTCCTCTGTTAGTTAATGTTGAATTTTCCGAACCGGGCGAAACGTCGGATTTATCAAAAGCGATTGACTTCCTACGCAAAGTTTTCCAAAGTGAACAAAGTCTCTCAAATCTCGGTTCAAAGAAGTTTCCAATCGGTTTTCTGCCTCAAAAATCGCTTCGTTACTTTTACTCGGAGAGCATAAAAAACCAGGGGAGATTTTGGTTTACAAAGTGCATTTTGATAATTTTGCAGAATTCTTAAGGAGTAATCGGCTTTGGTTTTTCTATATTTTCTTGGCTAGTTTTACCTGAGTTTTTAATAATCTCCCCCACTTTTTTATGCTCTCTTCTCTTATCGCTTTTTGTTACAAGCCTCTGCCAGATGTTCGCACCGCGAAGTTTTATTTCTCCATTCCACAAATCCCATTTGGGAACGGCTGGTTGAAGGGGTTTCTCGGCATCGTCAAGTTTGTTTGGGCTTGACTATTTTGCCGGAAGATTTGGGTGTTGCTTGAAAGCAAGACTAGAAAAATTATTATCAATAACAAAGATTCGGTATAAAATCTTGAAGTTTTCTTACTCATACATTTCACCAACTGTAACGCCAAACTGTAACGCCAAATTGATTAATTTTTATCTTCACTTCATACATTACGAAAATTAAATAAAGAGCGAAAACGTCAGCACAAACTTTGTTCCCGAAGGCGTGTTTAAAGTTTCTATTTGTCCGTTGTGCCGGTTAACGATTTTACAGACGACCGATAATTCCAAACACCTATTCCCTTGTCAAAAACGTGTCGAAAAATTTTGCTCTCGTCGGTTCGTTAACGCCGCGTGTGTTTTCGATTTCAATTTGAGGATTATTGTTTTTCCTGAAGTATTTGGAAAATTGGTTTGCCCTCTTCAAGCATTTTTTAGCTTTGCTCATAATCTATCAAATTAAATTGGTCTGTTCTTTTTGTTTAGAATTGGCACTTGCGACAAGTCCGATGAATTATAAAATAGTTCAGGCTTTAGTTACCGCAAAGATGACTTACTTGCCTGTATTGTACTTAATATGGCAGACAAAATGACGATAACCGCAAATTTTTGTTGTGCAGGTGAAAAAAGTTTAATTGTTCTTACCAAACAATTAAAAAGTTTATTAATACGGCTGGATCCACTCCCAAATATATGGTTTTCATTAATCGCACCGGCGGAATTTAAGCAATGATTTTCTAATTTCCAATGAGGACGAACTACAAATTACAAATTCTATGAAAAATCTAAAATACGTTTTGTTATTTCTTATGGCAACTGTTACCCCGACCGCATCGTTTTCTCAAGAAAATGAGCAATCGCAAAATCTCAACGCGAATCAAAACATTAAGATCATCGAACTTCGTAATTATCTCGTCAGACAAGGGCGGCGCGATGAATTTATTAATTTGTTTGAAGAAAATTTCGTTCAATCGCAAAACATACTCGGCGGATATATTTTAGGTCAATACAGGGTCAAAGGCGCAGACGATAATTTTTTTTGGATTCGCGGCTTTCGTGATATGCCCGCTAGATATAAATTCTTAAACGATTTTTACTACGGCTCTCCTGCCTGGAAACAGCATAAAAGCGAAGCTAACTCGATGTTGCTTAATATTAGACCTTATGCGTAATAAATTTGTTGTAACAGCAACTCTTTGAAAAATGGCTTCCTCATCAGGTTGCGATAATTGTGTGTGCCGCAGGCGATTTCCATCACGTCGTCGGAAATGTTCCCGACTTTGAGCCGCATTTC
>JANMAA010000032.1:0-43391 GCA_031359215.1 Acidobacteriota bacterium | reverse complement strand
CTCGACATCATTCGCCGCGCCAAAGAAAATTTCAATCTCCCAATCGCCGCTTACAACGTCAGCGGCGAATATTCGATGGTCAAAGCAGCGGCGGAAAAAGGTTGGATTGACGGCGAAAAAGTGATGATGGAAACGCTGACGGCAATCAAACGCGCCGGCGCGGACGTGATTATTACTTATTTTGCGAAAGAGGCGATAAAATTAATTTAGGAATTTTGAAACCACGGATTTACACAGATAAACACAGATATGAAAAACAATTTTTGGACGATTAAAATCGTAATTATGATGAGTTTATTTTTATGTTTCAATGTTTCTTGCAATGAAGGGCAAGTTGAAACCAATAGCAATGTTTCAATTGTTAAATCGCCTGAAATTCAAGACAATAAGTTGAATGCTGAAGCCGCAAAATTAAATGAGTTTTACGACAAAAAGAATTGTAAGGAATTCGTGAATAATTTTCCGAACAATTTCCAAGATTTTAGTAATCTTTACGGATACGAAGCCGGAACAGAGGGACATATTTTATTTCTAAAACCTGAACATATCAATTATTTTTTCACTTGTTCGGAAGTTGTTGATATTGAAAAACTAAACAAAATTATCGAAGTTGGAATTAATGGAAAATGGGATGCCGATAATATTGAAGAATTTCAAAATTTGACTTATGCAGAGGTAAAAAAATATCCTAACGAAACAAAAAAAATCTTGGATAATTTATCGGATAAAAAAGCCGCTTCGTTTTGGTATTTCCTATTTGACGGACCGCATCCGAGCGATAAAGAAAACGTTGGTAATTTTGAATCATTAATCAAATTGTTGGGCGAAAAAAGCACACAGTCAAAATTATTATCGGAACAGTTTCAAAAACTTTTGAAAGAAGAAAAGGAAGATAAAGATTCAGCAGTTATTGGCAATAAATAAAAATCTGTGTCTATCTGAGAAAATCTGTGGTTAAAATTTGATTTAAAAATGAACACAACAAAAAGCAGCGAATTGTTTGCGGAAGCGCAAAAACATATTCCGGGCGGCGTAAATTCTCCGGTTCGGGCGTTTAAGTCGGTAGGGCGCGATCCGCTTTATATTGCGTCGGCGAAAGGATCGAAATTGACAGATGTTGACGGCAACGAGTTTGTTGATTATATCGGTTCCTGGGGACCGATGATTTTGGGGCACGCGGACGAACGAGTGATCGAAGCGATTCGTGAAACCGCACTGTCGGGAACGAGTTTCGGCGCGTCGAACGAGCGTGAAATCGAGCTTGCCGTGTTGATTAAAAAGTTCGTGCCGTCAATCGAGATCGTGCGAATGGTCAATTCGGGAACGGAGGCGACGATGAGCGCGATGCGGCTCGCGCGCGGCTTTACGGGACGCGATAAAATCATCAAATTTGAAGGCTGTTATCACGGTCACGGCGACGCTTTTTTATCAAAAGCCGGTTCGGGCGTGATGACTTTGGGCTTGCCCGATTCGCCCGGAGTAACGAAATCAACCGCCAAAGACACGCTCAACGCGAAATACAACAACATCGAATCGGTTTACGCGCTTGTCGAGCAAAACAAAGGCGAAATCGCCGCCGTTTTCATCGAACCTGTCGGCGGAAATATGGGCTGTGTTCCGGCGGATAAAGAGTTTCTCCAAAAGCTACGCGACGTTTGCACGAGCGAAAATATTTTGCTGATTTTCGACGAAGTTATGACCGGATTTCGACTCGCCAAAGGCGGCGCACAGGAACTTTACGGCATTTTCCCGGACATTACGACGTTCGGCAAAATCATCGGCGGCGGTCTGCCGGTCGGCGCATACGGCGGACGCGAAGAGATTATGAAATTAATCGCGCCGTCAGGTCCGATTTATCAAGCCGGAACGCTTTCAGGCAATCCGCTGGCAATGACCGCCGGTTTGGAAACTCTGCGAATCATTGACGAAACGCCGGATTTTTACGCCAAACTCGAAGAAAACTGTGCGTATCTCGAAAACGGTTTTCGTGACGCGATGAAAGAATTGAATTCAAATTACACTTTGAATCGCGTCGGTTCGATGCTCACGATATTTTTTACCGACGCGAAAGTCATTGATTTTGACACCGCAAAACTCAGCGACACTGGCAAATTTACCAAATATTTCAACGCGATGCTCGAAAGCGGAATCTATCTGCCGCCCTCACAGTATGAAGCGTGGTTTGTCTCGGCGGCGCATACGTGTAAAGATTTGGACAGAACCATAAAAGCACATTACTCGGCTTTGGAAATTCTGTAAGCAATAATTATAAAAAGGATTTTATTCTGCTACCGCCAATAAATCGAATTATAAGCGTAATTAAAATTTGTATTTGGAGTTTAGTTTAGATTTATTTATTGCCGGTTCTTTCAATGTCTAGGCATCTTATAAGTTTATCTTGTTAATGCTTAAAATTTTTACGCAAGATACTTGACAATCAAGCACTCAAGTTTTATTATTGCATTAGACTAATCGCTTAGTCATAAATCTAGAAATTTGAGAGGTAAATGATTATGAACTTAGTTAAATATGATCCATTTCGTGAGTTACGCGGTTTGCATGATGATATGAACCGCTTGTTTATGACAAATCTTTCACGCGGCTTTGACCAGGAAGGCTTTACAAGCGGTGCGTGGAGTCCGAGTGTAGATATTTTTGAAAATAAGGACAATCTTGTTTTAGAAGCCGAACTCCCGGGCATGAAACGTGAAGATATTGAACTTTCCATTGAGAATAACGTCATTACAATAGGCGGATCGAGAAAGTTTGAGAAAAAAGACGAAGGTGATAATTATCATCGCGTCGAACGCAGTTACGGTTCGTTCACGCGCTCTTTCACGTTGCCACAGACGGTAACCTCGGAAGGCGTTACAGCGGATTTCAAAAACGGTGTTTTGCGGGTTGCTTTGCCGAAGCGCGAAGAAACAAAGGCAAAACAGATTGAAATTACGGGCGAATCAGCTAATGAAACAAAAACGATTGATACAAAAAGCGAAACGGCTAATGCCTAATTTTTAAGGACAGAGATAAAGAGGGCAGAGAGGGATTTAGAAGTTTTTTCATTCCTTTTATCTTCTTTATCTCTGTTAATTTTTTAAACTAATGAGATTTGACAGATTTACAATACGCGGACAAGAAGCAGTTCAAGCAGCCATCGGAGTTGCCGAAAAGAACGAAAATCAACAGGTTGAACCGGAGCATTTGCTGGCTTCGATGCTTGAGCAGAAAGAAGGGACATTGCGCCCGATTTTGGGAAAAGTCGGCGCAAATGTTCCGACCATTATCAGCGAAGTCGAAGCGGCTATTGCCAGATTTCCGAAGGTTTCGGGCGGACAACAATATTTCAGTTCGCGTTTTAATACGGCGTTTCAAAATGCCCAAAAAGAATCCGAAGCGATGCAGGACGAATATGTTTCGACCGAGCATTTATTGTTGACGATTGCCGAAGAAAAAGAAGGCGATGCGGGCAGGATTTTACGTTCGCATGGCGTAAATAAAGAAGATTTACAAAAAGTTATCGAGCAAATGCGCGGCGGTTCGCGCATTACCGATCAAAATGCCGAAGAAAACTTTCAGGCACTCGAAAAATACGCGATTGATTTGACCGAACGGGCGCGAAAAGGAAAACTCGATCCGGTCATCGGGCGCGATGACGAAATTCGGCGGACGATTCAGATTCTTTCGCGGCGAACGAAAAATAATCCGGTTTTGATCGGTGAACCGGGCGTTGGTAAAACGGCGATTGTTGAAGGTTTGGCGCAGAGAATCGTGTCGGGTGATGTTCCCGAAACGCTCAAAAATAAAAAGTTGGTATCGCTCGATTTGGGCGCAATGCTCGCCGGCGCAAAATATCGCGGTGAATTTGAAGACCGCCTGAAAGCAGTTTTGAAGGAAGTTGAAAATGCCAACGGACAAATTATTTTGTTTATTGACGAACTGCACACGGTTGTCGGCGCGGGCGCGTCGGAAGGCGCGATTGACGCATCGAATATGTTAAAGCCGGCACTTGCGCGTGGAACTTTGCGGGCAGTCGGCGCGACGACTTTGAACGAATACAAAAAATATATCGAGAAAGACGCGGCACTCGAACGCCGTTTCCAACAGGTTTATATCGCCGAACCGAATGTCGAAGACACGATTTCGATTCTGCGCGGATTAAAAGAAAAATACGAAGTTCATCACGGCGTAAGAATCAAAGATTCGGCGATTGTCGCCGCCGCAACGCTCTCCAATCGTTATATTTCAGACAGATTTTTGCCCGACAAAGCGATTGATCTGGTTGATGAAGCGGCAAGCAAAATTCGCATCGAGATTGATTCATTGCCTCAGGAAATTGATGAACTCGAACGCGAGATTTTGCAATTGGAAATCGAACGGCAAGCGTTGAGCCGCGAAACTGACGAAAAATCGAAAACACGGCTTGAAGATATAGAACGACGCATCGCCGATTTGCAAGAAAAATCGGGTGGAATGAAGGCAAAATGGCAGTCGGAAAAAGAAGAAATTGAGAAAATGCGCGGCGGCAAGGAAAAACTCGAAGAAGCCAAGTTAAAATTAGAGCAAGCGCGACAAGCAGGCGATTTAGAAGCCGCCGCTAAACTGCAATACGGCACGATTCCCGAACTCGAAAAGCAACTCGATGATGAACAAAATCGGCTCGCTGAACTGCAAACCGACGGCGTTTTTCTCAAGGAAGAAGTTGACGAAGAGGACATCGCGGAAGTCGTCGCAAAATGGACGGGCGTTCCCGTTTCCAAAATGCTCGAAGGCGAAATGCAAAAACTCGTTTCGATGGAAGCGAATCTTCGCCGGCGGGTCATCGGGCAAGATGAGGGTTTAACCGCCGTTGCCAATGCCGTGCGCCGTTCACGCGCCGGTTTGCAAGACCCGAATCGTCCGATGGGTTCATTTATTTTCTTGGGTCCGACCGGAGTTGGCAAAACCGAAACGGCGAAAGCGTTGGCAGAGTTTTTATTCGATGACGAACGCGCGATGGTGCGCCTCGATATGTCGGAATATATGGAAAAACACGCTGTAGCGCGAATGGTCGGTGCGCCGCCCGGATATGTCGGTTACGAAGAAGGCGGACAATTGACGGAAGCCGTGCGTCGCCGTCCGTATTCGGTGATTTTGTTTGACGAAATTGAAAAAGCGCACCCCGATGTTTTCAATATTTTACTGCAAATTCTCGACGATGGGCGACTTACTGATTCCAAAGGCAGAACGGTTGATTTCAAAAATACGGTTTTGATTATGACCTCAAATTTGGGTTCGCGTGAAATTCAGTCGTCAGTATTGGTTGATACGCCGTTGAAGGATATGATTTTGGACACTTTGCGAAATCACTTTAAGCCTGAATTTTTGAACCGGATTGATGATATTGTCGTCTTTAGCCAACTTTCAAAAGACGAAATCGCGCAAATTATTGATGTTCAGCTTGAGAAACTACGAAAAAATCTGGCAGAACGCGGCATCGAAATCATTTTAGACGAATCGGCGCGGGAATTATTAGTTAAAGAAGGCTACGACCCGACATTCGGCGCACGACCTTTGAAACGTGCTATTCAAACGCTTATTCAAAATCCGCTTGCCGTTAAACTATTGAACGGTGAGATCGGAAGCGGAAATACGATTAGAGTTTCCGCACAAGACAATTTGATAAAATTCACGCCCGAAGCGACGACAGCAACGGCATAACGAAAATGAAACCTGAAGACGTAGATAAATACAAGGCAAAAGTGATTTATCTGCGTCGTCGGTGGTTATCGGCGATTTCAAATTTACCTTGGGTTGAATGGTTTGATAAACTGAATAAAACAGATTATTTATCAAATTTTATGAGTTGGTTTAATAAAAATAAGATGGAAAACGAACACGATAGTATTAACGAAGAAATAACGGAAGAAGAAACGACGGAAATTCCTTTTAACGACAAACGCCGTTTTAATGATGAAGGCAAAAGAGTAAAATCCGATGAAAAAGCCGAAAAAGCTAAATCGGTAGAAGTCATTAAGTTGGAAAACGATTTGAAGGACGAAAGAATCCGGCGTGAATCGGCAGAAGCAAAACTCGTCGGTGTGCAGGCAAAATTTGATGAATTAAAAACGCAGATGGAGCGTGAAACTCAGGAAATGCGCCAGCGTTTGATGAAAACTCTCGAAGACCGTGCCAAGCAAGGACAATTTAATTTCTTAACGACGCTGCTTCCGGTTTTGGACAATTTGAATCTGGCGATCAACGCGAGCGAACAAGATTCGTCTTTCGAACATCTTTTGAGTGGTGTCAAAGGCACAGCACGTTCTTTTGAATCGGCGTTAACAAGCGTCGGTGTTGAGCCGCTTCAAGCCGTCGGTGCGAAATTCGATCCCGAATTGCACGAAGCCGTTGATATGGTCGCGGTCGAACCGGAAAACGACGAAAAAATCGTTTCCGAATTTTCGCGCGGCTACAAATTCGGCGACAAACTTCTGCGTCCGGCGAAAGTGCAGGTCGGCAAAGCGATGGCGCAATCGGCTGGCGAATAGTTTTGAGGAATGCAATATGAATCCACAATTATTAAATGCCGAAGATTTGGGCGTGAGATTGGAAATCGCGGGAAACTTGCCGATTTGGGAAGCCTCGCCGCTTTACAAACATCAAAAAGAAGTTGACCGCATTCGGGATTCGATTACAAAAAGCGAAACAACTTCTTGCGATTGTATTGATGCCGCCGATGTCTATGTGCAATTTCCCGACGGTTCGTTAAAGCGTCCCGATATTTCGATTTTTTGCAATGAACCGCCCGAAGATGAACAAGAACAAGCGATAAAGCAAATTCCGGAAGCAGTTATTGAAATCATCAGTAAAAAATATGAGGCAAAAGATTTGGAAATTTCGCCGCCGATTTATCTGGCAAACGGCGTGAAAGATGTTGTTGTTTTTAATCCATACACTATGGAAATCGTTCACTTTCGCAATGACGGGACGCAAAATTTGACATCGCCGACCGGGATTGAATTAGAATGCGGCTGTCGTTGCACGGTTTAAAATCTGAACAACTACCAAAGGACAAATAACAACTAACAAAAACGATGTATCCAGAACTTTTTCGCATTGGTAATTTTCCGATAAATACTTACGGCATTATGCTTGCCGTCGGTATGTTGTCAGCGTTGTTTGTGGCGGCACGGCTTGGCGAACGCGACGGTTTGCCGAAAGAGCGGATTTACGATCTCGGTTTGTGGACGATTATCGGCGGACTTTTGGGTTCAAAGATTTTGATGTTTTTTACTGAAGATAACGTCAATATTTTCTCACTTGATTTTCTGCGGTCGGGCGGTGTTTATTACGGCGGATTTTTGGGCGGATTTGTCACTCTGGCGATTTTAATTCGCTATTACAAATTCAGTTTCTGGAAAGTTGCCGACGCGTTCGCGCCCGGAGTCGCGCTCGGACAATTTTTCGGGCGGCAAGGCTGTTTTTCCGCCGGCTGCTGTTGGGGAAAACCGACGGATTTGTTCTGGGGCGTTCATTTTACCGAACACGCGCACGAATTTACCGGCGTTCCGATTTACACCGAAGCGGGAGAAAATGCTTATCTGCATCCGACGCAGCTTTACGAATCGGTTGCGATGCTCGTCGTTTTCGGAATTCTCGTTTATCTGCACAAAAAGAAAATTTTCAACGGACAGGTTTTGATCGCCTATATGATTCTTTACCCGATTGTCCGTTTCACCATCGAATTTTTCCGCGACGACCCGCGCGGCAACTTATTCGGTTTGACAGATTTAACCGGACTTTCGACTTCACAGATTATCAGTTTAATTGTCGCGGCAAGCGCATTAATTTTTATGATCCGGCAACTGAAAACGGCGAAAAAAGTTATTGAAAATCCGGCTTAGCTTTGGAAGTGAATTTATCGAATTAAAAAACCAATTTGCATTTATCATTTATGCGAATTGGTTTTTAAGTTTGTAAAAAGCAATAATCTCTTGTGAGTGAAGAAAATACAATCCTGAATTTCAGCGTATCGCCCGCAGACGTAGGCAAACGGCTCGATGCTTTTTTAGCCGAAAATGTTGAAGACTGGTCGCGCGCACGGCTGCAAAGGCTGATCGGCGAAGGCGACGTTCTGGTCAATGAAAAAGATGCGAAGGCTTCTTATAAACTGCGCGGCGGCGAAGAAATCGAAGTCGAACTGATCGCGCCGATTGTCGAAGCGGTCGAAGCCGAAAACATTCCGCTCGAAATTATTTACGAAGACGAATATTTAATAATCATCAATAAACAAGCGGGTTTGATCGTTCACGCGGGAACGGGCGTGCGAAACGGCACATTGGTCAACGCGCTGATGTATCATTTTCAAAACCTGTCGCAACTCGGCGGAAAAGCACGCGCCGGAATCGTTCACCGGCTCGATAAAAACACTTCCGGCTTGATCGTCGTCGCCAAAGACGAAGCGACGCACGAAAATCTTTCGCAGCAGTTTCACGACCGTGAGGTTTATAAATCTTACGTTGCGCTCGTTCACGGTTCGATTCGGCGCGAAAGCGGCAAAGTCGAAGAAAAGATCGGACGCGATAAATGGAATAGAATGAAAATGTCGATCAATGCCAAAGGTCGTCAGGCGTTGACTTTGTGGAATGTGCGCCAAAGATTCGAGAAATTTACGTTGCTCGACGTGGAAATCAAAACCGGCAGAACGCATCAAATCCGCGTTCATCTCGCCTTCTTAAATCATCCGGTCGTCGGCGATGAAACCTACAACGAAGGGCGCGACAATACAATCGCCGATGTAAAAATTCGTCAGGAAATTAACAAGATGAACCGTTTTTTTCTACACGCTGAAAAGCTATCTTTTAGACACCCGAAAACCAAAGAAAAATTAGACTTTTTATCACCTTTGCCGGTTGAATTGCAACAATTTCTTGCTGTGCTTTAAAGTCTAAAATTTCAGTTCGCATTAGATAAAATCACAAAATTATTAAAGATCAGATCAAAATCAATAATCAAGGAATTAGTCTAATAAATCCCTGTTTGGGAAAATGAAAAGATTGCACATTTGTCTTCAAATACTGAAAACCCCGGTATTTTTGATAATAAATGGTTAATCCAATAATTGATAATTTTGGATTTTTCGCATAATTTTGGTTATTTTTTTACACATAAAAATATACAAATGCCTGAAACTACGGCATATCAACAACTTAGGGAGAATTAAATGAAAGGCACAAAATTTGCTTAATTTGTTTCTAACGATGCCCCAAACTTTCTTAAAGTTCAGTAAGCATCTGAAATTAAATCATTCAAGATTCAGAAAGGAAATTTCAAAATATGAGAAAAAATATAAAAGTTTTAGTCATTTCAGTCTTTGCGATCTGCTCGTTGCTTTTCGCTAGCATAGCAATGGCACAAACTTCATCTACAGGAACTATTGAAGGAACTGTTACCGACAGTAACGGCGCAGTTGTTCCTAACGCAACCATTACGGTTAGCGGTCCTAATTTAATACGTCCAATAACATCGACTTCCGACAACGACGGAAATTATCGATTTCTGCAAGTCCCGCCGGGAAGATATACATTAAAAGTTTCTTCCGGTGCCGGCTCCGGCTTTGATGAATTTGAACAACCAAATGTCGATGTCAATCTTTCCCGATCCACTTCGGCTAATGTTATTCTAAGAGCTAAAGGTGTCGGCGCATCGGTTGAAGTGCTTGCAACGGATGCCGAGATCGATACGACAAATAATACGACAGGGACGAATGTTTCGACGGACTTCTTTTCAAGAATTCCGACTTCGAGAACAGTTCAGGGACTTTACACAATTGCACCGACAGTAGCCCGCTCAGGTCTGCGCGATGCTTCGGGACGCGACCGTGACCCTTCAGTTGCCGGTTCTTCAGGACCGGAAAACAATTACATCCTAGATGGCGTTACAACTACCGACCCGGCTTTTGGCGGCGGCGGTGCTAACTTGCCGTTTGAATTCGTTCAAGAAGTAGAAATTAAAACCGGTTCATACGGCGCAGACCAAGGTCTCGCTACCGGCGGTGTTTTCAACGTCATTACAAAATCGGGTGGAAATGAATTTCACGGTGATGTCTTCGTTTACGGTAGTGGCAAAAGTTTTGTTCGTGAAACAAAAAACTTCCCGTTCACGGGTGCTGCCCAAGACGGTTTTTCTGAAGTCGATGCCGGTATTGATGTTAGCGGACCGATTATCAAAAACAGATTGACGTTTTTTGCGGCTTTCAACCCGCAGACACGCAAGAATTTCTTTTTAACCCAATCTTTCCGCAACAGCACGGAAAGCAAAATCACGACCCCGTTCTATGCGGGCAAAATAACCTATTTGATAAACGATCATAATACGTTTAACTTCTCGACTTTTGGTGATTTTACCAAGCAAGAAGGTTTCCTATTCGGTAACTCGGGCTTTGGTGCTAATCCGGCTAGTTTTCGCGGAGTTCAGGAAACAGGCGGTTCAAACTATGCGTTCCGCTTAAATTCGGCTTTCAGCCAAAATTTTATCGGGGAGTTTTCTTTAGGTATTCACCGTCAACGCGCCAATACTACTCCTGATTCTTCTATTAGTTCAACAGCTTTAGTTGCTGACAACTTTGCTATTCTTAGAGCTGATGGAACAGTTGCTCCTGTTACACAAACGGGCGTAGTAGGTAACACCAATACCGGAAACATTGATTTTGTTTTTGCGCCGGGCGGTTCTTTGCAAAGAGGTTTTATCCGTGATGGATTCGGTTTATTTAGTAATCAAACCCGTAACCGATTTGAAGCTGCTGCTAAATTGCAAACCATTTGGGGTAAACACACATTCAAGTATGGTTTTGAGTTCTATCAAAATAAATACAATATTGACACCCGTTCAACCGGACCAAGCGGCATTTTCGCTAATCCGAACAATGTGCTTCCGGCAAATGGAAGTGATGTTGATAACAGAACGGTCAGCGGTTTCCGTGTAACAAACAGTTTTAGCGTTTGTACAACCAGAGGAACTGTAATTACATGCCCGAGCGCAACTGCTATCAATCGTTTAGCATCGGCTGCGGCTGCCGGAAGATTACCGGTTGGTTTTACACTTAATCCGGTTGCTACTGCTATTACGGCTGCTGAAGTAAATAACAATCCGTTCTTGGTTCGCTTAACAACCCGTGTTCGGGATTTCAAATTAAACGCCCAAACCAAAACAAATGTTGAAAGTTTTTACGTTCAAGATGACTTTAAAGTTACCCGAAATGTTCAGGTTAATTTGGGAGTTCGTTGGGATTATCAACAAGCCTTCGGAAATGGAAACATCCAGTATCTTAAATTAAATAGCTTCAAGTATAATCTCCAGCCGCGATTCGGTGTTATTTGGGATTTTACCGGCAAAGGAAAAGGCAAGTTGTTTGCTAACTATGCCCGTTACGTTGAAACCCCGCTTCCTTTGGACATCAATGTTCGTGCAGGAAGCCAAGACAGTCAAACCGACAAAAATTTCAACGTAAGTGCTTTGAATGCACCGTTAAGTGCAATAATTGCGACCGGATTCGGAACACGTAACTTGGGTGCTGATCCAACCCCGATTGATCAAGGTTTAAGACCGCAAACCGTTAATGAATGGACTGCCGGTTTTGAATACGAAGTCAAAGCTAACTATACTTTTGGCTTTAGAGGAATCTATCGCGCACAAGGATCGGTTATCGAAGACGGTTCTTTCGATGATGGTAATTCTTACTTTTTGTTCAATCCGGGTGAAATTCGTCCGGGCGACAACACCACCGAGGAACAGGCTTGTAATGATCCGCTAGTTGGCTGTTTCGGTCGTGCACGTCGTTACTATCGCGCACTTGAATTTACATTTAACCGACGCTTTACAAAGAACTATTCATTTATAGCATCGTATGTATATTCGAGTTTGACGGGTAACTACGAAGGTCTTTTCCGCAACGATAACGGTCAATCAGACCCGAACATCACCTCGTTATTTGACTTAGTGAGTTTGCTGAACAATACCTACGGACGTTTGCCGAATGACCGCCCGCATCAATTGAAGTTTAACGGAAATTATGAAACACCGTTCAAACTTTCATTCTCGGGTAATTTCTATGCTCAGTCGGGTATTCCGTTCAACCAACTAATTCCGCATCCTGTGTATGGAAATAACGAAGGATTTGCTGTTCCTCGTGGAACCGCTGTCGTTCCGACAGTTGGTCTTCCGGGTGTCGGAGGTTTAGGTGGTGCAGTTGGAACAAACCGTACACCTGTTACATTTAATCTCGATTTGGGTGCTGCTTACCCGATCAGATTTAGTGAAAGAACATCTCTTCGTCTGACGGCTGATTGGTTTAACGTAACCAATGTCCAACGTGCAGTTCGTTTAGATGAAACTTTCTCGATCAATAGCGGTGTAACAGGGGTTGCTCCTGTTAATAACCCGTTCTATGGAGCAGGAACTATTTTCCAATCTCCTTCAGCACTTAGATTGGGAGCTAAATTCACCTTCTAAGACTTAGTTGACTTTATATTAGGTTAAACCTTGGGGGGAGAATTTATTTCTCCCCTTTTTTTATTTTATTTCCACTCTTTTTTTGATATTCTATATGAACTTTCAAAATCTGCGACAAAGGAGCAAACGACTATGTATCGAAGTATAGTTTGGTTTTTCAGTATTATTTTTTCTTTATTTGTTATAGCTTCGTGTGGTTATGCCCAAAACATCGGAACGGGTGGAAAACATTCTATACAGGGGCGCATATTTCTACCGACCGGTCAGAGCCCTGAAATTGCAGTTACCGTCAGATTAGAAAGCACGAGTTATGGCACGATTAGCATATTAAGTGATCGGGGCGGCAGTTTTATTTTCAATTCACTGGCTCCCGGAAATTATACGGTCGTGGTTGAACCGGGAGAAGCCTTTGAGGTTGCCCGTGAATACGTTTCGATTGAACCGGATGCTCAATTATCTCCACCAGGCAACCCGGACGACATCAGTGCCATAAGAAGCAGTAGTACCAAAGTAGTCAAATTACCTGTCTATTTGCAGTTCAAACGTAATGCTCCTCAAGTTAATAAAGTAATAAATGCGAAGTTAGCCAATGTGCCGAAAGATGCTCTCAAATCTTATGAAAAGGCTATTAAACTTAGCAACCAAAATAAAACTGAAGAATCGATTACCGAATTAAAAAAATCCATTTCAATCTACCCGCAATTTTCCATTGCCTTGTCCGAACTCGGAAAGCAATATATTAAGCTCGGCAAATTAGATGATGCCATCTCTTTCCTTCGAGCCGCAATTGAAATAGACGCAAATGATTTTGAAGCCAAACTGCATTATGGAATTGCTTTATTAAACAAAAAAGAAATGCAAGCTGCTGAAAAAGAATTAGCTGAAGCTATTGTAATAAACAGTAATGCCGTATTACCACATTATTATTTAGGTGTGCTTTTCAGTCAAAATCAGAATTTTGACGGAGCCCAAAAAGAATTAGAGTTAGCCAAAAAGTTGAAAGGGGAAAATGACATTCCCTTAGTGCATAGATATTTGGGCGGAGTATATTGGGCTAAGAAGCAATACAAATTAGCTGCGGATGAATTGGAAAAATATCTCAAACTTTCACCGAATGTTCCGGATGCAGGTAAGCTAAGTATCACAATCAAAGACCTTAGAAATAGGCAGTAGATTTAATCTATCCAAGCAATTTAAAGTTTTAGTCAATTCTCTCGACGCGCCAAAAGTTTGTTTTATATATCCGAATGAGCTTACAAATGTTCAAAAATTTCTTTAATTTGGATACCAAATGAAAATACAACACTTTGTAAATAACCGTTTATTTTTTTTGATTGCCGTCATTTTTCTGCTATTTGCCAAGACTTTTGCTCAAACGCGGGATTTTACAACATACGTCAATCCGTTCGTCGGCACGGGCGGACACGGACACACATTTCCGGGCGCGACGATGCCGTTCGGAATGGTGCAATTGTCGCCCGACACGCGCACCGATAATTGGGACGGCTCAAGCGGTTATCATTATTCGGATTCGGTGATTTACGGTTTTTCGCACACACATTTGAGCGGCACGGGAATTCCCGATTACTGCGACATTTTGTTGATGCCGACAGTCGGCGATGTAGATTTTAATAATTTCAAATCAACCTTTTCGCACGACAACGAAACCGCGACCGCCGGATATTATTCCGTAAAATTGGACAACGGCGTTTCGGCGGAATTAACCTCGACGCAGAGAGTCGGATTTCACCGCTACACTTTTCCGCAATCCGACAAGGCAAACATCGTTTTAGATTTGAAATGGCGCGACAAAGTTTTAGATTCTGAACTGAAAATTGTTAGCAAAACTAGAATCGAAGGTTTTCGGCGTTCAAGTAGTTGGGCAAAAGATCAGGTTATTTATTTCGTCGCGGAATTTTCAAAGGATTTTGACCTTTATACAGAACCAAATCCTCCTCAAACATTTGGAACAGTGAATAAAGAAGTTTTTAAGTTTAAGGGAAATCAAGTTAAAACTTCTCTACGTTTCAAAACCACTCAAAACGAACAAATTCTCGTCAAAGTTGCAATTTCGCCGGTCAGCATCGAAGGTGCGCGAAAGAATTTGGCGGCGGAAATTCCCGGCTGGAATTTTGATAAAGTTCGCGCCGATGCGAAAGCAGCGTGGAACAAGGAACTCGCGCAAATCGAAGTTTCCGGCGGCAGCGACGCGCAAATGACGACATTTTACAGTGCGCTTTATCACACGAAAATTCAGCCGAATATTTTTAACGATGTGGACGGCAATTATCTCGGACTCGACAAAAAAATTCACAACATCAACGAAGACAATCCGAAATCCAAAATCCAAAATCCAAAATCGAATTACACCGTTTTTTCGCTGTGGGACACATTTCGCGCCGCGCATCCGCTTTATACGATCATTGACGAAAAGCGGACGGCAGATTTCATCAATACATTTATTCGCCAATATGAACAAGGCGGAAGATTACCTGTTTGGAAACTCGCGGGAGGCGAAACCGACACGATGATCGGTTATCACGCCGTTCCGGTGATCGCCGACGCGATGGCGAAAGGGATCAAAGGTTTCGATTACGAAAAAGCGTTTGAGGCAAGCAAGCATTCGGCGGAACTGAATCATTTCGGGTTGGAAGCGTATAAAAAACGCGGTTATATTTCAGTCGAAGACGAAAACGAATCGGTTTCCAAAACGCTCGAATACGCTTACGACGATTTCTGTATCGCGCAGATGGCGAAGATTTTTATGGAAGATTTCAAGAAGAACTCCAAACGAGCGGATTATTTTGAAGTTTTTGCTGATGATGCAGATGTTACACAAATAAAATTCTACAAACAGTTTTATTCAAAAAAAAAGGATTACGAAAAATATATCGCTCGCGCCCGATATTTTGAAAATCTTTTCGACAAAGAAATCGGATTTATGCGACCGAAGAAAAACGGCGGTTTCGTTTCGCCGTTTGCGCCGCAGGAAGTGACGTTTAATTTCACCGAAGGCAACAGTTGGGTTTATTCGTTTTTCGTGCCGCAGGACGTTTCAAAACTGATCGAACTGCAAGGCGGACACGAGAAATTCGTTAAAAAACTCGACGAACTTTTTTCAACCGATGTCGCACTTTCCGGGCGCGAACAGCCTGATATTACGGGACTGATCGGACAATACGCGCACGGCAACGAGCCTTCGCACCACATCGCATATTTGTATGATTACGCTGGCGAACCGTGGAAAACGCAGATGTATGTTCGCAAAATTCTCGACGAATTTTACAAGCCGACACCCGACGGTTTGATCGGCAACGAAGACTGCGGGCAAATGTCGGCGTGGTATATTCTGAGCGCGTTGGGATTTTACGAAGTGAATCCGTCGCAACCCGTTTACGCTTTTGGAACGCCGATTTTCAAGGAAGCGAAAATTCATCTCGAAAACGGCAAAACTTTCACCGTCAAAGCCGCGAATGTTTCCGACAAGACCATTTACATAAAATCCGTTAAACTAAACGGCAAAGATCATCGCAAAGCATTTTTCACACATGAAGATTTAACGAACGGTGGAACGCTCGAATTTGAAATGACAAACGCGCCTGTCAAAGATTGGTTCACCGAATTTCCTGTTTCCAAAATCGAATCAGATTTCGTTCCCGTGCCGACGATTGACGCAGCGCGAATCTTCAAAAATGAGACGACCGTCAAACTTTCCACGCCCGAAAATTCGGCGCGGATTTTTTACACAACCGACGGAAGCGCGCCCGACGAGAAATCCAAACTCTATGCAAAACCTTTTACATTAAAAGATTCGGCGACGATTAAAGCCGTTTCGATCAATCAAAACGTGGGGAAAAGTTTCGCAGTCGAAGCCGTTTCAAATAAATTGCCGCACGATTGGACGGTGAAAATCTTGTCGAAATACAACCGTCAATACACGGGCGGCGGCGATATCGGTTTGATTGACGGCATTCGCGGAAATCTGAATTTCGCGTCCGGCGAATGGCAGGGTTATCAAGATCAGGACTTTATCGCCGTGATTGATTTGCAGCGCGAAACTGAAATCAAAAAACTCGGCGGCGGATTTTTGCAGGACGCGCGTCCGTGGATTTGGATGCCAAAACGCATCGAATTTGAAGTTTCAAACGACGGCGAGAATTTTACGAAAGTCGCCGACATAAAAACCGACGTTGCGCCCGAAAATATGACACCGCAAATTAAAGATTACTCGCGGGAAATTGCGCCGACCAAAGCAAGATTTGTGCGCGTTCACGCTTATAATTTAGGCAAAATTCCGGCGTGGCATCCGGGCGCAGGTTATGAGGCATTTATTTTTGTTGACGAGATTATTATCGAGTAATATTTACTGTTGGGAATTATTTTTTTCATCGTCTCTCATCAAACCGGCAATGTGAAATATGTAGTGAAATCCCGAAAGAAAAGCTAGTAGCACGACTATCATATAAACGGTTGGTAAATAAAAACTGTAGCCGAAAACGGCAGCGAGGAGAATGAGCCCGACGGCTAAGACTTGGACAAAGGTGCTTAATTTTCCAAGCCACGACGGCTTAAAACCGCGAAATCCGGTCATCACATTGATTGCGCCTGCCACGGTGATTATTAAAACATCACGCCCAATTACGGCGGCTGTTACCCAAAACGGCACGGGAAGATGTCGCACAGGCTGAAAAACATTAGGTAAAGTAAGGATAATAAAAGCGGTGGTCATCAAAAGTTTGTCAGCAATCGGGTCAATGATCGTGCCGAGTTCGGACTCTTGCTTGAAACGACGAGCAACAAATCCATCAACCCCGTCAGAAACACCGGCTATAAAAAATACAATTAAAGCCCAACCACTTGCACCATAAAAAAGCAGACTGGCAAAAACGGGAATGAGAGCCATTCGCAGAAATGTGAGTAGATTCGGAACGGTGATAACTTTTGAACTCATTTTTAATGGTGAATGGTTACTGGTTACTTGAAAACTGCATAACTCAAAAGTTTGAAATCAAAAACTTCATCTAGAAACAAAATTAACAATTAACCATTAATTATTAACCAATTCAAGCAGTGAAATTTCCGGCGGACAGCCGTAGCGCACCGGCAAAACGACGGTGCCAATGCCGCGTGTTATGTAAATTTGTGTATTCTTACGCCGATACAATCCGTTTTTCAGTTTCCGGCGCGGCAAAATTCTGTTTTCGTCGTCACGGAATTTTACTTGTCCGCCGTGAGTATGTCCACTCAGCATCAAGTCAACACCGACACGCGCCGCTCGCCGGACAATTATCGGATTATGCGCTAAAAGCATCGTCATCTCATCGGGAAAAGAACCACGCAGAGCAGATCGTAAATCCGTTTTGCCCACCATATAATCATCAACACCGGCAAGCCAAAACGATGCGTCCTTGGCTTTAAAGCGGAAGCCTTCATTGATTAAAACCCTGATATTTGCCTCGCGCAACAAATTCGTAACCATCTCGGCATCAGTCCAATGATCGTGGTTGCCGAGACATGCAAAAGTTCCGAACTCAGACTCTAACTTACCCAAAACTTCAGCCATTTGTGCGATGTATCCACTCTCGTGCGAAACATAATCGCCCGTCAAAACAAACATATCGGGCTTTAGGCTATTGGCAATTCGGACGGCACGATAGATATGTTCAATATCGGTAAAAGGACTGTGATGAATGTCGGAAAGATGAACCAGTCGAAATCCGTCGAGATTTTTCGGTAGACGTTTGAGCCTAATCTGAGTTTTTTCAACTGACAAAGTATTTGCTTCGTTCAGCGCATAGCGTGCAACTTGTGACAAACTTCCTGCCAGATCGCGTAAAGGCGTGTTTGAACCGACGACGGAAGAAATTCTGTCGGATAGTTTCGCTTTTTCTGTGGCGGCAACCTTCATTTTATTTTACAAATTTACGGGCTGAAGATGTTTGGTAAGATGTTTGGTAATGATTATAACGATTTAAAGCGTAAAAAGTCTAGGGTTGGAAATATAGTTGAATTGAAATTACATTTTTATCACAAAGCCCTGATCAGCATAAATCCAAAAGATATTGCAAAAACGATAATAGCGACAACAGCAAAATAAAGAACGATGTTGGTTGTATTATTTTTGCCCGTTTTGCCGTTATATTTCGCGCCGCACGACTGACATTTAACGTGTGTAAAAAGTTTCGGACCGAGAACTCCTCCCCACCAAGTGAACGATACTTGCTGAGCGTTTGCGCTTTGGCATTTCGGACAAGGTGCAAATTGTTTCATACTTTCAACTCCTAATTTTGAAAAAAATTGATTTTTGTATATTTTATTTTGCCATCGCATCGGTAACTTTGATTTCACCCGCGACGATTCTCTTTTTGGCATCCTCGACTTTGTTGATGACATCCGGCGAAATCAAACTTTTGTTATTTTCGTCCATTGCGTAGGCAACACCGTCTTTATCGAGTCCAAATGAATGAAAACCGCCTTGAAAGTTTCCTGCTTTGACTTCTTTCACCACATCGTAAACGGCATTGTCCACGCGCTTGACCATCGAAGTTAAAACAAATCCGGGACGTTGACTGTTTTGGTTCGAGTCAACGCCGATAACAAATTTGTTCGCTTCGCCGCTCGAATTTCTGCCGTATTGCTCAACCGCGTCAAACGCGCCTAAGCCGGAGTTTCCCGCTGCCGTGAAAATTACATCCGCGCCTTGCTCGATTTGGTTCAGGGCTAATTCCTTGCCTTTACCCGGATTATTCCACGCCGCATCAGTTACGCCGACATAATTAGGGAGAACGCGAATATTCGGATTAACGGATTTTGCACCTTCTTCATAGCCGGTTGCAAAACGGTGAATTAGCGGAATGTCCATTCCACCGACAAAACCGAGAACGCCCGACTTTGACTTTTGTGCGGCAATCATTCCGACCAGATATGAGCCTTCATGCTCACGAAAAACAAGCGACGCGACATTCGGCAGAGGCTTGCCGTCTTTGTCCAAGATCACGCCGTCAACGATGGCAAATTTGATGTTCGGATAATCCTGGGCAACGCGCTGCATAATCGGTCCTTGCGCGAAACCGATGCCGATTATCAAATCGAAATTCTTTTCGGCAAACGCCCGCATCGCCGGTTCAATCGAAGTCGGATTGCCCGGTTCGACATCGCGCAAAACGATTTCCAAATCCTGATTAGCACGTTTTACACCTTCCCACGCCGCCGCATTAAATGAACGATCATTTTTGCCGCCAATGTCGAAAACGATGCCGACTTTGATTTTTCCTTTATCCGCATTAGCTTCGGTTGCGGTTTCGCAAGCAGCTAATAAGCATAAAGCAGCCAGCAGAAGTGCAATTTTAAAAGTCAATCGTATGTTCATAATCGTTTTTACGAAATAATTTCTTTCACCAATTCAAATTTTCCCGATGGTTTTTCCACATTAATTTTATACGCCATTTGTAATTTTGCCAAAATTTTCGCGGCTTGTCCTTCATTCCGGCAAAAAAGAGTTCCAAGCGGTTCGTGTTCCTTGACTTTATCGCCCAATTTTTTATCGCACGAATAGCCGACGGCGTAATCGATTTTATCATCGATTTGAAACCGTCCGCCGCCGATTGCAGTAACGGCTTTACCGATCTCAGTGGCATCTATCTCCAAAACATAACCGCTTTCGGGCGATTTGATCTTAACTTCGAGCAAGTTTTTATCCAATAGTATTTCTGGCTTATCGCAAATTTTCGGATCTCCGCCTTGTGCTTCGATGTTAGCGCGAAATCTTTCCAACGCTTCACCGCTTGCCAAGACATTATTTATTTTCGCTTTGGCATTTTTAACCGAATCGCAAACTCCTGTCAAAATCAAAATCCGCGCCGTCAGCTCGATTGATAAATCGAGCGTTTGCCCTGAAAGTTTGTCAGTTTCACCGCGCAAAATGTTTAGACATTCAAAAACCTCCAACGCGTTGCCGACATATTTGCCGAGCGGTTGATTCATATCACTGATTACGGCTTCGGTTTTCACGCCGCAGGCATTTCCCGTTTTAACCAATGCTTTGGCAAGTTTTCGCGCTTCGCGTTCGCTCTGCATAAACGCTCCGCTTCCCGTTTTGACATCCAAACAGAGCGCGTCCAAACCTTCCGACAATTTTTTCGACATAATCGAACCGACAATCAGCGGAACTGATTCGATAGTCGCCGTGGCATCGCGCAAAGCGTAAAGTTTTTTGTCAGCAGGCGCGATTTCGGCAGTTTGTCCCGTCATCGCAAAGCCGCATTTTTTAACGATTTTCTTAAATTCTTCGATTGAAAGATTGACGTTGTAATTCGGAACCGATTCGAGTTTGTCGAGCGTTCCGCCCGTGTGTCCGAGTCCGCGCCCTGAAATCATCGGCACGACAACACCGCACGCCGCCGCTATCGGCGCAATCAAAAGCGAGGTTTTATCACCGACTCCGCCCGTCGAATGTTTGTCGGCAACGGGTGCATCAATGTCTGAAAAATCCAAAACCTCGCCCGAATTGAGCATTGCTTCCGTCAAAGCATTCTGTTCCGATTGGCGCAATCCGTTTATAAATATCGCCATCACGAGCGCGGAAATCTGATAATCCGCCCAAGTTTCGTCGCACACGCCTTTTATAAACGCGTTTATTTCCGCCGTCGAAAACTTCCCGCCATCGCGCTTTTTTCGGATCAAGTCTTGTGGATTCATTTGTGTAACTTTATCAAAAATAATCCTATCAGTATAATTCCGTTCAAAAAATGTAAAAAAAACTATTTATCTTTTAGAAAATTTCAGTCATAATAAAATCACTATGATGAAATTTATCACAAAAATTATCGCGTTTACTTTGACTTTTGTTTTTTCGGTTGCCTTAGTCGGATTTCCGCAGACGGATTTAACTGCTTTTGATTTTGTAATCAAGAAGGATCTTCAAACGCAGCAAAATATCTCTTCCCTTCTGCAACGAGATATTAGGAACGGTGAAAAAAGGGATAAAAATTTAGATGAAATAGATTTTCCGTCTGAAAGTTCAGCTTATTTTGAAGCATATACAACCACCATTGATGAGTATACGGCTAAATCGTCAAGCATGAATGATGCCGATTTACCTCTCGATTTTCAAATCGCGTGGCGCGAACATATGCAGGCGTGGCACGATTATGCGGATTTTCTTAAATGGTCAAAAACCGTAAAGATGGAAGATTCCGAATTTTCTCAACTCGACAAAAGTTATGATCGCGGAATATCTTTAACATGGAGAGAAGTTTTACGAATCGGTAGAAACTATGGCGTGACAATTTCTTATTAACGCTAAAATCCGGCAAAATAAACACTGCAATTCTGCAAAAATAAAATAGCGAATATCATTTCACGCCGAAATGATATTCGCTATTTTGTTTCTCGGGAAAGTGCAATCGCTTTTTTCATTCGCCTATACTGTATAGAATGCTTCGTCGCCAATTTCGTTCGTGCTTTGCTGTTGGATGTAACTGCGCCGCCAAATGTATTGCTTTTTCTATCGCTCCGCATTGTTTTGTTCACTGCGGAAAACCGACTTTTTTCAGTAACTCCTGAAAGCGCGGGTCTTCGCGCAAAGGGTCGTAAGCCGGTTCGACTTTGAGATCGTTCAATCTAAAATCGCGTTCAGCGTAGGCTTTTTCGAGTGAGGCAAACGCCTTTTCTCTATCTCCGAGTGCGGCGTAGAGAATTGCCAGTTCGGTAGGTGAAACATATTTTTCAGCCGTGTTTAATTTTTCTAGAATCGCCTTTGCCTCAGTGCGTCTGCCGGTCAGCGCGTAAAGCCGACCCAGATAAATTAACGCACTTGTCGTTTCTTCCAGTTTAATTGACGTTTGATACGAGAGAATTGCTTCCGCATATCGTTCTTTTGCAGCGTAAGCATTGGCGAGACCTAAGTGGGCGAAAGGATTTTCCGCCGCCGAGCTAACGTGAATTTGCTTTTTCACAATGGCTTCGTCATACTGTCGGGCGAAATAGTAAATGCTTCCCTCATTGCCGACTAATCCGGTTCGCAATGGGTCGAGTTCCTGTGCCAGTTTGATTTCCCGCAATGCTTCGTCGAATCTGCCTAACTGCGACAGATATTCCGCATAGACGGTGTGCGCTGCCGCCAGATTCGGATTTATTTCGATAGCTTGCTTGAAAGCCGTTTCCGCCTTTGTCCATTCAAATTCGTATTTTCTGATTCGCGCGATGTTGTAATATGCGTCGGCAAGCGTATCGTCTAAAGCCAGAGCTTTTTCCGCCGCCGCCCGCGCCGGGGGCAATCCTTCCTTCGGACTGACCGCACCGATTTCGATCAGATTGGCTAAGTTAATTGATAATTCGATATAGGCGAGCGAAAAGCTCGCGTCGAGCGAGATTGCCTGTTTTTGATATTCGATGGCTTTTCGGATATTTTCAACTCCGTTCTTTCGGCGGAAAAAAACGCCGTTCAAATAAAATTGATAAGCCGGAGAATTGGTAGTGAACTGTTTGGCTATTTGTTTTTCCTGTATTCCCGACAATTGAATAAGCAGTTTTTCCGAAACGGTTCGCACGATATCTTGTTGGACGGCAAGCACGTCTGAAACTTTGCGATTATACATTTCGCCCCACATCTGCGTGTTTTCCGCCGCGTTGACCATCTCGATGCTGATCTGCAAATTATCGCCTTGCTGTGTAATTCGCCCGGTAATGACTGCCTGAACGCCGAGTGTTTTGGCAACTTCGCTCGTTTCGAGTTCCTTGCCTTTGTATCTGAAACTCGAACTGCGGGCGATAACCTTGATGTGCGGCAGTTGCGACAGTTTATTGATCAGCCCATCAGTCAAACCATCCGACAGGTATTCGTTGTTGGCGTTGCCGGTTTCGTTGGCAAACGGCATCACGGCGATTGATTTGATTTGCTGATTCGCCGTGAAATATCGGTAGCCAAAAAATCCAGCCGTTAGCAATAAAATTATCAAAGCCGTTACGAAAACTCGTTTGAATCCGATTTGCGGGAAGAAATTATTCGGGCGTGAAACGTCGGGAATTACCGGCTCAACCGACGGAAGTATCGCTATCTGTGCTTCGAGTGAATCTTTTGTCGAATAATTTTTAGTGTTAGCACCGGCTTCATTGGTGATTTGCGTTTCCTTTGTAACAGCGGACTTCCAAACCGATTCGCCTTCACGGGCGAGTGCAACTGCCTCTTCCAGACTTAGTTTGCGACCTTCGGCGTGTGCCGCGTCGAATGCGTTATCGCCGATTGCCGTCCGCGCTTCCTTGATGTAATAATTATCAAAATCTAGGTCGGCTTTTTCTAACTCGTAACCATTTACGTCGTAAATTGACTTCACCGCGCCGAACAAACGAGCCGCTTTCTCCACTTCGCCGGCTTTGACTGATAATGCTGCAAATATGCTCAATGCTCCGCCGAAGCCGGTTTTATGTCCCAATTCTTCGCAGCCTTTCAGAGATTCGAGATTATATAAATGCGCCGAGCGAAAATCTTCCAGCAGACACATCGCCGATGCGAGATTATGAGCAAAGATCGGAATGGCGGCACTAATTGATTCTTGCTTGGCGATTGCGTAAGCCTCTGCGTAGTATTTTCGTGCCGCTTGATAATCCTCTTTTTGACGGGACATATCTCCGAGACGATTCAGCGATATTGAAATTTGAAATTTATCATCTATTTCTTCGGCAATTGCGAGGCATTCTTCCGTTAATTTTTGTGCCGCAATCAGGTCGCCTTCCCCAACCCGTAATGCTCCCAAACTGGTGAGAGCGTATGAAATCAATGATTTGTCGCCGATCTCACGGCTCAATCGCAGACTCTCTTCGATAAATGAATTTGCCGCTTCAAAATCGCCCTGTTGCAAACTCAAAAGACCGCCGCCGCGCGCAGCTTTTGCCCGTAAGATTACATCAGCCTTTTCGCCGCTTTTTTTCAATGCCGCGCGTATCCATTTGCGTCCTTCCGCCGAATAGCCGCGCCTTAACCAAAATCTGTAAATTATTCCGACAATTCGCAGGGCGGTTTCCGGCTGATTTTCCAAAGCCCATTCGAGCGCAACCCGCAAATTGTCGTGTTCCTGCTCAAATTTTTCCATCCATTCTGCCGCTTTCGCTCCCAACAAATCAGGCTCGGCTTCTTCTGATAAATCTGTATAAAAAGCAGTGTGCCGTCGTTTGATTTCATCTGCTTCACCGCTTTCCGTCAATTTCTCAAAGGCAAATTCTCTGACGACGACAAGCATCAGAAAACGCGGTTCACCGTCTGCCTGTTCGCGCTGTGAGAGAAGGCTTTTGTCAATGAGTGATGAAACAACGTCCAACAAATCAACACTCAAATCTGCTTCCGCATTTCCGATTGCTTCCGCGCCTTCGAGATTTAAACCTCCACGAAATACTGACAGCCGGTTGAGCAGTTTTTTTTCGTCCGCGTCGAGCAATTCATAACTCCACGCAATCGCGCCGCGCATCGTTTGCTGACGTTTCGGCAAATCCTTCGCGCCGCCCGTCAGCAAATCAAGAGATTTTTCCAAGCGATTTAAAATTGCCGTCGGAGTGAAAAGTTTGACGCGCACCGCCGCCAGTTCAATCGCCAACGGCAAACCGTCAAGTCGTCGGCAGATTTCCGCAATCGAATCGGCGTTTTCGTCCGTTAATGCAAAATTCGATTTTGCCGCCTTTGCTCTTTCGACAAACAACGCTACGGCTGGAAATCTGCCAAACTCGTTTGCCGTCAATCGTTTGTCAATCGGCACTCCAAGCGGTTGAAGCGTGAATTCGCGTTCAGATCGTAAGTTCAGACGGACGCGGCTAGTTACTAAAATCTTCAAATCCGGTACATCCGACAGCAGTTCGCCAATCGTCGGCGCGGCTTGCGTGATTTGCTCAAAATTGTCCAAGACGATGAGCATTTTTTTCCCGCGCAGATGATCGCCGATGCGTTCTTTCATCGGTTTGCCGCTTTCTTCGCGCAAACCGAGCGTTTGCCCGATAATCGGCACGACCAAGGAGGAATTTCCAATCGTTGCCAGACTGATAAAATAAACGCCGTTCGCAAATTCAGCGCGCGATTCGTGCGCGATTGCTTGTGAGATGCGCGTTTTGCCCGTTCCGCTAACGCCCGTTATCGTCAGCAATCGCGTGTTAGATTGGCGTAGCAAATCCATAATTTCGGCTATTTCCGCTTTACGTCCGATGAGCGACGACAAATCATTTGACAGATTATTCGGCGGCATGTTTTCCAAAATTATTTCTGGGTCTGATTTCACGGGCGTGATACTACGCTCGATTTCTTCATAATCGAGTCGTTGTTTGACATTCCGCAAATCCGTCAGCAAGTCTTTGGCATTTTGATAACGCTCGTCCGTGTTTTTACGCAAAGTTTTGTTGATGATTTGTTCAACCGCAGACGGCAATTCAGGCAATAATTGATTTAACGGAAGCGGTGCTAAGTGCAGAATCGCGCCGATGGTGTCCATCGGCGTTTCGCCTTCAAACGGCTTTTTACCAGTTAAGACTTCATATAACACAATCCCGAAACTAAAAATATCCGACCGCGCATCAACCGTTTTGCCCCGCGCCTGTTCGGGCGACATATAATTTACCGTGCCGATAATCATTCCGGGCGCAGTTTTAGGCGACGCGGGGACAGGGCGAAGGGGAGACGCGGCGATTAAGGTCTTGTCTTCATCTCCGTGTCTCCGTGTCCGCGTGGCTCCGTGTCGCTCAGCGAGTTTGGCGATACCGAAATCGAGAATTTTTACCAAGCCGTCGGGACGAATCATCACATTTTCGGGTTTTATATCACGGTGAATTATTCCCGCCCGATGCGCCGCGTCCAACGCCGATGCCATCTGAATAAAAATATCCAGCGCGTTTTTCAGATTCAAAGGCGCGGTCTTGAAATGTTTCGTCAAAGTTTCGCCTTCGATAAGTTCGGTGGCAATGTAATGCGTATCTTGCAATGCGCCGATTTCGTAAATCGTGATGATATTCGGATGATTCAGCGCGGATGCTGTTTTTGCTTCTCTCACATAACGCTCCATTCGCCCTTTATTATCAATAAAATCAGGCGGAAGAATTTTCAGTGCAACCCGCCGGTCAAGCCGCGTGTCTTGCGCCAAATAAACTTCACCCATTCCCCCTTCGCCGATAAGCGCGAGAATTTTGTATTGATTGACTGCTTTGCCAATGAAATTTGAATGATTATTTTCTTTGGAAAACATCTCGGCAACGAAAGATTCAGGCGGTGTGTCGAAAAAAATCTCGGAAGATTTTTCAAACGAGAGCAAAGATTCGATTTCACGGCGCAGTTCTTCATCTCCACCGCAAAATTCGTTAAAAAAGGACTCACGTTTGCCAGGCAGAATCTCCAAAGCCGCGTGATAAATTTTTTCTATTTGTTGTAGTCTCTCAGCTTTCATTTAAAGATTAAGCATAAATTGTCAAATAAACACTATCTTTTGTGTGAAATTAGTATAGAGCAAATTTTATTTTTGTAAAAAATATTTTTATGATGACCTACTTTGCGGCTAATTATCGTTTATGTAGGTAAAGACAACTTTCTGAGAAATTGTAGATCCGATAATTTCTCAGAAACTAAAATTTAACAGGAGAAATATTAAATGACAAATAAAATCAATTCAATTTTCGCACTAGGCTTTTTAATTCTGGCTTCGATGGCTTGTAGTTTCAATCTTTCGACGGCAAACTTGAGCGATTTGAAATTCGGCAAAGATAAAGACGCAAGCGGCGCAAGCACGAATTTCAAACCCGAAGACGAAATTTTTGTAGTAACGGCGGTCAACAACGCAAGCGGCAAAAACAAAGCCAAATTCCGCATTTTATTCGACAAGGTTGAAGGCGAACAAACAGGCACGGTTGCCTATAAACTCGACAAAGAACTAGCCGTTGAAGACAGTCGCGCAGTTTGGTTTAACTTTTCCCTTGCCGAAGGACTTGCTCCCGGAACTTACAAAGCCGAAGTCGTTCTGACGGGCGAAGACGGCAAAGAATTTGATCGCAAAACCGGAAACTTTACGGTTGCGGAGTGATAATTCGAGCAAACCGACAAAAACCGATAAACCGTCTTCTGATAAAACTGATGATAGTCAGGATAAAAACCCGGATGCTAAATAATCTTAAAAGTGAGTCGGAAAAGAAGTAACGCCCTCAGAACGACGGCGTTACTTTCTAGAATTTCATTCGGTGTGGGCTAATTCGCGCAAAAGCCAGTTTCGCGCAAACCGCCAATCGCGTTTGACGGTTTCGGGTGAGATTTTTAACACTTCGGAAATCTCTTCGATGTTTAAGCCGCCGAAAAACTTCATCTCGACGACGCGATTTTTGCGCTCATCCAAAACCGCGAGTTGATTTAACGCATCGTCAAGCGCGACGATTTCTTCCGAACGCCTGGTTGAAACGACTCCATCTTCGGCAAATGATACTTGTTCCTGCCAGCCGCCGCGTTTATGTCTGCTTTTAGACCGCGCATAATCAACCAGAATATGCCGCATCGCTTTTGCCGCTACGCCGAAAAAATGAGCGCGGTTTTGCCAATTTTGTTCCTTTCCGTCCGCCAACTTCAAATACGCTTCGTGAATCAATTCCGTCGTCTGAAATGTATGTCCCGATGGCTGGCGGCTCATATAGTTTCTCGCCATTTGGCGCAGTTCGTCATAGACCAAAGGAATTAGCTGTTCAAGCGCAATTTCATCTCCCTTACTCCAATCAATTAACAAAAGAGTTATTTGATGCGAATTGTCATTTACCATAAATTATTCGGGAAGCTTTCTCTCTAAATTATAAAACATAAAAGCAAAAATAAATAGTAATTCCGCAAAAATAAAATAATTCTTCAAAAGTCATTCTCAGCAACAAAATCAACCTTTGGACAATTCATAAAAAAACATTTTCAAGTGATGACCTTTTTTCTCCCGAAATCTCGTTTACGCATATAGAAGGATAAATTTTATAAAACTGTCGCTTGAAACGAATGTGGCGACAGTCAAAACAAAGTCATTGTTGGCATTCGATTAAACAAAAAGTAGGAGAAAAATTATGAAAAATAAAAAACGCATTTTAACAGGTTCACTGATCGTTTTGATCTTAGCTTTAAGCATCGTCGTCGTCGCGCAGGTCAGCCGTCCGTATCGCAACGGCACGGTTTGGAATATCGGATTTATCGCGATGAAGCCGGGAATGGACACGGCTTATCTGAATTATATTGCTACCGATTGGAAGCGCGAACAGGAGGCGTTGAAGAAGGACGGACAAATCAACTCTTATAAAGTTTTGCAAACCGAAGGACACAGCCCGACCGATTTTAACTTGATGCTGATGACCGAATATAAAGATCTGGCGACGATGGAAGCCAACGAAGCCAAAGCCGACCAATTACTGCAAACGGTTATCGGTAATGATGAGAAACAAATGCAGGGCTACCGCGACCGTCTGCAAATCCGGGAAGTGTTGGCTAACCGTTTAGCGCGGGAGATCATTTTAGAACCGAAGCGTTAAGCAACAAAATGCAGAAACACGCCCGGAGTAAGTGGGCGGTATCTACACTCTTACGGGCGTGCGGGCTTCCGCAATCATTAAATTTAAGGAGATTAAATAATGAAAAGAATAGCAAAAAATATACTGATAATTTTGTTGGCGGTCGGAGCATTTTCGGTAGCTTCAACAATGAAAGTTTCAGCACAGGCGGCACAGGATTTTACTTTGGTTAACGCAACGGGAGTAGAAATTTACGCACTTTATGTTACGCCGCATAATGCGGATGAATGGGGCGGTGACATTCTTGGGGTTGATACGATGTTAAATGGCAAAACATTAGATATAAGTTTTTCCAGAAGAGAGAAGGCAAAACTATGGGATTTGCGTATCGAAAATGAAACGGGCGACTTTCTTGAATGGGAGAATTTAAATCTACTCGCCATAGATACGCTCACACTTTATTACAAAAACGGTAGGACGACGGCACTTATCGTCGAAAAAGATTGGAATCTCGAAGGAACCTGGATTGGTTTCTACGACGACGGAACAAAGTCGCCGTATGTTTGGTCAATCACTCAAAACGGGACGACTCTTTCGATCAAAGCCTTGAAAGGCAGCAATGCAAAATCAAGAGGAAGCGTTAAAGGTAGTAAAGTTGTTGCCCAAGACTTTGCCACGAGAAATGGAACTGTGTCCGAAGATGGATTGGAAATCCACTGGTCGGACGGCGTTGTTTGGGTAAAGAAATAGTCAAACAATACCGAAACAAGAACATAGCTCCCACAAAATCAGTTTAATTAAATAAGGAGAATAAGAGAATGAAAAAAATGATGAAAAATTTATTAGTAGCTTTGGCATTAGTCGGATTTATCTGTTTGCCGGCGATTTCGAGCGAGGCAAAAAATGTCAATCAAAATATAAAAATAACTATTGGCGATCAGGATTTTACACTGATTAACAGCACAGGAGTTGAAATAAACGCGCTTTATGTTACGCCACATAATTCTAATGAATGGGGCGAGGATATTTTAGGAGCAGACACTTTATTGAACGGCGAAGACCTTTTGATTTATTTTCCGAGCAAAACCAAGTCTAAAATCTGGGATTTGCGAGTAGAAGACGAAGATGGCGCATATATCGAGTGGGATAATTTGAATCTACTTAAAATTTCCACCGTTGAACTTTTTTATAAAAAAGGAAACGCTACTGCCATTCTTAATTGATTCAAATAGCGGAAAAAATACCCCCGTCCCAATTTACAGGAGAAAATATGAAAAACAAACTTTTTTTAATGATGATAATTTCAGCACTCGGAATATCTTTCGGCGGCTGCACTGCATCATTCAGCACTTCAAAAGATAATTTAAATACTGCCAAACCGACCAATACGGCTTCGATTCCGGCGGCTAATAAAAATTCAAACACGACTGCAGCTAACACGGATTCCAAACCGAAAGATGTGTTGAAAGACGAGAAATTGCCGACCGACGGCAAAGGCATAAAAGTCAAGAATAATCCCGTTCCCGACAGTTGGATCGATATTTACGACGAGCAGAAAGGCTACAGTTTTTCGGTTCCCGAAGGCACGACGGGCGGTTCCGATAACAAAGAAGGCATAGATGTCTATGTCGCTAAAACACCGGCACCATCGGAAATCGGCGTGTTTGTTCTGGCGTTCAAAGACAAAACTTTGAGCAAGGACGATTTGCTCGACACGGGAAAGAAATTTATCAAAGAAATGTCGGAGGGCAAAGCAACAGTAACGATGGGTGCTTTGAAGGCTGAAAGCGATGATTATTCGATTGCCGATGCCGCGACGAAAGCAGACGGCAAATCAAACAAAGCCCGCATTCTGGTCGGCACGGACGTATCGGACAACTACATTATGATTCTCGTTTGCGAAGATGAGGCAAAATTTGCCGCCAACGAAAAAGTAATCGACGAAATCTGGGGCAGTTTTGAAATATGGAGCGGCGGCGCAAGCAACAATTAAAATTTACTTGATTTTATTCGGGAAATTTGAGATGCGAAGTGAAAGAGCGGAAAGTTCCGCTTTTTCACTTCGCATCCGACCATACACGCCGAAACTAAATTCGCGGGAAATCCTCTCCAAACATTCACCGCATTGACAGTATTTTAGTTTGCCTTAATCTGTTTCCCGGGCAAGCGCAATCGCCCTTTTCATTCGCATGGATTTTCCTTTCGCCTGTGCCGCATCGAACGCTTCATCGCCCAGTGCCGTTCGCGCTTCGCTTGCGTAAAGGTCTTTGAAGTCCTGATCAACCTTTTCCGTTTTGTAACCGATAGCTTCAAATATAGATTGTGCCGCACCCCATAATTGCGCTGCCTTTTCCATTCGTCCGTCTTTGACTGCCAATGCCGCAAGCCTGTCAAGCGCACCGCCAATGCCTTTTTTATCGCCTAATTGTTCGCTGACTTTGAGAGATTCGAGACAGTATGAACGCGCAGATCGAAAATCTTTCATCAGACAAGTAACCGATGCCAAATTGCCGGTATAAGTCGGAATAGCAAAATCGAGCGACTCTTGTTTTGCGATGGCGTGAGCCTCTTCATAATACTTTCGCGCCGATTGATAATCTTCTTCTTCGCGGGCTAATTCTCCCAGCGAATTGAGCGTTAGGGTAATTTGCAGCTTGTCATTTATTTGTCTGGCAATTGCCAAACTTTCTTCGATCAAAGTTCGCGCCGATTCGAGTTCGCCCCGAAAAGTTTTCATATTTCCCAAACCGGCAAGCGCGTAGCAAATCATTTGCTGGTCGCCAATCTTACGGCTGAGGCTCAGACTCGAATGATAAAAAACATTTGCCGCTTCAAAATCACCTTGTAGAAAACTCAAATTGCCAACGCCGCGGGCGGCATTTGCCCGCAGTTTCGGGGCAACTTCCTCGTCGCTTTTTTCCAATGCCTTTTTCGTCCATTTGCTGCCTTCCGCCAGATGTCCGCGTCCTAACCAAAAGCGGTAAATGGCTTTGACAATTCGCAACGCTGTTTCCGGTTCATTTTCCGTCGCCCATTCAAGCGCAATTCGCAGATTATCGTGCTCTTGTTCGAGTTTTTCAAACCATTCCGCCGCCTTTGCACCCAATAATTTCTGCTCTGCTTCTTCTGAAAGTGCAACCATAAAACCAGCGTGCCGGTGTTTGATGTCATCTGCTTCGCCGCTCGTCATTAAAGCCTCCAGCGCGAATTCCCTGACAACCTCAAGCATCCGAAATCTCGGTTCGCCGTCCGCTTGCTCCCGCTGAGAGAGCAGACTTTTATCCGCGAGAGAGGTAACTGCGTCAAGTATGTCAAGGTTCAAATCCTTTTTTGCGTTACCTATTTCCTCTGCTCCGTCAAGCGTGAAGCCTCCGGCAAAAACCCCTAATCGGTTGAGCAGTTTTTTTTCTTTTTCATTCAGTAAATCATAGCTCCAAGCAATTGCTCCGCGCATCGTTTGCTGGCGTTCGGGTAAATCTCTGGCACCACCCGTCAACAATTTCAAACTGCTGGCTAATCGTGTCAATATCGCCTGCGGGGAGAGCAATTTGACACGCACCGCCGCAAGTTCAATCGCTAATGGAAGACCGTCGAGCCGTTGGCAAATTTCCGCTACTGATTTTGCGTTTTCACCGGTCAAAGCAAAATTTGATTTTGCCGTCTGCGCTCTTTCAACAAATAATGTAATCGCCGGATATTCATTTAATTCGCTCACGCTTAGAGTATTATCGGTCGGAACAATCAGCGGATGGAGAGTAAATTCGTGTTCAAACCGTAAGTTAAGCCGGACACGGCTGGTTACTAAAATTTTTAAATTCTCCGAACCCGACAACAATTCGGTCAGCGTTGGCGCAGCTTCTGTTATTTGCTCGAAATTGTCTAAAACAATCAGCATCTTTCGCTTGTAAAGATAATCCACAATTCTTTCTTTTAGCGTTATGCCGCTTTCTTCGCGGACACCGAGCGACTGTCCGATAATCGGTAAAATCAATTCAGGATTTTCAATTGCCGATAAACTAATAAAATAAACACCGTCGCTAAATTCAGCGAGCGAGTCGTGTGCGATTGCCTGAGAAATCCGCGTTTTCCCGGTTCCTCCAACACCAGTTATTGTCAGTAACCGAATATCGGGTTGACGCAACAAATCAATAATTTTCGTTATTTCTGTTTCTCGACCAATGAGCGGCGAAAGTTCAGTAGAAAGATTATTGGGCGGAACGGTTTCCAGCAAATGCGAAGAAAGCGAGTTGTTTGAATCGGATAAAAAATTTGTAATTTCTACGGATTTTGTTTGCTTCTGCTCGGTTCGCGTTTTTGAAGTTTCAGGCGAAAACGAGCGTTCAAATTCTTCATAATCGATTTTTTGTTTTACTTGACGCAGATCGTTCAGCACGTCCTTGATGTTTTGATAACGCTCATCAAGATTTTTACGCAGCATTTTTTTTATAATAAATACCAGTTCGTGCGGTAAATCCGGCGCAAGTAATTCCAACTGCGGCGGCTCTTTCTGAACGATTGAAAACATTATATCGGTCGGTGTTGCGCCGACGAACGGTAATTGACGCGTCAAAATTTCATAGAGAGTTACGCCGAAACTCCAAATGTCGGTTCGCGCATCAACCTGCAAACCACGCGCTTGTTCCGGCGACATATAGACAATTGTTCCCGTTATACTGCCGCGAACACTATGAATCAATGTTTCGTCATCTGCGCCGAACACTTTTGGTTCACTTAATTTTGCCAGACCGAAATCGAGGATTTTAACAAAACCGTCGTGCCGAAGCATCACATTTTCGGGTTTGATGTCGCGGTGAACTATTTCTGCGGTGTGTGCCGCCGCTAATGCCGAAGCCATTTGCACGGCGATGTCGAGTATTTCGTGCAAATTCGGTGTCCGCGATTTTACCAATTCGCGCAAAGTTTCGCCTTCGACCAGTTCGGTAGAAATAAAATGTGTGTCGTTGTCTTCACCGATTTCATAGATTGTGATGATGTTCGGATGATTTAATGCCGAAGCCGCTTTCGCTTCTTGAATAAAACGGCGAATGCGTTTTATATCTTTGGCGACATCGGCAGGCAAAATTTTCAATGCCACACGGCGATCGAGCAATGTATCTTCGGCAAGATAAACCTCGCCCATACCGCCCGCACCAATAGCCGCTTCAACTTTGTATCGCCCGAAATATTCTCCGATAGTCAGCATTTTTAGAGTTGTGAAATTATAACATTTATCTTTTTTATCCTAACCTCTGCCCGAAGTTTGTGCATCGAAGTTTTAGGAATAAATTGAGATCACAGAAACATTGTTAAAATATGAACGTAAAAGCAGTGTGTATTTGCATACTGAAATCTGCGATTGCTAAAATTAGAAAAACAACATTTCATTTTAAAGATTAAGGAGTAAAAATCAATGAACCGAAAAAGTATTTTATTTGCAGCATTATTAGCTTTAATTACATTTGTCTCATTTGCCGATGTAAGTAGTGCAAACGATGGTTTTGCCGTCGGAAAAACTTTGGAGAATTTCAAACTTCCCGACACTAACAGCAAAATGCAGTCCTTTAACGATCTGAAAGGGACAAAAGGCGCGATCATCGTCTTTCTTTCGGCACAATGTCCGGTTGTCAAAGGATATAATGACCGCATTAACCAACTTGCCGCCGATTATAAAGCAAAAGGCATCAACTTTATCGGCATTAATTCAAATTCGACCGAATCGCTTGCAGACATCAAAACACACGCCGCCGCCAATTATAAATTTCCGGTTCTGATTGATAAAGGCAATGTTTTAGCCGACCAACTCGGTGCAACCGTTACGCCCGAAGTATTTTATTTCAATGCCAAAAACGTGCTTATGTATAAAGGCGCAATCGACAACGATCGTCGCGGTGAAAACCCGACCGAAAATTATGTTCGTGTAGCACTCGATTCGGGAATTAGCGGAAAAGCAATCTCCAAACAAAGCGCGAAAGCCTTTGGCTGTTCGATCAAACGGGCTGAGTAAAATTACTCCAAAAACATTTAGTAATTAGAGCGTAAACATTCTTTCCGCGATGCTTTAAGTAGCAATGGCGGATTGTATGTTCACGCTCAAAAAAAATCATTATGAGAAAACTTCTGTTAATCCTTTCATTCATTTTCGTTTTCACTCAACTTTTTTCGGTCGAGACTTTTGCTCAAAAACAAGAATCGAAAAAAGTTGCGGGCAAAGTTTTATCACAAAAATCTGCCAAAAAACAAAATGCCGTTTCTAAAACCAAATTGCTTTTGAAAGTAACGGAGGTTAATGCTGTTGCGCTTAAAAATTTACTCAATCGGACAGGTGAAAACCCAAAACCTCTACTCATCAATTTTTGGGCGACGTGGTGCGATCCGTGCCGCGAAGAATTTCCCGATCTCGTAAAAATTGACGCGGACTATCGCGGAAAAATTGATTTTATTACCATTTCGCTGGATGACGTGGAAGATATAAAAACCACTGTGCCAAAATTTTTGGCGGAAATGAAGGCAGAAATGCCCGCATATCTTTTAAACACCGACAACGAAGAAGCCGCCATCGGTTCGGTTTCCAAAGATTGGCAAGGCGGTTTGCCATTCACGGTTTTACTAAACGAAAAGGGTGAAATTGTCTATAGCCGCCAAGGAAAAGTCCAAACTGAAGTCTTACGCACAGAGATTGAAAAACTTGCTAAAACCCAGCCTTAAAATTGGGAAAAGGTCTGGTAAAATAAATAAAATCAAATAACCGTCGGCGCGTCGGAATGAGGCACGAAACATTGGCGGCAACGCGCTTCGTATTTGCCGCTTGCGCCGACTTCGACTCTTGCGTCCGATTCAAAGGTGCGTTGTGAATAATTGGCGGTTTGTCCGCAGACAACGCAGATGGCGTGCGTTTTTGTAATAAATTCCGCGATAGACAAAAGCTGCGGCATCGGCTCAAAAGGCTTGCCCGTATAATCCTGATCGAGTCCGGCAATAATCACTCGCTTGCCTTGATTAGCGAGTTGGTTGACGGCTTGGATAATTTCCATATCGAAAAACTGTCCTTCATCGATGCCGATAACCTGCGTCCCGTCTTCGATCTGTGAGAGCAATTCTTTTGCCGTCATTACGGGTTTTGAAATATGTGTCATTCCCGAATGCGACGCAATTTGCTCGATCGAATAGCGGTCGTCAATTTTCGGTTTGAAAACCTGCACTTTTTGCCGGGCAATTTGCGCGCGCCTGAGCCTTCTGATTAATTCTTCACTTTTCCCCGAAAACATCGAACCGACGATGACTTCGATCCAACCTGTTTCACTTTGTCTGCTTCGACGGCGTTCTTCCGTATTGTCGAATGCGTATTCTTCAACCATTGTTAGTGTTCGCTCTTCCTTGTATGTGATTTGAAAACGCTAACAATATCATAATCCAAAGCCCAAAGTCTAAAGTCCGAGTCCCGAAAATTCAGTCTTTAATACTTCATATTTATCGACGGTTAATTTTTGCGTTTTTCTGATATTCTAAATTTGTGAGCATCAAAATCTGCCCCCAATGTAAACGTCCTTTTATGACAATCAAAGATTTTTGTCCGCATTGTCCCGAACCTTTTACTTGGAATCAGGAATCATGGGCAAATCTCGGCTGCCTTGTAATGACGATTGCGCCGCTATTTTTGATGATTCTATTTTGGCTGTTTTTCTTTCTCGGATTTATTTTCAGATAAAATACCGGCAAAAATTATAAATTATTAATTTGTCAGAAGCGTCGCAATCTCATCAATCAAAATTGAACTGTCGGCTTTACGCGTTTCGTTGTTGCATAAAATAACAAAAGCGAGAGTTTCACGGTCATTTTTGGCATAGCCAGCCAAAGAATTTATGGCTGTTATCGAGCCCGTTTTTGCCAGAATTTTTCCGCGCACATTTCCCAAACGCCCGCGCAGAGTTCCGTCTGTTCCGGCAACCGGCAGTGAGTTTTTGAATATTTCCGCCTCTTTTATTTGCGCTGCCGCAATTAACGCGCGTCCGAGAGTTTCAGGTGTTATAAAATTAAGCCGTGAAAGCCCTGAACCGTCCCGGATCGTTTCGGTTTCCTGAAATGTTGCGCCGTTTTCCGTCAACCATTTTTTGATAACGGAAGTTCCCGCCGCATCGTCGCCGCGTGTCTTTTGCGTTTTCGGATTCTCGTCAGGTGCTTCTGCCCCGAATTTTTTGCCCAAAGTTCGCAAAATCAACTCGGCATAAAGATTAACCGAATCTTTATTCATCTGCCGGACAATTTCTGCAAGAGTTTGACTTTCGATGGTTGCCGATTCGTCCGCGTTAGCAATATCAATTTTATTTTCCGTTTTCCAATCAGCCGATCTTGCATTGCCTTCGACCGTAATTCCTTTTTTTTGCAATGCTCCCTTAAAAATCCTTGCCGACCAAAGCGCGGAATTTTGCATCGCCACACGAACGTCCAGATTTTTGCCTTCGCCCCACACATAAACGCGATTTTCGCCGAGTTCGCGCTTTACTCCAATAGACTCGATTCCGTCGTTTTGATTCGGTTTAACTTCGCCTGAAACCTGCATCAGACTCGTCGAAGTCGTCGGTTTACCGTTTCGCAAACTCAGATTTACCTGATTGCGATTCACCGAAAGTGCCGACGCTTCTGCGCCGTAATACCATTGCAATTCGTTCCACGCCCAACCATCGCCAAAATTATCGCCTTTGAAATAACTTTCGTCGCCGATAATGTTTCCTTTTATCTTTTGCAAACCTTTCGCTTTCAATTGATTAGCCAGATTTTCGATGCCTTCGTCGCTTAAATCCGGCGCACCTTGCCCGTAGAGAATCAAATCGCCGTCAAGCACCCCGTTTTCAATTTTATCGGAGGCAAAAACGCTCGTTTTCCAACGAAAATCCGCACCGAGTTTTTCGAGTGCCACAACCGATGTGAGCAATTTCTGCACTGATGCGGGAGTGAAGAGTTTTTGTGCATCACGCGCTGCTAAAACTCTGCCGTCTTGAACTGAAACAACAAAAACACCCCAACGCGCATTGGCAAATTCGCTTGATTCGATAAGTTCGTCAATCTTTTTTGCCAGTGCAATATCTTCCGTCTTTTGGGAAATTTCCAACGGTTTGCCGAGATTTATGCTTGGAGTCGGAACGCTAAAACCATCTTTACTAATTGGTGAAATATCTTGACTGTTGATATTTTGTCGGGAAGAACGACACGCCGAAAACAGCGCAATAAACAGTAATAATATAAAAAAAATTCGATAATTGTCTTTAATGAAAGTCAACATTTCGGGTTGTTTGAAAAACCTCTTCCGCACTTATTTTATTAAGAGTTTCACCGCGAACGATATTTAGTTTTTTAGTTAGCGGAATATAAATTGTTGACGCATTTTCGTGCAAAAGTAAAATGACGTGTGTGCCGATTATCGCGGCTAAGTGCATCGGTCCGGTATCGTTGCTGATTAAAATTTGCAAACGGGTAAAGGCTTCGGCAAGTTGGGGAATTGTCAGTTTATCAAAGATAAAAATGCCGTCGGGAAATTTTTCTTTAATCTCCTGTTGCCAATCTTTTTCTTCAGGACCGAGAAAAACAATAACTTTGCATTCATCATTGATCAAAAGCCTTGCTAGCTCGGCAAATTTATCCAAACTCCAACGGCGACTCGGATTTCCCGCGCCGGGATAAAGCCCGACGATTCGGCTTTCCCCGAGTTTATTTTCACGCCAAAGATTTTCGACAATTTTAACCTCTGATTTTGGCGGATGAATATGGACAAACCGTTCAGTGTTTTCGATTCCAAGCGGCTGCAAAACATCCAAATAAAAATCGGTGGCGTTTTTCGTTTTGTCTTCTCGCGGCGGTTTTGGCTCGAAATTCGCCAAAAAATCTAATGAACGGCTTTCACGATTAGCAAAAAGCCTCTGCTTTGCGCCCGAAAAAAATCCGAGCAGATTTGTTTCGTAAAGACTATGCAAATCAATGATAAAATCAAATTGTTTGCGCCGGATATTGCTGACTATTTTGAAGATTTGGGCGATTGACCACAATTTTCCGCTGTCCCGAAGTGCAACGCGGTCAACCGCGATTATCTCGTCAAAAAAATCAGTAAGTTCAATTATTTGGACGCTTCCTTTTCCTGCCAAAGCAGTAATGTGTGCGTCAGGAAATCTTTTTCTAATCGCCGATAATGCAGGCAAACTCAAAATAACATCTCCAAGTTGCCCAAAATGTAGAACTAAAATATTTTGCGGATTGAAATTCAAGGATTTAGATTTCAGTTTTTTCTTACAAATTTCTAATTCGGAATTAGCTTTGCCGTAAGTCTTTGCCGGTCATTTCTTCCGGTTTTTCGATGCCCAGAATGCCGAGAATCGTTGGGGCAACATCTTCTAGTGCGCCGCCGTCGCGTAATTTCAGACCGTTTGCTTGTTCGTCAACAAAATGAAACGGAACAGGATTTGATGTATGCAAATTGTTCGGTTCGCCGGTCAGCAAATCCGCCATTTCTTCGCAGTTCCCGTGGTCGGATGTAATAAGAGCAATTCCTCCGACGGCGCGGATTTTTTCGACTATTCCGCCCAAACAAGTGTCAACAAACTGCACGGCTTCGATAGTTTTTTCCAGATTTCCCGTGTGTGCGACCATATCGGGCGCGGACAGATTGATGATAAAAACATCGTTTTCGCCTGCTTCAAGCCCGCGCAAGAGTTTATCGGTTACTTTGAAACAAGCCATTTCCGGCGACGTTTCCGCTGTCGTTTGTTTCGGCGAAGGCACTAAAACACGCTGTTCGCAAGGATGTTCGAGTTCGACACCGCCATTGAAAAAATATGTCAGGTGGGCATATTTCTCGGTTTCGGTGATGCGGCAATTCAAAACGCCGTTGTCAGCAAAAACTTTCGCTAAAACATTATCTTCATTTTCTTGCCGGAAAGCGACAGGCAGATTGAAGGTGCGGTCATATTCGGTCAAACAGACGGTTTTGATATGGGGTTTACCAAAAGCCGCAAAGTCGTTAGAGTCGGAAACCGCGAGAGATTTAACGAGTTGGCGCATACGGTCGGAACGATGATTGAAAAAGATGACGACATCGCCGGTTTTGATAGAAGCAACAGGCGCGCCCGATTCTTCTTCGAGAATAATCGGTTGAATAAATTCGTCGGAAATGCCGCGCAAAAATGAACCGCGAATTGCCGAAACTGCATCCGTCGCCCGTTCACCTTCCGAATGAACAAGCATTGTATAGACGCGTGCCGTGCGTTCCCAATTATTACCTTTGTCCATCGCATAATATCGTCCGCAAAGCGTAGCAATACGACCGATGCCGATGTCCGCCATTTTAATTTCCAATGCTTCCGCGTAAATATCTGCCGTTCGCGGCGACACATCGCGTCCGTCGAGAATCGGATGAACGAAAACATTTTTTAAGCCTTCGTTTTTCGACATTCTCAGCAAGGAGAAAAGATTTTCAGGTGAAGAATGAACCTCGCCGTCGGAAAGCAACCCGATCAAATGCACTGAAGAATCATTTTTCTTGGCATATTCAAACGCTTCTTTCAAAACTATATTTTCAAAAAACTTCCGTGTTTTGACGGCATTCGAGATTCTTGAAATATCGGTTTGCACGATGCGACCTGCGCCGATATTCAGATGTCCGACTTCGGAATTTCCGGGCGTATCGGGCGTTAGACCGACGCGCATACCCGAAGCCGCCAATAAAGTATACGGATATTTGGCACAAATTGCGTCATAAACCGGCGTGTTTGCCAAAGCAATCGCATTGCCTTCACGCTTCGGCGAATGTCCCCAACCATCAATAATTATCAACGCCAATGGTCGGTGCGCGATTTTGGATTTCGGGTTTTGGATTTCGGATTGTTCCATTGTTTAATTTTTTAGAGCAAATGTAAATTTTTTATTTAGAAATCATTTTATATTTTTCAGCCCGGTTTAACGAAAGACAAATCCAAAATCCAAAACCCGAAATCAATAAGCATTGGGAGCGGTTTTTTCCATCCATCTTTCGGGAAATTTCAAGGCAGTGAATCCAAACTTTTCATAAAGCGAATGCACGTCCCTCGTCGCCAAAATCCACCGCCGAAAACCTTGCAAATCAGGATGATTTATAATAACTTCCATCAGCCATTTACTCAATCCCTTTCCCCGAAATTCTTCTAAAATGAAAACATCACCAAGATAAGCAAACGTCGCGTAATCGGTTACAATCCGCGCAAACCCGATCAACTTTTCGCCTTTGTAAACCCCAAAAGGCAAGGAATTTTTTATCGCCGTTTCGGTTTGTTCAAGTGTGCGTTCCTTTGCCCAATAACTTTCTTCCGACAAAAACTTGTGAATCGTATCAATTTGCAGACGATCTCGGTCTGTGCTAATCGTATATTCGCCGTTTTGCCATTCGTGATTTTGTTTCATTTTTCAAGGCATAGTGAACCAAATTTAAAGTTGGGTAATCCAAATTCGTCGGCAATAATTTCACCGATTTTCATCATTCGTTTTGCTTCCTCTGTTTTCTGCAATTCTGGATTACTGTAAAAGTAAATTCTATACTTTCCATTTTGATTGGTTTCGACAATGTAGCCCATACCGTCAATATATGAAACATCGTCCGAGTTGGGCAAATCAAGAATTCCTGCTTCAACTAATTTTTGCCAAGTATTTTTCCAACCTGATTTTGGAGTTGAAAGATTAATCTTTCCGAGTTTATATATTTTATCTTTCGGATAATAGCTAAACCTTTTGCAGTCTACCTCTTTTACCGCAATCGCCAACCAATTTTTGTTGAAACGTCTAAGAATAAGTCCATCAATTTCAAAGCCTGTAACCCAAACTCTAACTTCAAAATCAGCTCCTGAAAAGTAACTTTCTCTTAATTTTGAAAGTTCATATTTATCAGTAATCGGGTTTAGAGCATTGGTAAAAATTTCATCCTTTCTTGCATCCGGGATTATGAGCGTCGGTTGACAGCACAAAGAAAACAAAACAATAGATAATAAAAGTGCAACTCTCATTTTATTCCGTCTGAAACCGCGCTTTGCAGTTCGGGCATTCGATCAATTTTTTCTTCCCACTAATTGGAATTGTCGGGATAATAAAAAAGAGAGTCAGAAAATTCATTCCCGTTTTTTCGGTAAAAGGTGCGACGGTGTTGCATTGACTACAACGAATCGGTGTATTCGTCTGTTGCCCGCCCCAAATAAAGTATTTTGTTCCGATGATTAAAAACATTTCAATTGGATTTTACTTCATTTTCAACTAGATTCCTAAAGAAATCTTCAACCTCGCGCTTCGATTTCAGACGAATGATTGTTTTTTCGTTTTTAAATTGTTCGAGCAGTTTTTCCATTTTCGGTTTTGAGCGGTTTTCAAAGTTCCAAATCCATTTGATAAACTCCCAATCGAATTGTTCGACACAATTATCCGCCATATCGGGACGAGTCTTCCCGTAAGAGCGCGCGACTCTTTTCAAAACGCGATAGACGCAGACGGCAGGCAACATTTCTAGAAAAATCACCGTATCGCAAACCGGAATTCTGATGTCGAGCGTGTTGCTGTAATTGCCGTCCATAATCCACGCTTCGCCGCGCATCGCTTTTTCGAGCGTTGCCTTCCATTCTTCTTTTGACGGCTCAGTCCAATTCGGTTTCCAATGCAGTTTATCGAGATGAATTATTTCGATTCCGGTCAAATCGCTCAAACGGCGCGAAAAAGTTGATTTTCCCGCGCCCGATGAACCGATAACCAGCACTTTTTTCATACGGATTTTTAGCCGCAAATTCGTGTTAATTTGCGGCTAAAGGTTTTTAGCTTTTGATTTGATAAAACGCTTTGCGTCCCAAATATCGCGCCGAAGTGTCCAAATCTTCTTCGATTCTGAGCAATTGGTTATATTTTGCAATGCGGTCGGAGCGCGAAAGCGAGCCGGTTTTGATCTGTCCGGCGTTCGTCGCAACGGCTAAATCCGCAATGAACGAATCTTCCGTTTCACCCGAACGATGCGAGATAACTGCCGTCATATTGTTGGTTTTCGCCAGTTCAATCGCGTCCAAAGTTTCGGTCAGAGTGCCGATTTGATTGACTTTGATCAAAATCGAATTCGCCGCGCCGAGCTCAATACCCTTTTGCAGAAACTTCGTGTTCGTGACAAAAAGGTCGTCGCCGACGAGTTGGATTTTTTTGCCGATATTCTGCGTGATTTTCGTCCAGCCGTCCCAATCGTTTTCGGCTAAACCGTCTTCGATGGAAATGATCGGATATTTTTCCGTCCATTCCGTCCAGTAGGCAATCATTTCGTCGGAAGATAATTCGCGTTTGTCGCTCTTTTTGAAAACGTAATTTTTGCCGTCGTAAAATTCCGAAGCCGCCGGATCGAGCGCGATCATAATGTTTTCGCCCGCTTTATAACCGGCTTT
>JANMAA010000030.1:0-7752 GCA_031359215.1 Acidobacteriota bacterium | reverse complement strand
CGATTTTCGTCTGAAAGCGTATCGGCACTGGTTAAAAATGACGCAGCCGGACAACTGGGCGAATTTCGATTACCCGAACATTGATTTTCAAAACGTCAGCTATTATTCCGCACCGAAACAGAAGGTGAAAAAGAACAGTCTTGACGAAGTTGATCCCGAACTGATTAAGACGTTTGAGAAACTCGGCATTCCGATTACCGAGCAAAAAATGCTGGCGAACGTCGCGGTTGACGCGGTTTTCGATTCGGTTTCAGTCGCCACGACGTATAAGAAAAAATTGCTCGAAGCGGGCGTGATTTTCTGCTCGTTCACCGAAGCGGTCGCCGATTATCCTGAACTGATTAAAAAATATCTCGGCTCGGTCGTGCCTTCGTCGGACAATTATTACGCGGCTTTGAACGCGGCAGTTTTCTCGGACGGTTCGTTCGTTTTCATCCCGAAAGGTGTGAGATGTCCGATGGAACTTTCGACTTATTTTCGCATCAACACGCAGGATTCGGGACAGTTTGAACGGACGTTAATTGTTGCCGAAGAAGGTGGTTATGTTGCATATAATGAAGGCTGCACCGCGCCGCAGTTCGATACGAATCAGCTTCACGCGGCGGTTGTCGAACTGGTTGCTTTGGACGATGCGGAGATTAAATATTCGACCGTGCAGAATTGGTATGCAGGCGATGAAAATGGCAAAGGCGGGATTTATAATTTCGTCACGAAGCGCGGCGCGTGTCGCGGGCGGAATTCAAAAATCTCTTGGACGCAGGTCGAAACCGGTTCGGCGATAACGTGGAAATATCCGTCGGTGATTTTGCAGGGCGACAATTCTATCGGCGAATTTTATTCGGTCGCGCTGACCAACAACGCGCAGGTTGCCGACACGGGAACGAAGATGATTCACCTCGGCAAAAATACGAAATCCACGATCATTTCCAAAGGAATTTCCGCCGGAAAATCGAACAATTCGTATCGCGGCTTGGTTAAAGTGATGCCGAAAGCGACGGGCGCGAGAAATTACACGCAGTGCGATTCGATGCTCATCGGCGGCAGTTGCGAGGCGAACACTTTCCCATATATCGAGGTGATGAACAACACCGCGCGCGTCGAACACGAAGCGACGACTTCCAAAATCAGCGAAGAGCAATTGTTTTATTTACAGCAACGCGGCATCTCGCAGGAAGACGCGGTTTCGCTGATTATCAACGGTTTCTGCAAAGAAGTTTTCAAAGAATTACCAATGGAATACGCCGTCGAAGCGCAGAAACTTTTGGGATTGAAGTTGGAAGGAAGCGTCGGTTAATAAAAGTTCGTAGTCCCGCCTTGAGGTGGAATCTTTTAAAGTTAAGAATTCCGCCTCAAGGCGGGACTACGAACAGGGCAAAATTATGGGTTACAGCAATTACAAACAAATCAAAAACGTCGTCAAGAAATTTAATCTTGATATGCGTTTGTTGCGTTTATTTGCGGAGGACCTTGAAAAAGTCGAGCCGAGCAGTTGGTTGCTGGAAACTTTGGATATGGCGAAAGGAACGCCGATTACAAATGAAAAATCGAAATCGGAGCGCATCGTATCGCCGATTTTACTGGAAGCCTCGAAACATTACACCGACCGGATTTCCTTTTTTTCGGGTGAATCTTTAAACGTCAAACCCGAAGACGATTTAGCAGGCGAATGCGATTTTTTCTTTGCGCTACACCCGCCGAAACTTTATATCGATGCGCCGATAATTTCGCTTGCCGAAGCAAAAGACGAAGATATGGAATGGGGCATCGCGCAATGCGCCGCGCAGATGTTGGGAGCTAAATTTTATAATGAAATGGAAGGCAAACCTATTCCGTTCATCTACGGCTGCGCGACCGACGGCATCGAGTGGCAGTTTATGAAACTCGAAAACGACGTTTATTACGTTGATAACAAAGTGTTCACCGATTTACGGGAAATTCTCGGCGTGTGGCATCACATTATTAAACTTTATTTGTAACGATTACGCGGTCGAAACGCGGAAACTTTTGGGATTGAAATTGGAATGAATCGTTAGGTAAAGCAAAAGTAAAAATGACTACTAAAGAATTTGAAAAAAAGGTTCTTGAATTGCTTTCAAGTTATGAAGAAGCACTTCGACGGGAAACGAATATTGCTATTGAAGTAAATGGAGTAGCACACGAAATTGAGAAACTTCAAAAACAATTAGCTAGAGAAGAAAATAACGGCAACGATTCAAATGAAGATTCAGACGAAAACTTGATTGAACTTGATACGGAATTAGAAAAACTGAAATTAAAACTAAACGAAGCAGAAAGCAGAGTAGAGTTAGATGTTAGATTAACAAACGGAAAAGTCACCGAAAGTCATGTAAAGGCGTTAGTTACAATTGACCAAGAAGTATCAGATTTAAGGAATAAACTAATTGAAGCAAAAGCAAAAATAAAAATCCGAAAAGCAGAAATACAAAGAAATCGTAGCGAACTTTGGGAGAAAAAACGGCAAAGAAAAAGTGAAATTGAGAGCGATGAATTGGACGAACTAAAAGATAAACTCCGGCAAGCCAAAGATAAACAAATGTTTGCTAACGATGAGGTTGATGTCTTGAAAATGCAATTTGATACTTTTCGATTATTAGCAGATATTTTGGAAACTGAAGAGCCGTAAAATTTATGAATTTAGCCACAGCCGAAAAAGAAAAAATCGTCGAGATTTGCGAGCGCAACGACATCGAATTTTGCGCGTTGTTCGGTTCTTTTGCGCGTGGCGAGGCTAATGAAGAAAGCGATATTGATTTGCTCGTGCGGTTTTCTAAACCGAAAGGAATTGATTAGATTGACGCGGCTTTGGAAATCGAAGATACGCTTGGCAGAAAGGTTGATTTGATAACTGAAAAGTCATTGCATCCGCTGATTCGGGAAAGTGTTTACAAGGATTTGCAGATTTTTTATGGAGAAAGAAAATTCGATTCGGTTGAAGCACATTCTTTAATCAATCGGCAAAATTGAAAATTATTTGCAGAATTTTGATGAAGAAAAATTCGGCGAAGATAATCTGCGGCAAGATGCCGTTCTTCGCTAACTCGAAATTATCGGCGAAGCGAGCAAAAATTTGACAACCGAATTGAAGGCGAGCAATCCGCACGTCGAATGGCGCAAAATGGCAGGCACACGCGACCGTTTGGCGCACGGATATTTTTCGGTTGATATCGAAATCGTCTGGCGAATTACGCAGGAATTTTTGCCGGAATTGAAAATCGAAATCAAAGAGATTTTGGAGAATTTGTCGTAGAAAAATAAAAATATGTTTTGTCCGAACTGCGGAGCGCAGAATAAAAAGAAGCAAAACTATTGCCGTTACTGCGGGTTGAGTTTGCAGGACATTGAAAAATCGTATTTGAATCAACTCGTTTTCGGCGCAGATACGAAGCGGCTGAAAAATTCAAGAACCGTCAGAAAGGCGGCTGATTCGGCGCAATATTTTTCGGGCGTAATGCTGTTTGTCGGAATTATTACTTCGTTCTTTTCTGATTCCGCGATGGGCAAAACTTTGATAACGGCGAGTTTGTTGTCTTTCTTTTTAGTTCAGGTAATAAGAGAAGTCGCCGGTTATTTTCAACGGCAAAATTCGGAGCTGAATGACGCGCAGAATATTTCAAATGATGCAAAAATGCGTGAATTTGGAACAAGAGAAACTAATAAATTAATCGAAGAAAAACCGTTTATTCCGGTTTCAAGCATTACCGAAGGTGAAACCGAATTGCTTTATGCGGACAAAAATTCGACGAAGAAGTTTTAAGCGAATGAGATGAAGAAAATTTATTTACCGAACATTCCCGAACCGAAAGGTCATTATTCGCCGGCGGTCGAATTTAACGGTCTCGTTTTTGTGTCGGGGCAATTGCCGATCAATCACGCGACGGGCGAAGTCGAAACGGGCGCGATTGAATTGCAAACGGAAATTGCTCTGCGGAATGTCGAAGCGATTTTGATCGAGGCGAACAGCGATCTAACCTGCGTTTTGCAGATGACGATTTATATTTCGGAAATGGACGATTGGGGCAAAGTGAACGAAGTTTACGCGCGGATTTTAGGCGAACACAAACCGGCGCGGGCGATTGTTCCGGTTAAGGATTTGCATTTCGGGACGAAGATCGAGATTCAGGCAATCGCGGCAGTGAAAGAGATTTAACCACAGAGAACACAGAGCGCACAGAGATTTTGATGGAATTGAATAAGATTAGCGAGAAAATTGTTGGTTGTGCGATTAAGGTTCATAAAACTCTCTGTCCCGGACTTCTTGAAAGCACTTATGAAGTTTGTTTGATTCACGAATTGAATAAAGCGGGTTTGAATGTTCATTCGCAAGTTGCTCTACCGGTAGTTTATGACGGAATAAAACTCGATGAGGGCTACAGAATTGATTTACTGGTTGAAGATTCAGTAATCGTTGAACTAAAAGCGATTGATAATTTATTGCCGATTCACGAGGCGCAATTGATTTCTTATCTTAAATTGAGCGGAAAGAAGCTCGGACTGCTGATAAATTTCAACGTAAAATTATTAATAAACGGCGTAAAAAGATTAATGAATTAAAAACTCTGTGTTCTCTGTGTTCTCTGTGGTGAAATTAAATTTATGAAGTTGGACATTTATCAAGTTGACGCATTTGCAAAGGAAGTTTTCAAAGGAAATCCGGCGGCGGTTTGTCCGCTCGACGAATGGCTTGATGCGGAATTGATGCAGAAAATCGCTCTCGAAAATAACCTGAGCGAGACGGCATTTTTTGTGAAAAAAGATGATATTTATGAAATTCGGTGGTTTACGCCGACGTTTGAGATTGATCTTTGCGGACACGCGACTTTGGCGAGTGCGTTTGTGATTTTTGAATGTATAAAGGCGGAAAAAAGTTTAATTAAATTTCATTCGCATAAAAGCGGTGAGTTGACGGTTGAGAAAAACGGTGATGTTTTGACATTGGATTTCCCGTCGCGTTCGGTTACAAGATGCGATACGCCCGAAGGTTTGATCGAAGCCATCGGCAAACAGCCAAAGGAAATTTTGAAAGCGCGTGATTATTTTCTGGTTTACGAAACGGAGCAGGAAATTTTAGACATCGCGCCGAATTTCTGCAAACTTTTAGAAATTGACGCGCACGGCTTTATCGTTACGGCAAGAGGCGAAACATCGGATTTTGTTTCCAGATTTTTCGCGCCCGAAGTCGGCGTTTTTGAAGACGCTGTAACGGGTTCCTCGCATTGCAATCTGATTCCGTTCTGGGCGGAAAGATTGGGCAAAAACGAACTTTTCGGGAAACAGATTTCGGCTCGCGGCGGCGAACTGTTTTGCGAATTGCACGGCGACCGTGTGAAGATCGGCGGCAATGCGGTTTTATATTTGAGAGGCGAAATAACAATTTAATGCAGGAAGTTTTACCGATTCAAAAAGATAGATCGTGGCTTTACAAAGCGGCGTTTGCTCTCGCCGTTGTGACGATTTTTTATAATTTGGCGGAAGGTCTTTTTTCAATATATTTCGGTTATTCGGACGATTCACTGGCGTTATTTGGTTTTGGCGTTGACAGTTTTATCGAAGTGATTTCGGGCTTGGGAATCGCGCATCTCGTCTGGCGGATTTGGCAGACAGGAGAAAAAAGCCGCGATAATTTTGAGCGCACGGCGTTGTTGATAACAGGTTTCGGTTTTTACGCGCTGGTTGCGGGATTGGTCGTAACGGGTTTTTACAATATCTGGACAGGAAGCAAGCCGGAAACGACATTTTGGGGCGTAGTTGTTTCGCTGGTTTCTATTTTGACGATGACGGCATTGATTATTGCCAAAAAAAATGTCGGTAAAAATCTTGATTCGGACGCGATTATCGCCGATGCAAACTGCACGAAAGTTTGCCTTTATATGTCCGTCATCTTACTGGCAAGCAGTGCGCTTTATGAATTGCTGAACATTGCTTATATTGACGTTGCCGGAACATTCGGCATTGCTTATTTCGCTTTTAGAGAAGGCAGAGAATGTTTTGAAAAAGCGGCAGGTAAGAAAAATTGCTGCCATTAAAAAAGTATGAAAATTGCGATTGTAATCTTCGATAAATTTACGGATTTGGATTTGTGGCTGATGTGGGATTTGCTCAATCGCGTTCGCATCGAAAATTGGGAAGTTAAGATTTTGGGCGAGAGAGAAACGCATCTTTCGGCGACTAATATCGAAGTCAAAACTTCGGGCAGAATAGAAGAAGCAAACTTGTCGGACGCGGTTTTGTTTGTCAGCGGACAAGGAACACGCGATAGAATCGCCGATGAAAATTGGCTGGCAAAATTTGATTTGAATGCGGAAAAACAATTGATCGGTTCGATTTGTTCGGGCAGTTTGATCTTGGCAAAACTCGGATTATTGAACGGAAAAACAGCGACGACTTATCCGACATCGAAAACGGTTTTAGAAGGTTTCGGGATCGAAGTCGTCGAAAAACCGTTTATCGCGCACGGGCGCATTGCGACGGCGGGCGGTTGTCTCGCACAGCAGTATTTGATTCATTGGATTGTTGAAAATCTGGCTGATAAGGATTGGGCTGACCTGATCGTCAAAGCGATTCAGCCGGTCGGCGAAGGTTTGTTTTTCACGGACGCGGAAGATTTGAAAAAACTTTACGCGCCGATTGTAAAAACAGCGACGGCAGATTGAAAGAAAATTGAAACCATCCAGCTTCGCTTTTTCACAGATAAATACGGATTTATTTTCGGATTTGATCTGAGTGAATCGGTGAAAATCTGTGGCTAAAAAAACTGACTTTTTGAGAATGAGAACACACACGAAGGAAACACAGGCGACGACGACTCCGCAGATGGCTTTGGAATTTTTGCGCGAGGGAAATTTTCGGTTCGTCAATAATTTAAAGTCGAACCGCAATCTGCTGCAACAGGTCAACGAAACGCGCGACGGTCAATTCCCTTTTGCGACGATCCTGAGTTGTATTGATTCGAGAACGTCCGCCGAATTGATCTTCGATCAGGGTTTGGGCGAAATTTTCAGCATTCGCATCGCCGGAAATGTGATAAACGACGACATTCTCGGCAGTATGGAATTTGCCTGCAAAATTGCCGGTTCAAAATTGATCGTCGTTCTCGGTCATACGAAATGCGGCGCGATCATCGGCGCGTGTGACAACGTGCAGATGGGAAATCTTTCGACGCTGCTTAATAAAATTCAGCCGTCGGTTTATTTCGAACGCACGACGCAGAAAAATCGTAATGCAAAAAACGGTGATTTTGTCGAAAAAGTCGCCCGCATACAGGTTAAACGCAGTGTTGAAAACGTCGTCGAACAAAGCGTCATTTTAAGAAAAATGATCGAGCGAAATCAGATCGGTCTGATCGGTGCGATCTACGATGTCGAAACCGGACAGGTCGAATTTCTGGAAGAAACTCTGATGTTCGGCGAGATCAAACATTTTTATCTCGACGTTGCCGGCGAGGAAAAAGCGGAGAAAGTAACGGCTGTTCTTTGATTTATAAAGGCTATATGAAGAGCGGAGTTTGTCCGAAATGCAGTTCGACGGAAATTTACGGAGACACAAATAATCCTCACGGAATTGTTGTTGATAAAGGGAAGATTTTGCCGATGAATACGATTCTTCTGGTTTGTGCAGATTGCGGATATTTGGAGTTTTATGTCGAAAATGAAAATGATTTAGAGAGAATTAAAAAGAAATTTCGGAAAGTCGAAAATTAAACGAATTTATTAAAAGTTATGTTATTAGAGATCA
>JANMAA010000009.1:0-30179 GCA_031359215.1 Acidobacteriota bacterium | reverse complement strand
CGATTTTGCCTGCGCTTGTTCCGGCGACATATAGCCGAGTGTTCCCAAGATCATTCCGGGAATCGAAAGCGGCTGCGCGATCGCCCGTGTGTCGGCTTCAGGCGTTTCGACGAGTTTTGCCAAACCGAAATCGAGAATTTTGGCAAAACCGTCGCCCGTAACCATTATATTATCCGGCTTCAAATCACGATGGACGATGCCGTTGGCGTGTGCTTTTGCCAAACCGTCAGCGGCTTGTGCAAAATAGTCGAGCAGCGTATTAAGATTTACTTTATCGACGTGAATCAAACGATTGAGCGTTCTGCCGTCAATAAATTCCATCGCAATATAATGAACGACATCTGCCGATTGCTCGCCGTCATTGACAGGCGATGCCTGATCGATCTCGTAAATCGTCAGAATATTCGGATGATTCAAAGCTGAAGCCGCCCGTGCTTCACCGACAAACCGCCGCATTCGGTCCTGATTGCCAATCATTTCAGCCGGCAGTATTTTTAACGCGACCAAGCGATGCAAGGTCGTGTCATATCCTTGAAAAACCACGCCCATTCCGCCCTTGCCGATCAGGAAGCGAATTTCGTAGCGACCGAGCCTTGTGCCGGGTAAAAGAGAATTATTCACGGTAGTTTAAAAAATAATACGGTTTTAGAGTCGCAAATCTTTGATTTTATGTCAAAAATTCAGCAAAAAACTCAGTGTCATAAATTTGGAAATAAATATCTGTTGTTTAAATTTAATGTGGTTTATAATTACTTTGCGGTGCAATCGAATATTCGAAGCAACCGCCGCGCAAATTCATTTTATCATCAAAAGGAGATTTTCAATGGCAGACTCAAAAAAGGACGAGGAAAATAAACAGAAGGAAGACAACGAAAAAGCGGGCGGTCTAGCCGGAGTCGGCGCAGGCGTAATTGCCGGAGCGCAAATCGGAACGGTTTTAGTTCCGATTCCGGTAGTCGGGACATTTACGGGCGCACTTGTCGGCGGTGTTCTCGGCAGTAAAGTAGGCAAGAAATATGGCGGTGCTTTGCTCGACAAAATGAGTTCAAAAAAAGAATCTGCCACCGTAGCTAAACAAGATGTTACGGCGGAATTGGAACGTCTGGCTAAATTGCATAAACAGGGCGTTTTAGATGATGAAGAATTTAAGGCGGCGAAAGCATCTTTGCTAAATATTTAAGTTCAAACCTCAGTTTGTCAACCGCCGTCGAAACGCGACGGCGTAAACTGAAGTTTGAACTATAAACTTTTATCTTTCTTACGCGGAGGCTTTTGAAACTTCCTGGACGACTTCTGCTGTTTTATTATTGCCGGCATTATTGGCAATATCGGCTTGCGCGACCATTCCGCAACAACTTCCTTTATCGTCAACCACCACGATACGCCTGATTTGATTGTCTTCCATCGTGTTGCAGCAATCTTCGACCGAAGTTTCAGGTGTAACTGTAACGACATTTTTCGACATCACGTCGCGTGCCGTCATTTCAAGCGGATTTTTGCCTTCGGCAACCGTCCGGCAACAAATATCGCGGTCAGTGATCGTTCCTATCGGTTTATTATTATCATTATCTTCGACCACCGGAATACAGCCGCAATCATTATCCACCATCATTTTGGCAACTTCCTGTAAATTGTCATCCGCCATACAGCAAGCGGGATTTTCCGTCATAATTTCTTTGACTAACATTATTTTCTATCTCCTTTTTGTAAACTGTTGTTCAAGGCAAATTGCATCGTTTTGAAACATAAAAAGTTAATTTTTGCCTTTCTTTGGTTAGGTTGCAATACTTATACCAAAGCAACGTAGAAACAAAATCGTTGATAAATTGAAATTTTTATTTATAATTTCGTATTATGAGATCAATCGTTTTCCCGATCCTAATTTTCATTTTCACTAGTTCGGCAAACGCTCAACAAATCGTTTGGTTGAATAATTATCAAGAAGCAGCCAAAATCGCCAGAAACGAAAGCAAACCGATGATTTTGGATTTTACGGCGAGTTGGTGCAAACCTTGCGGCAAGATGGATGCGGTCTTTTGGACACGGGCTGATTTGATTGAAATATCCAAAGAGTTTGTCTGCGTAAAAATTGATTACGACCGCAATGAACTTTTAGTAAATAAATACGGGGTGAGAGCGATTCCGACTATCGTTATGACCGATTCGTGGGGTGTGGCACTTGATTTTCAGCGCGGCTTTGCGGCAAATGCGGATAGGGAAATTATTGAAAAACTAAATCTCATACCGAAAGATTTTAGTGAAATTACAGATGCCGGAAATCTCATTGAAACGGGTAAAAAGAATATTGGCGCATTGTCTAAAATTGCAGAATTTTATCAGCAAAGAAAGTTTTATTTTCAGAGCAACGAATTTTACAGCCGTTTGCTGAAAATAGAAAAAGATTCGGCGCACCGCGAAAATCTGATGCTGAAAATCGGATTTAATAACTTGAAGATAGGCTTGACTGATGACGCGAAAGAAATGTTCGATAAATTTCAAAAAGAGTTTCCTAAAAGCCTGCAATTAGATATGGCAATATACGGCACATTGCTTGTCTTTGAGAGAAAAAGCCAATTTCAAGACGCGCAAAAAATGCTTGACCTACTAAAAACCAAATTCCCGAACTCAAGCCTGATTCCGCCAGCCGAACAAATTTTGTCGCCAACTTCTTCATCAAAAAAATGAATGTCCTAAAGATTCTTGCTTGAAAACCAACTTTCAAAAACTTAAGAGCAACGAAAATTATTACTCAAAACCGATTTTACGCATTAATTCGGCGTAACGTGCATCGTCGCGGACGGAATCGAAAATCGGCTCGTTGCGAATAAAGCCTAGGTTTTCCGAACATTCTTTAAACGCTTTGTCGAGATAAAAAAATGTTTGGTCGCGGTCGCCGAGCGAAACATAAACGACGGCAAATTCATACGGCGAAATGTATTGCGACTTCGACATTTTTTGCAATTCGACAATGGTTTTTTTCGCTTCGGCGCGATTGCCTTGCAAAGCGAAAAGCCTGCCTCTTATCGAATGCACCATCGGGTCGGGTGAGTCGGGCGGAGATTTATCCAGCCAATTTTTCGCGGTTTTGTAATCGCCGATCGCGAGATAAATTCGCGCATAATAACCGGCAAATTGTTCGGGATGCACATTCAGTTCCGGTACTTTTTTGACATATTCGATGGCTTTTTCAGGCTGGCGCATAAAATAAAACACACCGGAGAGAAACGCAATCGGCAAGGGCGAAAGCGGTTCGAGTTCGGCGGCTTTCAGCAAAACAGGAATGGCTTGCGGCGGGTCAAAAATCATATAATACTCGCCGAGCCAGAGATAATTCGTCATCGTCTGCGGCGCGAGTTCAATCGCTTTATTCAAATCATCAGTCGCATTTTTGTCCCATTCGTGCAGACGCGCATGACCGCGTGCGGAATACGCTTCGGCTAATTCGTTATCTAATTCGAGAGCTTTGTTCGCCGCCGATTTTGCTTTTGACAAAGCCTCGTGCGGCGACATAAAAGTATCGGAAACGGTTGTGTAAGCATCAGCGATGCCGGCGTAGGCAAGCGCGTAAGTCGGGTCAATTTCGAGCGCACGATTCAAATGTTCGAGAGCTTTGGCGAAACTGTCGGGTGCGAATTGCAAAGTATAAAAACGTCCTTTCAGATATTCGCGGTAAGCCTCGACATTATCAGTATAATGTTTGGCGATGTTTGCTTTTTGCTGATTGTTAAGTTTTAGCTGTAATTTATCGGCTATTTGTTGAGCAATTTTGCCCTGAATCTGCAAAAGTTCGGACATTTTGACATCGAACCGATTGCCCGATATTTCCACATTATTCGTCGCATCAATCAAATCGGTTTGAATGACAAAAGAATCGCCTTGTTGCAAAATTTTTCCGGTCAAAACTGTCCGCACATTCAAAGTCCTGCCGATTTCTTGCGGCGTTTGCTTCGCGCCTTTGAAACCGAAAACCGTGTTGCGCGAAATAACGCGCAAATTAGGCAGATTTGAAAGCGAATTTATCAAACTTTCAGTAATGCCATCGGATAGATATTCAGTGTCTTGGTTAGCGTTTTCAAACGGCAAAACGGCGAGCGAATCAATTTTTGAAATTTCTTGTGTTTGATTTGCTATCGTTGGTTTTTCGCGGAAAAAGTAATAACCAATTCCAGAAATTGCGGCAAGCAAAACTATTAAAGCCAAAAGCGCGGGAATTTTGTGCGATTTGATATATTCAATACTTGAAACTGCAAAAGTTTTTGTAACTTGTTCGTTTGTATTTTGAGGACGCGCAATAGTGTTTTGTTCGCCCGAAAAAGTTCCGCTTCTGCGTTCGAGTTTTTCTGTAAAAGCCAAATCTTGCTTGAGATGTTTCAAGTCAATCAGCAAATCTTTTGCCGTTTGATAACGCTCTTCTTTGTTCTGACGCAAAGTTTTATTGACAATTCTTTGTAATTCGGCGGGCGTTTCGGCGGAAAGCGGTTTGGGATTGGTTTTCAAAATCGCAGCAATCGTGTCGCTTGCGGTTTCGCCTTCAAACGGCACATTACCGGCAATCATTTCATATAAAACAACGCCGAAACTCCACAAATCCGAACGCGCATCAACATCTTTGCCGCGAGTTTGTTCGGGCGACATATAGGCAACCGTTCCCATAATCACGCCTTGCCTGGTGTTGACCAAAGTTTTATCGGATTCTTCGATGTTCACCGCATTGACGGATTTTGCCAGACCGAAATCCAAAACTTTGACGAGATTATCGCGCCGAATCATAATGTTTTCGGGCTTAATATCACGGTGAATAAGTCCGGCTTCGTGTGCGGCGGAAATTGCCGAAACGGTCTGTGCGGCGATGTCCAAAATTTCTTCAAACGATAATTCACCGCGTTTGATTCTTTGACGCAGCGTTTCACCTTCGATAAACTCGGTAGCGATAAAATTTAAGCCGTCGCTTGCCCCGATTTCATAGATTGTCAGAATATTGGGATGATTGAGCGATGAGGCGGCAAAGGCTTCCTGTTCAAATCTCAAAAGTTTTTCTTTGTCGGCGGTAAATACGGCAGGCAAAAGTTTGAGCGCGATTTTACGTTTGAGGCGGGTGTCTTTTGCCAGAAAAACTTCGCCCATTCCGCCCGCACCGATTGGTTCGATAATTTCATAGTGACCGAGAATCTGCCCGTTTTCGATTTTGTTCGTTTTCAGTGAAACGGCGGGCATTTCCAAAAAACTTTCTGATTCATCAAATGAACGCAATAGTTCTTCGATTTCGCGCCGGATAGTTTTATCATCGGGACAAATGTTGTCCAAAAACTTCGCACGCGACTCAGGCGCAATCTCCATTGCCTGTTCAAAAATATCTTTGGCTTTTTCCCACTTATCCTTTTTCATCACATTTTGCCTACTTTATGCGCCTTTTAATTTTCAGTCAATAATTGTCTGTGAATTATTTTTAGTTTTTTTGAGACGGTTTTCCGAAATCTATCGCGCTAATAGATGAAGGCGAAAAAATCGCCGAAATTTACAGAAAAATAAATGGAGAAATTAAAATGAAAAATTTAAAAATTATGTTTGCTCTTGTGTTTGTTATCGGTCTTTTGGGAATTTCGCAAGCCTTTGCCTGTCAGTTTCCCGGTGAAAATTTAAAAATTGCCGCATCTCAAAATGCGCTTCCGAAAGATGTGGTCAAGAACGTCTCTTTGATTGATGAATCGGAAAAAGGTTTTACCAGACGCGATTTGAACGGCAGATATGCGAGCTTTGCCCAAGCGACATTTTTTGATCCGGCACAAAACCGGACGACCTACGCAACCTGCGTCGGCGTCGTAACTTTTGACGGGCGCGGGCGTTTTACCGACCGCGAAGTTCACAGCTACGACGGCGTTATTGTCCGCGACCAATTTACCGGAACTTACGCAGTCAACCCGGACGGCACCGGAACGATGCACTTTGTCGGAGAAAACGAAACCTTCGATTACGACATCGTGCTGTCAAACGAAGGCAAAGATGTAGTTTTTCTCGTCGAACTTCCAGTTCCGGGCTTGGTTTCGCAGGGAACGCTGAAAAAGCAATAAAGTAAAAAGTAAAAGAGTGAAAAAGTTAGCTGAAATATTATCAGCAACTTTCTCACTCTTTTACTTTTCAATCTTTTTCACCTTTTAACGTGTTAGTTCGCGGTGAAGCCAGGCTTTTGCCATTGCCCAATCACGCGCCGCCGTCGCTCTGGAAATTTTTAGAGCTTCGGCTGTTTCCTCCAGGCTCAAACCGCTGAAAAATCTTAATTCGACAACCCGCGCCTGCTGTTCATCAATTTTTTCCAAACGATTTAATACCTCGTCAAGCGCAATCAAATCAACATTTTTTTCATCAACCACCATCAACATCGCTTCGTCTAAAGATACTTTCACGGCATCATCGCCGCCGCGTTTATCACGATGTTTCGTGCGGGCGTGGTCAACCAGAATCCGCCGCATCATTTGCGCGGCGATAGCAAAAAAATGTGTGCGGCTTTCCCATTCGACGCTTCGCTGATCAACCAGTTTCAGATATGCTTCGTGAATCAATGCGGTTGTTTGGAGCGTGTGGTCACGGCGTTCCTTTCGCAAATAACGACGCGCCTGTAAATGCAATTCGTTATAAACAAGCGGCAAAAGTTCGTTCAAAGCCTCACGCTTGCCCTCGCTCCATTGGCGTAAAAGAATTGTTATTTGCTGTGACTGACTCATCTTCGATAAACGATTTTTCCGCCGACAAATAATTACGATTTACGCCGGAAAACCCACGCGCCGCAGCAAATCCTGAAGTCGTGTTGTATGCAATAATCCATAATCGCAAATTTCTCACGAAGTTGATGCAAATTCGTGCTTGTATCTTTCATAGTGCGCTTTTGGCTCATCTTTTAGGACTGGCACACAATCATCTATTCACCCTACTGACGAGATCCTGAAACCGCGGATCGGGTCGCAGCCGCTCCAACTGCGGTTCTATCGCTATCCACCTCATCCACGAACACTTTTCCCTGTAACCACGCTCTAACCACTCGATAGCCCGGTCATTGTCGGCGAGCGCGACATATACACCGGCAATGAGGACAGGATTGACGTATGTTTCAGCCGCCGATTTCAGCAGTTTGGTCAACAACGCCTCCGCCTCGCCGCGCTCGCCGGCTGACGCATATGTGTATGCCAGCACAGCCTGAAGCTCAAGCCAATCCGGTGACAGCCTTTGACCTTCGCGCAACGCAGCAACTGCTTCGGCAAAGTTTCCCTTATCCGCATAGACCAGACCGAGAAGGAAGTAACTATTCGAGAATGATGGATCGAGCTTGATGGTTTTGTGTAACTGCTCGATTGCCGCGTCGTGTTGTTTTGCCAGATAGTATGCCCAACCGAGTTCGGAATTGTTGACAAGCGAGAGAGGCTCAAGCTCGACAGCGGTCTTCAATTCACGAATGGCTTCGGCTTCTCTTCCCGAAAACTGCAAGCAATGGCTGTAAAAATGACGCGCGTTTCCGTATTTGGGATCTAAGCTGATAGCCTTGCGGTATTCCTCCTCGGCACCCGTCAGGTCCCATTCGTAGAACATCTTATATGACCCCAGCGAGGTGTGAGCCTCAGCCAGCGAGTCTTCCAATGCGATTGCCTGTATTGCCGCGACCCGAGCCTGAGGCATAGTGTCGTGAGCGGAAATGTAGTCAACGCCGAGATTAACGTAGGAATCTGCTAAACCGGAGTATGCCATGGCGTAGGTCGGGTCTTTCTGTATCGCGCGTTCAAAAAGCGGGATGCTTTTTTTCAGACTATCGAAGGAAAACTTGTTCCACTCATACCGACCTTGGATATAAAGTTGGTAGGCTTCCACATTCTGGGTAGATTTTTTTGCCAGTTTCTGTTCGTCTGCACCCGTGAGCCTGATTTTCAGTTTGCTTAAAACATCCTGGGCAATCTCGCTTTGAAGCGCAACAAGGTCGGATTGTTTGCGATTGTAGGTTTCGCTCCAAATCACATCCTGAGTTTGGGTGTTGACCAGTTCCAGACTCAATTTCAAGTCGTTTCCGCGCTGGACGACTCTGCCTAACAAAACCGCCTGCACTTTCAATTCTTCGCCGATTTTCTGTGGTGAAATCTCCTTGCCTTTGTAATAAAAAACCGTGCTTCGCGCTTTAACATTTAGGTTTGGAATCTGTGAAAGGCTATTGATAAGCGTTTCGGTCATTCCGTCCGACAAATATTCGATGTCAGAATTTCCGCTCTGATTAACAAACGGCAGGACGGCGATCGATTCGATTGGAGCAGACACGGTCTTTGCTTTTTGCCAATACCACGCGCCCAAACCAATCGCCACGATTGCCACGGCTGACACCGCGAAAATAAGCCGGGAATTTCGCCGCACCGATTTTTCCGGCAATAAAATTGATTTTTCAAGTTCCGGCTCGTCCGTTTCTTCGACAACGATTTTTACGCCGCGGATTCTTTCGATTTCAAAGTCGGGGTGTCTTTCTTCAACCGGATAAATAAAGCGATAACCTTCCGCCCAATGCGTATGGATAAAGCGCGGCTCGTCCGTATTATCATTTAAGGCTTTGCGAATAGCGCCGACGCATTTCGTCAAAGTTTCTTCGTAAACCTCATGTCCGTCCCAAAAATTTTCCAGAAGTTCCTGACGCGAAACCATTCGTTCGCGGTTTTCAATCAGATAAAGCAAAACGCTAAAAGGTTTTTTCGTGAGATGAATTTTCTCGCCGTTTCGGGACAGACGGCGACTGTCGGGTTCAAGTTCAAACTCGCCTAAAACGTATTGTTTGTGCATCTGCATCGCCATGAATTTCCTACTGCGTTCCGTCGGAGTGCGTCTCGCACATCGTTAAAAATCGCTTTGAGTTTTTGCTATTGCTTCGGACTCATCGCTTTAATCTTATCTTTCTTAAAGCTATTTAAACTCGCTTTTGTAGCGTTCATTCTGCGCTTTCATCTCCTCCATAAAACGGATGAATTCAGGTGCTTGTCTGATGCGGTTCAGATAAGCATCGCGCTCGAAAAGGGTATAGCTGGGGAAGCCCTCGACGGCAGTCTTTCTCAACCATTTAACAGATTCTTCGCTCTTGCCCATCAACGCATAGAGGCAAGCGATTTCATAAGTCAAGTGATGGTACGAATAGTTTTGGGGATTTTCTTTAGTCAGAATTAAAGGAATCTCTGCTTTGGCAGGTTGGAAGTTTCCCTTTAAAGCAGCAAGAAAAGCTTTTTGGAATCTTGCGCCGTCGGGATATTTGACTGAAATCACATCAAGCACCTTGTTCGCCTCATCAAAACGCCCCTTTCCCCTTAAATACCAAGTCGGAATAGGGGCATCAGGCTTAAATTTTTGATAAGTAGCAAACGCCTCGTCATACTTGCGAACGAGCGAGTAATGGGCATAAATCTGGTATTTGACATTTTCGCTCGTCGGATCAATATCGAGTGCGCGTTGATATGCGCGGTCACCTAAATCTTCAAGCCCAAGGTGGTAGTAAATCCCTCCGAGTTCGACGTGACCGACGTTTGGGTCGATCTGTTGCGCAAGGAGTAACTCACGAACTGCGGCTTCACTCTGCCAGCCTTCGTACGCGCTCACCAGCATCCAATGACGGGCGACGTGAGTCTCGGCAAGCTGCGAATCCAGAGCATCCGCCCGATTGATCTCTTCCTTTGCGCGCTCCGCCCAGACAGCCTGTTCCTCGATAAAGATCGCCATCCAGATGTAGGCGTTAGCGAGCTGCGAGTGCGCCAGCGCGTAATCGGGGTCGGCTTCAACTGCTTTTTTGAGAAGAGCGATAGTCGTATCCATCTGCGGTTTGGCTTCTTTTCCATAGCTGCGCTGGTCGAAACTATAAACACCTTTTACATAATATTCATAAGCGATCGGGTTCGACGTGGAACGCTTATTGAGACGCGCCTGCTGCGCCGGGTCGAGTTGCAGCCGCAGGCGAGAAGCCACCTCCTGCGCCACCGTATCCTGAATCGTGAAGATGTCCGCCGTCCGCATATCGAAGTTATCAGCCCACAAAGAAACTCCGTCGCTCACGCGCAGAAGATTGACGCTCACGCGCAGACGTTCACCGTCGCGCTGGACGTTTCCGTCAAGAACCGCGTCGGCGTTTAATTCGCGCCCTGCGGCAAGCGCGTCCGTTTCTTCGTTGAGATAACGGCGCACCGCGCTGGTCGGGCGGACGGTCAACTTGCCCGTCTGACTGAGTCGCCTGATAACCGCGTCGGCGATGCCTAAGCCGAGATAATTTTCGCCCGCGTCGAGCGATTTTAAAGGCAAAACGGCGATTGATTCGATTGGCGCGCCCGTCATTTTTGATTTCTGCCAAAACCAAACGCTCAAAAAAATTGCGGCGATGATAAACGCTGACGACGCGAAAATTAAAAGAAGGTTTCGTCGCGCGTTATTTGCCGGCAAAAAAACCGGTTTTTCAAGCTTTGTTTCCGGCTCGTCCGTTTCTTCGACCGTAATGCGCACGCCGCGGATTCTTTCGATTTCAAAGCCGGATTGTCTTTCTTCAACCGGATAAATGAAACGATAACCTTCAGCCCAATGAGTCTGAATAAATTGTGGCTGTTCTTTAGTGTCGTCCAACGCTTTACGAATCGCGCCGACGCATTTCGTCAGAGTTTCTTCATAAACCTCGTGTCCGTCCCAAAATTTTTCGAGTAATTCCTGACGCGAAACCATCCGTTCACGGTTTTCAATCAAGTAAAGCAAAACGCCGAAGGGTTTTTTTGTGAGATGAATTTTCTCGCCGTTGCAATGCAGTCGTCGAGCGTCGGGTTCAAGCTCGAACTCGCCTAAAACATAGCTTTTATTTAGCGCAACCGCCATAAAACTCCCGATTTCCCGCTTATTTCCGACTTATTTCGGTTTTATTTCGGGAAGTTTTCAGGATTTTACTTCTCGCAAAAAGGAAAATAGTTCCTGAACAAAAAAAGTAAAATGTCCGCTTCGTTCTTTGTGCAGACATTTTATCACAAACGTGAAAAATGAAAAGGAAAATCGAGATAATTGCAATTGAAAGGACGCGCATCGTCGGCGGGAACGGTCAAACATATTGTCCGCTCTGCAAGGAGTTCGCCGAGTTTTTAACCACCGTGCAAGTTGCTCAAATTGCCCGCGTCAAAACCGAATCGGTGTGGCGTTGGGTTTCAATCGGCAAAGCGCACGGCATAAAAACCGTCGGCGGACAACATCGCGTCTGCCGCAATTCGCTTTTTCTCGCATTTCAACAAAAAGCGCCGTTTGAGTTCTATAACAATAAAAACTGAATAAAGGAGAGTTACTATGAAAAATTTAAATGTATTGAAAACAAAAAAAGGCATCGTCTTGATGCTTTCGGTTTTGGTGTTGGGATTGGCGGGAGTTAGCTGGATGAGCAATTCGGGACTTGCCAAAAAGCAGGAGCAGGGCAGACGGACATTATTGCCGCGCCCCGCCGCTTTGACGGAAAAACAAAATAAGGAAATCTTTCTTGATGAAAAAGATTCAGGTCGCAACGGATTTACCGTGGACATTGCGGAAAACGGAACAAAGTTTGTCTTTGACGAAACGCCCGTTTTCCCCGACGGTTTGCCGGCTTACGGCAACGAGTTTATTACCGAAGGTTATATTTATCCGGCGGGAACACTCAACGGCACAAACGGTGTCAATGCAGACGGCAGTCCCGAATTTCCGGCTTTGGTCATCGGACGCTGGACTTGCCGCGGCTGGTTCACCGGCGACGGAGCGCACAGCGTTACCGGTCCTTGGGTGATTACACATCAATATTTGGATTTCGGTCGAACTTTCGGGAATACTTCGATAACCAGTGACGGCTTTGAACTTGTTGATTTGTATATTCCGGTCAAACGCGCAATTACGGGCGGCACGGGCATTTATGACAAATCCAGAGGCGAAGCCAGTCAGGTTCTGTTGGGTTTTAATGTAACTTTCGGAGTTGTCCTGCGTGTCAGATTAAACATCGTTCCGGCAGCCGGATGATATGAATATTGCCGGAAACAGTCTGGTGTTGTTAATTGAATTATCGGGAAAGCGGATGCTTTTTCGGCAATTCAATTAACAATTTCAAAGTCAAATTACGAATTAAGCTAAATATTTCAGGCGGATTTTACAAATAAACAAAAAAAATCTTGCGATTTTGACGATTTTGTATTGAAATAATTTTGAAATCTCTAACTCGTGGAGAGGTCAAATAAAGAGGCGGCTTGAGCCAAATTTAAGAAAAATAATCAATCATCCTTTTTGCTTCAGCTAAAGTTGTCAGGATTAAATACTTTTTTTTGGAATTCGGCTAAAGCCTTTTTTCTTATTTCAATCAAACCACTAGCTCGGGGCTTGTGGCAATTTATCAAGAAAGTGTTATAAGTTATTTTTACCTGTTCCTAAATCATATTCTTCTAATTCATTTTCGATAAACAATCTTGCCGCCGACAATCGTGGCAACCGCCGCGCCCGTGAATTGCCAACCGTCAAATGGCGAATTTTTCGACTTCGATTTGCTTTCCGCAACTTTATAAGTCCAATTAAAATCCGGGTCGAGAATAGTTACGTCAGCAATCGCGCCGACGCGCAAAGTTCCGCGATTTTTAAACTTGAAGATTTTTGCCGGATTGGTCGAACATAATTCAACCAATTTCACTAAATCAATCACGCCTTTGTGAACCAATTCGTTAAAAGTTAAGCCGATTGCGGTTTCGAGTCCGGTAATGCCCATTGGAGCGCGGTCGTATTCGAGAGCTTTTTCGTCCGAATGATGCGGCGCGTGATCGGTTGCAATTGCGTCAATTGTGCCGTCTTTGATGGCTTCGAGAATCGCTTCGAGATGTTCCTGCGAACGCAGAGGCGGCGACATTTTTGTATTGGTGTCGTAACCTTCGACAACCTTGTCGGTCAGCGTAAAATGATGCGGCGTGACTTCGCAGGTGACGTTGATGCCTTCGTTTTTGGCGCGGCGAACGGCTTCGAGTGCGCCTTTGGTCGAGATGTGCGCGATGTGAATATGCGCGCCGGTTTCCTTCGCCAAAATGATGTCGCGCACCGCATCAATTTCTTCGGCGAGCGCGGGCATTCCCTTTAATCCCAACAATAACGAAATTCTGCCTTCGTGCATCACGCCGCCCGACGAGAGCGATTTGTCTTCGCAATGGTCAACGACGGGCAAGTCAAAATCCTTCGCGTATTCCATCGCGCGGCGCATCATTCCGGCGTTCGGCACAGGTCGCCCGTCGTCGGAAACGGCAACTGCGCCCGCCGCCTTCATCTCGCCCATTTCGGCTAATTCGTGTCCGTCCGAAGATTTCGTAATCGCGCCGACGGGAAAAACATTCGCCAATCCCGCGCGTTCCGCCTGCTCGATCATATAGCGCGTAATCGCCGCGTTATCGTTAATCGGTTGCGTATTCGGCATTGGACAAACGCTCGTCCAACCGCCCGCAACCGCCGCCGCACAGCCGCTGGCAATAGTTTCCTTATGCTCCTGTCCCGGCTCGCGCAGATGAACGTGCAAATCAATAAATCCGGGCGCGACAATCATCCCCGACGCATCGAAAACCTCCGCATCTTCAGGCGCGGATTCATTCTGCCCAAGCCACGAGACGACTTTACCGTCTTCGATTAACAGATTTTTCCCGCTGTTTTGTCCTTCCGTCGGGTCAATCAAATGACCGTTGGCGATTAAAAGTTTCATAAATTAACTTACGGTGATTCAGGCAGTTTGCTCGAAAGCGTGCATTGCAGTTTGCCAAACGCGGTAATCGAACCATTAAACGTGATCGCGCCAATTTATGCAATGGTCATTAAACTTTCTCGCATAAAATTTTTATTTCAGAAATTTCCAAATATCCGTAAAAAGAAAATTATCGAATGTTTTAATGTGGTTTTTCAAAATGCTTTCGGTCAACATATTCGGGCGAATATCGCAATAATAAACGCCGTCTAAAGGATTTAATTTTACCGTGTAACCTTTGAAATGTCCGGGCAAAAAAGTTGAATTGATGCCGTAATTTCCGTCCGCGCCTTTTCTTTGAACGTCGTTGAGGAAAACGGCAAAATGCGGCGTATCAATTTCCGTAAGTTTGTTGTGTAAAAATTTATCAACGAAAATTTTGTCAATTCGATCTTTGCTCGAAGTTTTTACCGAACCGATGGCTTTTATATCTTCGTCAACTTTGATAATCAGATCGTGTTGATACTTCATAAAAAAAGCGGTTTCGCCTTCAGCTTTTACGGGAATTGCAATTGTTCCATCGGTTACGCTCACACCGACCTTTGCGATTATCAAACGAATAAATCTTTCAAACAAATCGCCGTTTATCTTTCTCGCCGTGTTCGATCTGTTTGCCGGAAGCGCGTCGAGTGTCGCGCCGATACATTTTTGCGCCGTGTAAATCGTTCGGTTTATTATTTCCCGATTTTCCCGGCTGTCATTCGCTTCGACATCAATCAAAACTCTCAAAAATTCCGCGCTTTGCTTTTCAAAATCCGCGAAATTATACATTAAACGCGAATTAATCGGTCGGGTAACATTGAAAGATGCTTCTTCGTTATACTGGAAAAATCGGTAATGATTTTCGTTTTTGGAAACGATGACGGCTTGCAGATTATCCGTGATGTATTCGAGATATTCTTTCGCAAAATTTATGTAATCGGTCGGCTTTAAAAATTTGCTTTTATCGCAAGCCTTTGCTACAAGTTCCGTAATCTTCATCGAATCGAATTCCGCCTTTTTTCGTTTGTCCGGTCAAATTCGATCCATTGATTTTTCGTCTTTCGCTGAACATTTTTCAATCTCTGAATCGCCCATTCGTTATATTCCGCGCTGATCTCGCAACCGAGCCATTTTCTGTTGAATTGTTCCGCCGCAACCAAAGTCGTCCCCGAACCGGAAAAAGGATCGAGAACGACATCGTTTTCGTTTGAAGACGCGAGAATAAATTTTCTGACGAGTTCTTCCGGTTTCTGCGTCGGATGCGGCGTTGATTCCTCCATTCCGTTGCAGGTCGTCGGCGTTTCGATCACATCTTTCGGTTTCGCGCCCAACGGATGCGGTGTCCAAACGTCTTTGCGCTTTCCGCCGTTTCCATACTGGCTCGTTTCCGCCTGCGGATGCGCCGGATATTTTAGCGTATGTTTGCCATAAGAAATTCGCGCGTCATCAACATTAAAAGTCTGTTCTTTGCTTTTTCTAAAATGCAGAATGCTTTCGTGCGAACGTCCCCAATCGTTGCCCAGATTCGCCTTGTTTTTGTAATACCAAACCAGCCATTTACACGATTTGAAAAACTTCATTGAAGGATGTTTCAAATCCGCCAGAATCTCGGAAAAACCGCAAATATAAAGCGTTCCCGTTTTTTTCAAAATCCGCGAAGCCTGTTCGATCCAGCGCATTGACCATTCGATATACTTTTCCTGACTCTCAAATTTATCCCAATCGGCTTTGTTGATATTGTAAGGCGGATCGGCAAATATTAAATCAACGCTTTCCGCTGCGAGAGTTTTCAGCCATTCAAAACTGTTCCCCTGAAACAGACTTCCATGGGCATTCTGATAAATCATCCCGACCGATTCTTTATCATTCGCAATTCGACGCTTTGCCGGAGTTTTAAATAATTCCGGTTGTTTTTCGGTAACACTAATCATAAATCCGTTCTATCATAACAAACCGCAAAGGCTCATAATAAACAACACACTCGCGGCGATGTATGCAATCGTGATTAAACTTTCTCGCATTTATTTTTCTATATGTTAGTTATATTCGATTTGTTATTTTGAGATTCATCTGCCTTATTCTTATCTGAATCTTTACATTTCTTATCTGAATCTACATATTTCTCATCCGGATTTACTTTACGAGCGCGAAACACCTCTTTCCGCATTTCTTCTACTGCCGGACGATAGGCAACATCAAGAAAATTTTTGATGTATTTGCTTGTCAGGTCTTTACTAATAAATTCTTTCAATGTCCCCGCTTTATTGTCTTCAGTTTTTTTTCTCTCAGTAAATTCGTTAATAAATTCGCTAAATTTTTCTCTTTTCTTTAACTCATCCTCTGGTTTTTTTGTTTCCGAGAATTCTTTTAGTGCGTTCTCATACTCATTTATCAATCCTTCTAAATAATCTTTCATTTTACCAATTTTATTTAAAATACAGGCATGATTAGAAAACAAATAACCTGATGTTTTAATATCATTCCAAATACGGGCTAATTTAAGTCGAGCTTCAAGAATTTTTAAAATTGTTTCTTTGTATTTATCATAAGAATCTTGTAGAGGTATTTCCATTAGATAATTCCTTCTAGCTTCTTCGATGTTAGAACGAGCATCTATCAAATCATTGAGTAAACCTTTCCGAATATCATTAGCGGCATCCTGTTTGCGTCGCTCTTCCGTTGCTTCGTCATATAGAAATTTGAATAATCCACCTAAGGCAGCAACTCCGGCAAGCTGTAATAAAGCCTTAGCGCTTTCAATAATTAAAGTGTCTTTTGATTTGTCTTCAAAAAAACAATAGTAAGCGTGATAGTAATAAACAAAACTTACAGCCGCTATTATTGCGATAACTATAAATATGTATAAAAGGATTTTTCTTGAAACCATTTGTTTATTCATAGACACGGCTCTTGCAAAGTCTGCAAGTGTGGTTAAACCTCTCAGCTATTCCGAAGTAAAAACGAAAATGATTCGGAATAGATGCGAGATGCGAGATGATAACTGATAGATTTATTCGGCACTTTCCGACTTTGCAATTGCCCTGTATTCATAGAGATTTACTCAAATATTATTTGACTTGTGTATCAAACAGTAGCGTAGAATCATTTCTACTTCCGAAACATCGCCAGCATTCGATTTGTAACGAGAAATCCACCGGCGATGTTGATGGTGGCGATCAGGACGGCGTTTGCGCCGAGGGAAATTTTCATCCAATTTTTTTCCTTCAAAAGCGTCAATAATTTCCTGCGGCGTTTCGTCAAAATCATCGGCAATCCAAATTTTGCCGTTGTCCATTCCGAACCAATCTTCGTCTGCTTTGACCGGCGAAACTTTCGCTACGGGTTTACCGTCGCGTTCGATGATTGTTTCTTCCCCTTCCAATGCTTTACGCAAAATCTCCGTCCAACTTTTTTCGGCGTTTTGTAAAGTTATCTGTGACATTTGATAAATTTCCCTAACTCACATTTTAACTGATTTCTTTGTGTCAAAGTCAATTCTTTGACCGATAAACTCAATTTCTTTACTGACACGAACTATTTTTCGACTGACACGCTCAAATAATTGACTGACCCAGGCAATTTATTTGATGTAAAACTCAATTTATCAACTGTAAATATCAATTCTTTTGATGTAAGCGTCAATTAATTGAGTGTAATTGCTTAATAATTGGGTGTAACTAGCAATTTATTGCCTCTAAATTGCCGCTAACTGATTGTTACTTGTCGTTAATTGATTGTAATTTGCCATTTATCGAATGTAGATAATCATTTATTGATTGTAAAAAGCTATTTATCGAATGTCGTAACTGTATATGACCTTGAAATCATCATTTTTTACGCAGAATTCCTTCATTTCCTTGATTTTGTTTATATCTTCTTGAGTGTTATCGGTTAGTTTGTCAAAGTTGTTTTCCATTGCTTGAATAATATTTTCGACGTGATGCAATTCGAGCAGATGAAAGAATTTTCTATAACAAGCTTCTTCCGAATCTTCGTCAACCGGCGGCATTATCTCGTCAGAAGTTATTACATCGCACGAATCAGCATTATCCAAATAGCCGCATCTTGCCCAATAATCCAGTCTAATCGCTTCGTCATTAAAGCAGAAATCCAACACGAGCGTATAAATTACGCCTTCCCGGTAATTTTCTATATGATTCAAAAAATGTTTTTTGAACCAGTCCATTCCGTGTGGATAAGCGTAAAGAAAACCGCTTGCCACCTGAAGTTTCGGCGCAACATTATTCTGTGTCAAATACTTTATTCGCGCTTCATTTTCAAGTAGAAAATCCCACAACTCATCGCTATTCATAACAACAATTGTTTTGACGAGTTCGGTATTGAACAGTTTTAATCTGTCATTTTCCATATCAGTCATATTTACGACGCGGAAGTTTTTGTTTGAGCATTTCCTTGATTCGCGGTCGGCAATTGAAGTCCACCCAATAGTCGTGATCCCAATCGTAAAGTTCAAGTCCGCTAAACCGGGTTTTGTAGTGATAATTCGGATTTTGTGCGTAGAAATGTCCCAGATAATAATAAAACATATTGTGTTTGAGTGCGTATTGAATTTCCAGCAAAATCGTCAGAGTTCCCAAACTGCGAGACTTTTCATTTAAATCCCAAAATCCTGTATTGCCATAAATTGCATAGTTGCCGACTTCAAATATACTGCACGCAACGAGGCTGTTTTCTTTGAAAATGCAGAGTTCCATCAACTTTGTCGGATAGTTCACAATATATTTGTCACAATATATTTGTAATGTTCCAATAAAGATTTCTGCGGTGTTTCACCGAAACGTAAAAAATGGTAGATGTCGCGCAGATTAGATTTTGCCGGCGTTATCCGAAGTGGACGAATAATGGTTTTTAAGTCTTCGTTTTTCTTCAAAATGCGGCACATGCTTTTTGTAAGTTTAAAGTTCGGCAGTTTGTATCTGGTTGGAAAAGTCTTTCGGTAACTGCCTTGGTAAACATCATAATTGTTACGCTGAAAAAGAGCGAAATCGGCAACCCAACCTTCTTCCCAATAAGCCTCGATGGGTTTATCTGATTCGCTGAGTTCTACCCAATCCTCATCTTCTTGGACAATTGCATACAAACAATCGGGACCGCGAGTTTTTCTGCCGTCTTTTTCTACGAAATCATAGTTTTCTTCGTAGAATTCCTCAATGTCATCTACTGTAAAACCGATTCGTAGCAGAAATTCGAATACTTTACTTTCCATAGAGAATATGTGGAAAAAACAATTTGTGTAAATCGAGAGAATTTTAAGCTAAACAAGGTAAAAAAACAATCTCTGTTTTCTGCTTGATTATCTTTCGGTTCTTCGATATTTATGCGTTACAGGTCGTCTGCGCCCGATGCCGATGGCGTTTTTGGAAATAATTAGCGTCGGTGGAAGTTGGCGGCGTTTGAATTCGTTGGCGGGCGATTCGACTTTGTTGAGTAAATCATAAACAAGACGCGAATCGTTGTCTTCGGCGACAATTTCTTCGGGCGAGAATTTATCCTCAAAATACCGCTTCAAAACCTTGTCCATCAAATCGTATGGCGGCAGGGAATCCTGGTCAAACTGGTTCGGCGCGAGTTCGGCGGACGGCTTTTTATCAATAATATCGTTGGGAATAATTTCGCGTCCGGCACTTTCGTTGATGTGCCGACAGATTTGATAAACTTCCGTTTTCAAAACATCGCCTATCACTGCCAAACCGCCATTCGTGTCGCCGTAAAGCGTGCAGTAACCGACGGCGAGTTCCGATTTGTTGCCGGTCGCTAAAACAAGCCGACCTTCGGCGTTGGAAATCGTCATTAAAATTACACCGCGCAAACGACTTTGCATATTTTCCGCCGCGAGATTTTCGCCGCCGTGTGTCGGTTTATGCAGGTTCATCTGTTTTAGTAAAACTTCAAACGCCGAAGAGATCGGCTCCAAGCGTGTCGGCATTCCGAGATTTTTCGCCAAGACTTCCGAATGTTTAATGCTTCCTTCCGATGAAAATGGCGACGGCATCATCACCGACAAAATATTTTCCGCGCCCAACGCTTCACAAGCCAAAGTTGCGACCAATGCCGAATCAATTCCGCCCGAAAGTCCGAGAACGGCTTTGGTGAAACGATTTTTCGCCGCGTAATCTTTGATTCCTAAAACCAACGCCTGCCGAATCGTTTCACATTCATTGCCCGTAATTCCGCGCGAATCAGGCTTTCTGACATCGAGTTCGACCGTTTCGACAAATTCCTCAAACGCCGTCGCCTGCAGGATAATGTCGCCTTCTTCGTCAGCGATCAGACTCGCGCCGTCGAAAATAATTCCGTCGTTACCGCCGACGAGGTTGACGAAAACGATCGGTTTTTTCTGTGATTTTGCCCGATGCGCGACCATATCGCAACGAAGTTTGATCTTGCCTTTATTGAACGGTGAAGCGTTTATCGAAACGATCAAATCCGCGCCACGCATTATCAATTCATCCGTCGGGTCTTCGTCATAAAGCCTCTCTTTCCAAAAGGTTTTGTCATTCCAGAAATCTTCACAGACAACGACACCGATTTTGCGCCCGTTAATCTCGAACATACTCCTCACATCTGATGGTTCAAAATAACGCGGATCGTCAAAAACATCATATTCGGGCAAAAGGCTTTTGTCGGCATAACCGAGTAGTTCGCCGTTATGAATAACAGCGGCGCAATTGAATAATCTCCGACCGTTCGGATTATTTGTTCGGCGAAATGTCCCGACAATCGCCGTTATGCCGTTTGTTGCCGGAATTATCTTTTTGAGCGGTTCTTCAACGTCCGCAACAATATCTTTATCAAGAAACCAATCCTGCGAAGTGTAGCCGTGTGTTGCGCCTTCGGGCAGAACGACCAGATCGGAATTATCCGCTTTTGCCTGTTTGATTGCCGATAAAACTTTAGCTATATTGCCTTCGATGTCGCCGTTAGTCGTGTTGATTTGTCCAATTGTTACTTTCATTTACTTTCTTCAACTAATTTGCACCTGATTCTAAAATCCCTGAAATAAAAACTTAAACCACAGAAATGTCGGAAACAATAGAATTTCCATCGTTCTTGCGGTTTGTAGTATCTGAAATCGGTAATGTTATTTCTGCTTTTGTGCCTTTTCCAATTTGGCTTTTAATCGTCAAATGTGCCGATTTTCCGTAGTAAGAGCGCAATCTTTGTTCGATATTATTTAAGCCGAAACCATTTTTCCGCATTTGCAAAAAATCATTTTCGTTCGCGCCAAAACCTGAATCCGCGACGCTTAATTTTAGAAAAACGAAATTATTTTCGTTTTCCAGTTTGGCAGAAATCTTCACTTCTCCGCCGCTTTTTTGTTTCGAGATACCGTGTTTGACGGCGTTTTCGACCAAAGGCTGCAAAATCAGTGCCGGCACGCGCAGTTTTTCCAAATCTTTCGGCACGTTGATTTCAATTTTCAATCGTTCTTCAAAGCGGGCGCGTTCGATCTCTAAATACGAATTTATCAGTTCGATTTCTTCGCCGAGTGTGGAAAATTCGCCGCTCGATTTTAGAACACGCCGCAACAACGACGTTAGTTTCATCAAGGTATCAAAAGCTTTTTCGGGTGCGGTTTGGATCAAATAGCCGATGGTCGTCAGCGCGTTGAATAGAAAATGCGGATTGATTTGCGCCCGCAATGTGCGAAGCTGGGCTTCGGCGGCAAGTTTGCTGAATTCTTGGGCTTGAATCTCCTGTTCGTGCCGTTCATTGGTGACGCGCAAATTATCGATCCGCCGCGCCGCCACGAGCGCAACCGTTTCGAGCATTTCAATCTCGGCGGAAAGCAGTCGCCGTCCGCCGACAAAATCTTTCAATCGAATTTTGTAAAATGGTGATTCCGCCGTTGGAACGAAGATTTCCGCAGATCTTGAAGTGAATTCCACCGTCGGCAACTTGATTTCGCTTTGAAAAATTTCGTTCCAATCCGCGTTTTTGACAGTCAAAGCAGTTGCCAATTTTTCGCAAACTTTATCTAAAACTGCTTTTGTTTCATTGATTTTTTCAACCGTTTGAGCAATTTCGGTATGTAGTTTTTTATAATCGGAACGCCGCAGGATTATTTTATCAACTAACCAAACGGCGAAGCGGTGCAAAGTCGGATAGATCAAAGCCGTTGCAATCCAAAAAGTCAATAAAATGCTAATCGCCTGCACATCGTTTTTATTGTGCGTTTCGTGCAGGGCAAGAAACGGTGCGGCGGCAAAAACATATAGACCGAAGGCTGTCGAAGTAAGCAACAGTAAGGAAAGTGCGCGTTTCAAAAATAAATCGGCAAAGGCAAAACGATAATCCTGCAATAAAATAGCCAATGCCAGCGGCAAAGAAGATTGATGAGCGATTAGTTCAACCAGCCAAGATGTTTCTTCCTTGTGTGAATTCAAATGCAACGCCGAAACTGCAAAAACAAGCAAAGCCGCGATCCAAACCGCTTTTTTCTCAAGCGTTTGACGAAAGCTAAAAATTAATAATCCGACTAACAAAGCAAGTGAACCGAATGTCAAAATCTGCAAAGCCGGACCTGAAGGCGCGACGTTGGAAAAAATCGCCGATTGAAAATGAATCAAACTCGCAAAAGTGCTTAAACTATAGGCTGAAAATGTCAGCCAGCCGATATTTGAATTTTCATTATCCGAGTTTTTCCAGGCTGAATGAACGACGACCGAAGGTAGAAATCCGAGTGCGGAATAAGAAATTGCCAAAAGAATAGGCGAAACCCGATATGTGCCGAAGTCCTTCCAAATGAAAACCGAAAGTTCGCCGATGTTCCACAGCAAGCCCAATATCGCTGTCGCCAAAAGCAGAAAATCAAACGGAAATCCAGCTTTTATCCGGCGATGACGCACAACCATCATCAGCAGAAGTGCATAAAGCGCGACTCCGACCGTAAAGCCTAAAAGATTTATCAGCGATGCTGAATTTAGCGCGTTCATCAATTTATACAAATTGATTTTAGCTTAGCGCGGATAAATAGACCAACGGCAAAAATAATCTGAAAAAAAATTATTTTGCTTTCTGTTCCATCTTTTCACCGAGCGTGTCCATTCTTTTTTTTGCTTCGACCGCTTCGGCAGATTTAGGATATTTACCGATGATCTCGCGCCAACTTGCGCCGTCATAGTGAAACTGTTTTACACTCGAATTGAAAAGAAAAACGATACCGATGCGGCGATAGCGGTCGAGTGAAACGTAATTCAGATAAAAACTATGAAGCGGTGCGCCCGATGCCGCCATCTCGCGGCGGTTGAGTCTTCGGGTTGCATCATTGGAAAGTTTCAAAGAGACTTCTTCAGCCAAATCTCCCAACAGCAACAGAATTGCCGGACGAAGCGAAGAATCGGTAAATGTTTCGAGGAAAACGGTTGCTAATTCGATCTGCCCGAAATCATCGGAAGCCTGAATGAGCCGCGCAAACCGTTCATCATCGCCGCGCCGGAATTTGCCGAAAACCGCTTCCGCCTGAACCCAACCGATATTATTAGGCAAGGCTTTGACACGGTAAAATGTAACGCCGTCGGCTTCCTTTGAACCTGAAATTGTTACTGTTCTGCCAAGCCGCATACGTTGGACCGATTTGGCAAAAAGACTCGGTTCGACGCGTAAAACCGCTAATCGTTCGTCAACTACAACCGCCGTATTAGTATTTGAAACAGTTTTTTGCGCGACCTTCGGTTTGGTCAAAACACGCCGTTTTTGCGCTTCGAGATTACAAGTAAAAGCGAGAAAAACGAATAGAAAAACAAGTGAAATTGAGCATTTCATAAAAATTCTCCTGTAAAGTTAAGTCAGATTGGGGATAGGGATTATTTTATCAGATTTTTAATTTTGCCTTGAATACGGGCGTGATGAAAATGACAAATCGCAATTGCCAGCGCGTCGGCTGCGTCGTGCGGTTGCGGAACGGTTTTCATCTTCAAAAGCAGCCGCACCATTTCCTGAACCTGATGTTTTTCGGCATTTCCATAACCGACCACTGTTTGCTTTATCAAGCGCGGACTGAATTCGGAAATCTCCAAATTCGATTTTTCGCCAATTAAAAGCACTACGCCGCGAACTTGTCCGAGTTTGAGCGCGACTTTGACATTGGTTGCATAAAACGCTTCTTCAACCGATATGACATCCGGCTGATATTTGGCGATGACCGCTTCTATGCCGTCGCTGATCTTCAAAAGACGTTTGGAAAATTGCTCACGCGGGCTGGATTTGACCGTGCCGAAATCGACCAGCGAATATTTTAATCCGCTGCCTTCAACCACACCCCAACCGAGCGTTTCACTTCCCGGATCAATTCCTAAAACGCGCATTTAATGCTTTGCAACTAACTTCTTTTAATTTACGCCACTCAAGATACCTTAAATCGTTCATAAAAAGCAAGAAAAAATTCGCGTAAAGATTTGACACCGGCTACAAACTCGCTTTCACTATATTTTATGCAGAAAAAATCCAAACTGAAAATTGTCTCGCTGCTTCCTTCGGCAACCGAAATCGTCTGCGCTCTCGGCTTGGAAGAAAATCTCGTCGGCATCACGCACGAGTGCGATTTTCCGCTGTCAATTATTGATAAGCCGCATTTGACGGCAAGCCGGATTTCGCACGAAACGATGTCGAGCGCGGAAATTGACCATGCCGTGCGCTCACAGCTTGACGGACACGGTTCGATCTACGATCTGAACACGAATCTTTTGCAGGAATTAAATCCTGATTTGATAATTACGCAGGAACTTTGCGATGTTTGCGCGGTCAGTTACAAAATAGTCGAAAAAGCGGCAAAAATGTATGTCGCCGATGCCAAGGTTGTATCGCTCGAGCCGAATACGATTGAAGACATTTTCCAAAACATCAAGACCGTCGGCGAACTTTGCGGCGTTTCCGAAAAAGCCGAAGAAGTCGTTACTGATTTACAAAGCCGCCTCGAAATTGTCAGAACCGCCTGCGTCAGCGGGCAGGTAAATCGCCCGAAGGTTTTTATGCTCGAATGGCTTGAGCCGCCGTTTGCGCCCGGACATTGGACACCCGAACAGGTCGGGACCGCCGGTGGAAATTGTTTGCTCGGCAAAGCGGGCGAAAAATCGGTAACGACAACTTATCGGGCAATTATCGAATCAAAGCCTGAGATTTTGGTTTTAATTCCCTGCGGTTATTACATTAAAGATATTTTAAAACAATTACCGAACACGGCTTTTCCCGCATCTTTCAGGGAAATTCCCGCGTTTCAAAATGGTGAAATTTGGGCAATGGATGCGAGTTCTTATTTTTCCCGTCCCGCGCCGCGCATTGTTGACGGAGTGGAGATTTTAGCCAAAATTTTTCATCCCGAAATTTTTGGTGCGCCGGGTGAAAATGAAGCGGTTCGAGTTGTTAAAGAACTGCTAAAATTTGAAGACTAAAAATCAAGTATTTTTTAACCTTTTAATCTCTGTGTCTCTGCGTCTTTGCATTAAAATAAAATTATGAAATTTTTCGGAACATTTCTTTGTTTATTGACATTAACTTTCGGGTTGTTCGCTCAAAAAGCCGATAAAGTCTTAGCGACGGCAAACGGGCAAAATTTTACGGCAAAAGACCTTACGCCGGAAGTCGGGGAAGCGGTTGTAAATTTTCCGAAAAGGCTTGGCGAAATTCGTCAGGCAATGCTCGAACAGCAAATCGCCGATGCTTTATTTCAAACAGAATCGAATACGCGGAAATTGACCGTAGAAAAACTGATCGAAGTTGATGTTAATAATAAAATTCCCGCGCCGACCGACGAAGAAATACAGAAAATTTTCGACGCGAATCAGGCTGCTATCGGCGACAAAACCTTGGCTGAAGTTCGTCCGCAAATTGTTGCCTTCCTGCGCCGTGAACCAGAGCAAAAGGCTTTGGCGGAATACATTTCCGATCTAAAGGTGAAATACAAAACGGCGATCGGCAAGGATGTCAACGCGCCTAATCTCAAGCCGTCGGATGTTTTAGCAACAATTAGCGGAAAGCCGGTTACGGTTGCCGATTTCGCGGCGAAAAACAAACAATCGCTTTACGATCTGGAAGCCGAATTTTACGATCAGTTGCGCGAATCGCTCGAACAGATCGTTTATTCTTCTTTGCTGGCGGCGGAAGCGAAAGCGCAAAATGTCGGAATAAGTGATTTTATCGGCAGTGAAATCACCAATAAATTGCACGATTTTTCTGACGAAGAACGTAATGGATTAGAAAATGCCTTGCGCGATAAACTTTTCAAAAAATACAACGCGAAATTTTTCCTGAAAGAACCGGCACAGAATGTGCAAAATATCTCGACGCTAAATCAGCCTTCACAGGGCAAACAAATTGCACCCGTAACGGTCGTGATGTTCACCGATTTCCAATGTCCGGCGTGTTCGGCAGTGCATCCGGTTTTGAAAAAAGTATTAGCGGAATACGGCAATAAAATCCGCTTCGTCGTCCGCGATTTTCCTTTGACCAACATCCACGCCAATGCTTTTCGCGCTGCACTGGCGGCAAATGCGGCAAACGCTCAGGGCAAATTTTTTGAATACACGGAAATCTTGTATAAAAATCAAACGGCTTTGGATATGGATTCGCTCAAAAAATATGCCGCCGATTTGAGTTTAAATCGGAAGCAATTTGATTTAGACTTGGAAAGCGAAAAATATGCCGCCGATGTTCGCAAAGATATGGCAGACGGTAAAAATTACGGAATTACGGGAACACCGACTATTTTTGTCAACGGCGTAAAAGTCCGCGCACTTTCGGTGGAAAGTTTTAGAAAAGCAATTGAGAAAGCACTTAAAAAAACAGTTCAAGGTTCAAAGTTCAAAGGTTAAATCTGAAACCTAAAGCCTTGAACTTTGAACCTGAAACCTTGAACATAAATTTATGCGTCTTTATTTTATTTTATTTTTTCTTATATTATCGACCGCGTGCGGTAACAATCAGTCGCGTCCCAATATGAATTCGACCGTCAATAAAACGCCGGCAAATACGGTGAACACAGATTCGAGCCTGCCGGTTTATACTTATGAAATCGTCAATACTTTCAGACACGATCCAAAAGCATTTACCGAAGGGCTGTTTTTTTATAACGGATTTTTGTATGAAAGCACCGGACAGGAAGGGAAATCCGATCTGCGAAAGGTCGAACTCGACAGCGGCAAAACGGTTCAGCAGCACAAAATACCAACGGACAGTTTCGGCGAAGGGGCAACTATCCTTAACGGAAAGATTTATCAATTGACGTGGCGCGAAGGCAGAGGTTTTGTTTACGAGGCGGAAACCTTCAAATTGCTCAAAGAATTTACCTATGCGGGCGAAGGCTGGGGATTGACCAACGACGGCAAAAATATGTTTATGACCGACAGCACACACGTTATCCGCGTTGTCGATCCTGAAACTTTCCAAACGGTTAAAACTCTCGTTGTCTTGCGCGAAGACGGCAAGCCGCTGATGCAGATAAACGAACTCGAATATATCAAAGGCGAACTTTGGGCAAATGTCTGGCACTCGGAAGAACCTGCTATTCTCGGCAAACCGAATTATATTGCGCGGATTGATCCGAACAGCGGCAAACTTCTCGGTTGGATCGATCTGGATGGAATTTCTCCCGAAGATGTTGAGCGCGGTCCTGAAAATACGCTCAACGGTATTGCTTATGATGCACAAAACGACAGAATTTTCATAACCGGAAAGAACTGGAAAAATCTTTTCGAGATAAAAGTAAAACCGAAAAACTAACTGTAAAAAATAAATAATGACTGAACAAGACGAGTATTTTATGCTCAAGGCAATTGGTTTGGCGCAAAGCGGTATTGAAGAAAACGCCGGCGGACCATTTGGTGCTATCGTTGTCAAAGACGGCGAAATCATCGGTGAAGGCTTTAACTGCGTAACCTCGACCAACGATCCGACCGCCCACGCCGAAATCGTCGCCATCAGAATCGCTTGTCAAAAAATAAATTCTTTTCAACTCGATGATTGCACGGTTTACACTTCTTGCGAACCTTGTCCGATGTGTCTGGGCGCGATCTATTGGGCGCGTCCAAAACAAATTTTCTTTGCCTGCACCCGCGAAGATGCGGCAAATATCGGTTTTGACGACCAATTTATTTATGAAGAAATCGAACGTCCGATCGAAGCACGTCATATCAAAAGCATCAATTTTCTACGCGACAAAGGCTTAACGGTTTTTGAAAATTGGGCAAATAAAACGAACAAAACAGAATACTAAATCTAATGGTAAATGATGAATGATGAATTAAATCTTTAATTCATCATTCATCATTTACCATTTACCATTACAAAGTGAGTTCATTTTTTAACAATTACTTTTTCATTTTTCTCGCAATTCTCGCGGGAATGGCGATGCCGACGCAGGCGACCGTCAACAGTAAACTCGCGGGTTTTGTCGGCAGTCCGATTTCCGCCGCATTCATTTCATTTGCGGTCGGAACTGTTGCGCTGTTCGTTTATATGATTTTGACGGGCGTGCCTCTGAGCAATATGGCGGCGGCAAAAGATGCGCCGTTGGTTGTTTGGATCGGCGGATTTCTCGGCGCGTTTTTCGTCTCGGTTATGGCGACGGTCGTGCCGCGCATCGGTGTCGCGCTCGCATTTAGTCTGGCAATCGGCGGACAAATGCTCGTCACACTTCTGATTGACCATTTCGGCTGGCTCGGCGTTCCCGAAAAACCGATCAATATTTATCGTGTTTTCGGCGCGGCTTTGATTACGGTCGGCGTGATTTTAATAAGAAAATTTTAATATAACGGATAATGGATAATGGATAGTGGATAATGTAAAACATTTTCGTAACTGATTAGGTTGTTGACCGGAGCGCAAGCAGCTTGTTTGCCCGCGCGTTTGAGGCTTTTGCGAAAACAGGCGCGACCGCCCGAACGCGATTCAACTCGATTTCTATATTCAACTTGATTTCTATACGGGCGTTTCCCGTTCTTGCTTTGCTCGAACGGGGCAAGCAAGCTGCTTGCGCTCCAGTCCTAATCAATTACACATTTTCTTAATTATCCGTTATCCATTATCCGTTATCCATTTCAAAGATGATTAAATTTATTTTGAACGACAAAGAAATCAAAACCGAACTGCCGAAAGGCGCGACCGTACTTGATTTTGCGCGTTATCACAAAAATCTCAAAGGCACGAAAATCGGCTGTCGTGAAGGCGATTGCGGAGCCTGCACGATTTTGGTCGGCGAAGTTTCGGGCGAAAAAGTGAAATATCGCTCGCAAACTTCGTGTCTGATGCCGCTCGCCAATGCGAACGGCAAACACATCGTGACGGTCGAAGGCATCAACAAAAAAGGCGACGAATTGACCGAAGTGCAAACTGCGATGGTCGAGAACAGCGGAACGCAGTGCGGGTTCTGCACGGTCGGTTTCGTGATGTCTTTGACGAATTTCTGCATTGACGACACGCCGAAAACGGTTGAATCCGCGATTTCCGCAATTGACGGAAATATTTGCCGCTGCACGGGTTACAAATCAATCGAACGTGCGGCGGAAAGTTTGACGAAGATTTTGAATCAAAAAAACGGACAAACGCGCATTGATTTCGCGATCGAAAAAGGCATCGTTCCCGAATCGTTCGCCGCTATCAAAAATCGTCTCGAAACTTTGCGAAATCAACCTGTCGAAAATATTGAACCCGCAAAACCGCACACGGAAAGATTCGGCGTGTCGGACAAAAGCGACGGCGGTTATCCGAAAACGATTATCAAAACCCGAAAACCTTTCGTCGGCGGCGGCACGGATTTATATGTGCAGAACCCGGAGGAAATGGTTTACGCGGCGGCGGAAAATCTGTTCAGCAATGATGATTTGCAATTTATCAATGAAACGGACGAATTTATCGAACTCGGTGCGTCCGTCGTCGTCACGGATTTGCTCGAATCGGAAGCTATCAACCGTCTTTTTCCGAACCTCTACAAACATCTCAAACTCGTTTCATCAACGCCGATTCGCAATATGGCGACGCTCGCCGGAAACTTCGTCAACGCTTCGCCAATCGGCGATATGACCGTGTGGTTTCTTGCTTTGGATGCAGAAATCGAACTGCCCGCAACATCTGCGGCAGCGAATAATTCAACTTCGCAAACCCGAACGATAAAATTAAAAGATTTCTATCTCGGCTATAAACAACTCGCCAAATCCGAGGGCGAATTCATCTCGAAAATCCGTTTCCGAAAAGATTTCACGCATTTTAATTTTGAAAAAGTCTGCAAGCGCACATATCTCGACATCGCTTCGGTCAATACGGCGATTTCGCTGAAAGTTGCAGATGATTTAATCGAACACGCGCACGTTTCCGTCGGCGGAGTTTTTGCGACACCTTTATATTTGCGAAAAACTTCCGAACACTTGCGCGGTAAAGAAATTAACGAAACAACCATCACCGAAGCCACCGAAATTCTCCAAACCGAAATCAG